>JBJSXX010000132.1:0-10505 GCA_046086605.1 Pirellula sp. | reverse complement strand
TCTTAACGGAATGATACACTGGCTTGTCCGAATCGAGCACGAGCACGACGAACGGCCGGAAGTAAACATGCACCGACGTGGCCGGTCGACGGCGCTTGAGATGGTGACTTATTTTGGCGGCCACTCGGTGATGGTCGTCGTTCGCAGATTCATGATTTCTCGCATAGCTGGATTCAATTAAAAGCGATTCTAAGATTGGAAACACAGAGACACAAAGGACACAGAGAGCAGGCACAGAGGGAAAGGGAGAGGATCGCAAGGCTCTGTGCTCTCTACTGACTCCGTGTTTAAAAAAAGGATTATGCGAAGATGTCGCGATCGAGCATGCGGTACTGGATCGCTTCTTCGATGTGATGCGGTTCGATCTGCACAGAGGACTCCATGTCGGCGATCGTTCGTGCCACTCGGATGACTTTATCATGCGCGCGGGCCGAGAGTCCAAGCTCCGAGACGGCGGTCTTCATTCGCTGCGTTTGAATTTTTCCCAATGGACAGTGCTGACGCAGTTCGCGGCTTGTCATTTGAGCGTTCGTCAATGTCCTCGATGAACTGAATCGCTGGTTTTGAAGTGTCCGCGCCGCAGTGACTTGATCTCGCATCACCTGGCTGCTGGTTCCTGTCGAGCCATGCGCGAGTTCTTCGAAGGGTACTGCGGGGACCTCGATGTGGATATCCACTCGGTCCAGAAGCGGACCTGAAATTCGACCCATGTAACGTTCGATTTGGGTGGGGTTGCAGTTGCATGAACGACGCGGGTCGGTGCGGTATCCGCACGGACAAGGGTTCAGCGCCGCGACGAGCATGAAATTTGCCGGAAACGTCGTGCTGCGCATGGCTCGCGAGATCGTTACGACACGGTCCTCGAGCGGTTGACGCATGACTTCAAGCGTCTTGCGATTGAACTCCGGTAGCTCATCGAGAAACAGCACTCCATTGTTGGCCATGGAGACTTCGCCTGGCGAAGGTGGACTGCCACCGCCGACGAGCCCCGCATCGCTGATGGTATGGTGAGGGGACCGAAACGGGCGCTGGACCATCAAGGGTTGTCCGACTTGTAGTCGTCCAAGGGCTGAGTAGATTCGGGTCGTCTCGATCGATTCGCCAGGCGAGAGTGTCGGCAGGATCGATGAGAGACGTTTGGCCAGCATGGTCTTGCCAGAACCAGGTGGACCAATCATCAGGAGATTATGGTTGCCAGCAGCAGCGATCGTCAGCGCTCGCTTGGCCATCTCTTGGCCACGCACGTCGGCAAAATCCAACTCGTACCTAGAGAAGCTATCGTAGATCTCCTGAAGGCGACTTGGGACCGGATCGATCTCCAGTGTTCCTGCCATGAACGCGGCCGCTTCGCAGAGGTTTGCAACGGGAATGACCTCGATGTCTTCGACCACCGCAGCCTCCTTGGCATTCGAAGAAGGAACCAGCAGTCCTTTGATCCCGTCTTGTTTGGCCGCCGCGATGGCCATCGAGAGCGCTCCTTTTACTCCCCGCGTGTGTCCTTCGAGCGAAAGTTCGCCAACGACTGCGTACTCGTTGAGTCGATCGGATTGGATCTGACTGCTGCCGACTAGAAGCCCTAGAGAAATCGGCAGATCGAAACTGGCTGCTTGTTTCGGGAGTTCGGCGGGAGCAAGATTGATTACGATGCGATCATGGGGTCTTAGGAACCCAGCGTTGACCAGCGCGCGTTCGACACGATGCGTACTTTCGCGGACCGCTTGTTCGGGCAGGCCGACCAAGACGGTTTTTGGGAGTGCCGATGCGGACAGATCGACTTCGACATCTACCGGGACCGCATCGATACCGACGAGGCTGTAGGTTTTGAGTTTTGCAAGCATAGCAAGGGACCTTTCGTAAAGAAGAAACGGATGCGAAATTCGTTTCGCACCTGGGGTCAACGGTCCCTTTGCCCCTGCTGCCTAGTTGCCCCTTCGGGGCGATTGGCGATAAGTCAAATTTATCAAGAAAGGAGTTTTTGTCCCGATTTTGGTCAGGAAATTTTTTCCGGATTTCGGAATTTTTGGTTCTTCAGGAATCTTTGCGGGTGAAACATCAGGTGATTTGGCCCCAGTGAATTTCTCTCCTAGCCACTGCAATTCCTGAAGAACCAAAGAATGGAAACACAGAGACACAAAGGACACGGAGAGAAGACTCGCTTGATACCCTCAGTAATCCCGGATGGAGTTCTATTTGACCGAGGGGTTTTTGTTGCGGTAGCGTTGGTCGATCACTACCCAATCGAATTTGCCGTTCTTGGCTGCTTTGCATTCGAAAATGGTCTTGGCGATATCCGAGACGCGAAAGTCCTTGCTGCGTTTCTCGATGTAGTAGGCTTTTTCGGCAACGGCCAAGATGTCTTCGAGTTCCTTTGGAATGAATTTCAAGACGGTTCGTTCTTTGGTGTTCACTCCTGCGGCTTGCAAAAGTGCTTTGTCGTACTGCATTAGCGCGTTGTTGGTGACATAGCTAAAGAACAATCGTTTCTCTTGGTCTCGTGTCGACGAGCGGGATTTGGGGGATTTGGCAAGCGTGCTTGCGTAATCGATGGTAGCAATGCCACCGCCGATGGCAGCAAGTTCGATCCCGAAGGCATCGAGTTGTCCGGCATACGCTTTACGATCACGGGCTGAGAATTTCAGTTCCCATCTTTCTCCACGATGCACACCGTCGACCCCTTCGCCTTCGGGCCCAGGTGGGCGACTGTCCCCTTGTCCACTTCGATCTCCGGCGATCGCGTCGTTAGCGATGATCGTGTCCATCGATGCGATCGCTGCAATGGCATCGTTGACCATTTGGATGGTTTGTTCGAGGGCCGGTTCGCTGAGCTGTTCAACTTCGTCAGCCGCTGGAGGGTCAAAATCGCGTTCGAAGCCTGCCGCGTTCTCGCCTCGGCCCGCGATACGTTCGGCTTCGATTTCCATCGGAAGCGTCCGCGTCCAATCCATCGATAGCAGAAAGAGCAGAAACAGCATGCCGACTGCGAAAGCCAACATCACTGCAATGCTGATCAGCAGGCTCGATACCTGCTCGACCTTGTTGGTTCGCATCGACGTTTCATCGACGTGCAAAAGACCACCGCTGGTGCTTTGGGTCTGCGTTGGATTGGCTGTGCTCATGATTGCTATTCGACGAAAATGTAATCGGGGCGAAGTTCCAGGAACCAAGTTTTCCATTCACGCTGGGCTTTGATTCGGTCTTGATCGGTGATACCACCTTCTTTGGGCAGGTGGTATTTATCGAGTTTTCTTGAGATCAATCTCAAGGACGTTTCGGCATTTCGGTTGACAACCAAATCCCTATCGCTCAGAGCGAAGATCAGCTCGGGAACCATATCGAGGTCATCGCTTCGTCCGAGAACTTTGGATGCAATGCGTCGGGCTTGCCAATCTTTCGAACGCAGGAGGCGGGAGAAGCGATTGAGTTCATCTTTCCGCCTAGCCGGGTCTTTCGAGAAGATGATTTTTTCGGCAACGAGTTTGTCTTCGCCTTGGGATTTTTTGTCATCTTCGAGCATCTTCAAGGCATCATCAATGCTCGTGGCTTCATTCTTCGAGACCGGTTTCCCGTTGAGCATCGTCACGGTGGTCAAGTCTGCTGGGAGTTCGTTTCCGCCGATAGCGATCGCTTCCTTCAAGTCACCGATGGCTTTTTGCGTGCTGCGGATCAAGAACAAGATGGCCAGGGAGGTTGCGGTCTGCGGATCCAAGACGGTGTCGATGTCTTGAGAGTTTGGTCCACCAAAGGATCCGTTTCCGCCTTGGAGAGCTTTCATGCGTTCGACCTCGACGTTGTACCAAGGTGGGCTTTTGTTCTGCTTGCCGCTGGCGATTTCGAGGAAGGATTCGAAGCGTTCGAGAGAGTAGAGGTAGTAGTAGTGCCAAGTGGTTTTCGAGTAAGGGTGACGGCGGTTGAAGTCCAGGCCACCTTTGACGCAGTTGTCGAGTCTGTCGCGGTCGATGTTAGCCCCTCGACGTTTCTTTTCCGATTCAGCGACAACCCGTTTGAAGGCGGCCGGAACGAGCCCTTCCTCTTCCTCGGCTTGGGCCAATCGATTTCTGAAAACGCCCAGGATGTCCCCTGCGATCAAAACGCTCGATAGACCGCAGGCTGTAAGCGAGTTGGTGGAGTTGTTAAGCCCCATGTTTCCGGGTTCGAACTGGTAGGGCCAGCCCCCAGCATTGCCGCTTTGTGCGTCGCGGATTTGTGCGGCGTAAAGATAATCCAAGGTCTTCACCACGCGGTCGTCTGGGATCTCGATGCCGGCTTGGTACATCGTCCAGAGTGCCAGCAAGACGTATTGGGTTTGGGAGATGTCGCCGCTATCGGCTTTGTGGGAACCATCGATGTAGCCGTAGGCTCCGGTACGCTGCTGGACTCGCATGAAAAAATCTCTCGCCGCCAGTAGTTCAGGGCCGTAGGTATCGACGCTGACACTTGCAAGCAACATGCAACAAACCGACATGTGGTAGATCGATTTGTGATCAAAGCCGCCTTGTGCTCTAGAAATCTTCCCAACGTAGTCTTTCGCGGCCTGGAGCCCTTTGGCAACCAAAGGCATGTCAGGATCGCCTTCGACTTTGTAGATCGTGTAAGCCGTCAGGATTTGGATGCCGAAAATCGAGTCCCCTGTGCCGCTGACAGGGTTAGCGGCCAAGTAAGCAACTCCCCGATCGACCATTTCTTTGACGACCGGATGGTCTGGATAGTACTGAGCTTGGGCCTTGGGCATCCAGACCCATAGAAAGGCACAAGTAGCAACGAGACATAAAAATTTCGAGCAGATCTTCGAGCCGTCGATCACGGTTGCGTTCCTAAGTGTATGCATTTCCAGAAGAGTCGATGCGATCCTTGGAATCCAGAAGGCGCGCACACGTGTCTTGATTGTAGCGAGAAACAGCCCCAAACTCTACGGATTACCAAGAAAAGCGATTCAGAAAGCTTGGGGTTTGAATTGACAAAACCGGCGAAGGGTTTACCATTTTCACCTCTCGGCCACCGGTCAGGTAGCTCAGTAGGTAGAGCAATGGACTGAAAATCCATGTGTCGCCGGTTCGATCCCGGCCCTGACCACTGTAAGTAAACGAATGACTCAGGGTTGGGTTAGATCGGTCGGATCAGACTGATCGGTCGGATCCGACTGATCAGGGCGTGATTTCCAGCCGGGTTTGCGGCGGCGGGCCTTGGGATGATGCGATGGCCTCAGACCCTCGATGGCTTCTTCATCGAGCTTGAACGATAAAGGTTTGGCGGGCTCTCGTACGATCGTCGCCTCTAACTTCTGCTTGTTGATCCGCAAAAGCTCATCGATCTCGAATTCGACATCCTGACCAAGGCGGATACGGTTTGGATTGAGTCCCTGCAACGTCGAGAAGTGAAAAAACACATCGTCGCGAAAGTGCTCGCTACGAATGAACCCGAACTTGCGATCGGCAATCAATGTTACGATCTGTCCGATCCGCATTTACTCGTCTCCCGGATAGCTTTGCATCCGCCCAACAGAGCTGTTGAAGATTCGCTTGCGACGCTCTGCTGCACTTGGCTCAGCAGCCTTGGCACTCTGCTGAGCGATCCGAAGATCCTCCAAGTTTGCTTGGCAATAACGACACCCGATCTTCTCAATATGAAATTCGATGTATTGGCTCGCGTCCTCAAGCATCGCTCCGAGCAGATAGCTTCCTAGTTGCTCGCGGGTTGGACAACTGAGTCGATGTCGACGCCAGATGTCACCTAAGCTATGCATGCCTGAATCCCGTTGGGATATGAGCAACTCGATCCTCGTGCGCAACTGATTGTCGGATCGGATTGACTGCTCGATGGCAGCCATCTTTTCCCCTGAAAGTGCTTCATCCAAATACGCTAACAGGATCGCATCGGAGATGATCATGAGTTTCTCAATGCACCGACGGCCAGAGTCACATTTTGGCCGCCGAAGCCAAAGCTGTTGTTGAGGGCAACCTGGATCTTCGAAGGTCTTGCGACGTTGGGGATGTAATCCAGATCGCAAGCCGGATCAGGCGTCTCTTGATTGATCGTCGGTGGTAGCACACCATCTCGGATGGCAAGCATGCACACGATCATTTCCGTCACACCGGCTGCGGCGATCAAATGCCCCATCATGCTCTTGGTGCTCGATACTGGAATGCTCTTGGCCAAGTCTCCGAAGACACCTTTGCAAGCGAGCGTTTCGGTTCGGTCGTTGACTTGCGTGCTGGTTCCATGGGCATTGACATAACCGATCTGATCCACGTTGATCTTTGCATCTGCGATCGCTTGTTTCATGCATCCGATGGCACCTCGGCCTTCGGGATGGATGTCGGTGATGCGATAAGCGTCCGCAGTCGAGCCGTAGCCCAAGACCTCGCCATAGATCGCAGCACCGCGTTTGCGAGCATGCTCGTACTCTTCGAGAATCACAATCGCTGCCCCCTCGCCTAGCACAAACCCGTCTCGGTCTTTGTCAAATGGTCGAGAGGCTTTCGCCGGCTCATTGTTGCGTTCCGAGAGTGTCGTCAGCAGGCTAAAGCCTGTGAGTCCAAACGGATGGATCATCGAATGGCAGCCACCGGCGATCATGATGTCGGCATCCCCGGCCCGGATCAACTCGGTTGCCTCACCGACCGCTTGGCTTGATGCGGCGCAGGCTGTCAAGCAATTGCAGTTTGGGCCTTGGGCATCGAAGAGTGCCGCGACGTGCGCGGCTGGCATGTTGGGCTCTTGCTCCATCTCCTCTCGCGGATCCATCAGCTCGAATCCTTTGCGCAGGAACTTGGACATGTCAAACTCTGGCCCACCGATCGCGGCATCGACCATGCGGGTGAAGTTGCTGAAGTTTTGATTCCCTTCGCCAGCTCCTAGGTAAACACCGACTCGCGTCGGATCGAGGTTGCTATCGAGGAACCCTGACTGCATCACCGCTTGCTTGGCCGCACCGACAGCAAACCGGGTATGGCGTCCTCGATAATTCCAGATCGCGGGATCTTCGCCAACCTTCGAAACATCCCAGTTCTTGACTTCCGCAGCAATGGTCGTCGGATATCCGCTTACATCAAAGACCGTGATGGGCCCTACCCCGCTTTGGCTCTCTAAGAGGGCTTTCCACATCGTGGAAACATCGTGCCCCAGGGGATTGATGGCTCCCAAGCCGGTGACGACAACACGTCGACGCATGAATCCTAAGCCTTCTCAAAAACGGTGAAGTCTGGTAAGTGAAACGTTGCTTATCAAGATACCAAAACCCCGCAACAAGTGGAGGCTAAAGGGGCTTGGTAGGCAAAACCAAAGGTTTTGATCGGGCTGCTTGTCGCAACTGTTCCGAGGAACGCAGTTCCGCTTCGAGCATATGCTTTGGCGGATCAATTCTATTCCCCTGAGAGTCCACTGCAACGTCGAAAAGACGTAAGATCCTGAGCGTTCTCATGAGATCCTCGGGCGGAAATAGAGCTTCTGCCCCGAAGCTTTCATCCAAGAAAGCAAACCACAATTCCATCTGAGCAACCGCTTGGCCATCGCAAGTAATCTTACCGTCGATGACCGCACCTGTCGCATGCTTGGCCTGAACCACGGCTTGGAGCTCGATGCAATCACCGGGAACAATCACTCGGTTAAATGTCGCCTTGGAGACTTTCGCGAGCACCGTTTTGCGGGTGAATCCCTCAGGCTCAGAGACCAGCAGTCCACCGGTTTGCGCCATTCCCTCGATCATCAACGAATGAGGGTAATGCGGACAACTTTGTAAGTAATTGTCCAGCGGCTCTTCGCCGAAGGTGATGTTCTTGATCGTGCGAGCACGAGTCTCCCGCACGAATTCAATGAAACGATCTATCCAAAACCAACGCACTGAAGTCGCCTCGGTGCACTAAGCGAGTTTCGACTGAACGTATCGGCACATGTCGCTGACGGTGAGCAAATCGCCGAAGTCTTGTACTCGCGGATTGGTTTCGAACTTGGTCAAGTCGGCCCAAGGCATTCGCTTCTTGAGTTCCGATAGCCCGCTGGAATTGACTTTGCCATCTTGGACAAAGCTGCTTTGAGTCAAAATGTCCTTGGGAAACAGATCCTCGGTTTGGATTTTGATACCGAAGGCTTTTTCCAACTTGAAGACAATATCGAGGAAATCGATCGACTCAGCACCCAGATCTCCGACCATCGTGGCGGCTGGAGTCACATCGTCCTCATCGACTCCCAAGGCATCCACCAACGCGGACTGTACTTTGGAAAAAACCTCTTCATTCACTGACATACCGGCATTCCTCAAGAATCAACGAATCCTTTATTCCCTGGTTCCCAAATGGCCTGTTGGCCGAAAAACCCCAGGGGCTTTCCTTTTAAATACCCGCAACCGGAATATTTTACCAGCCCAGTGTGCTTAATCGGGAGATTTTAACCCGAAACAGATCACTTGGCAGGATTTGGTTGCTGGGTATCTTGCAGGTCTTCGGGGAGTGCAAGCCACGATTTCCAGCGTTTTTCTTGCTCTGGCGTCGGTTTTTCGACGCGGATGAGCGTCCAGCTGGGGGTCGAAGCCTGAACCGATTCCGCAAGGATTTTCAGCGGCAAATCGAGGATTTTTCCTCGACGCGAGACCAACAGGGAGACTTCGTCGCCGACGTGCAATAAACCAATCCGCTCGGCCCATTGCTCAGCACCGATTCGATAACCGCCTAGCGCGATGAGCTCATCTCCCACTTGAACTCCAGCATGGCTGGCCGAGGCTCCTCGCAGAACCTTATCGACCTGGGTCTTTCCCGAGACATTGCTGATCTCTAAACCGAAATGAGCCGGAGTCGCCACTTCAGGTGTGGGCAACGGAGGAGTGTCGGGCCCCTTGGGCGGAACATCTTTTGGAGGGTCCTTGGGTTTCCAAGCCAGCCCGTAAGCCTCAAGAAGGGGTTGGTAGTCGAGTTCCTCAGTTGAACGAAGCTCCTTATCGAGCCAATCGCTGACGGACTTGCCGCCAAGTTCCTGGACGATTTTTGAAAAGTCTTCATTGGTGTATCCGGTTTCTCGGTGACGCTTCCAAAGTAGCCGCATGCAGTCGTCCAAGCTGTATTTGTCCGCAGAGTGCAAACGGATCTGGGCATCGAGCAGCATGCCGACGATCGAACCTTTGAAATAGTAACTGATACGACTGTTGGCAGCATTCTCATCGGGTCGATAGAACTTGATCCAAGAATCGAAACTGCTGTCGATAAGATTCTGCACGCTGCGGCCGGGGGCATTCTGCACCGTTTGAATGCTCTTGCTGACTCGCTCAAGATACTCTTTGGGTGTCGAGAGCCCCGAACGAGCCACAATTAAATCATCGTAGTAGCTGGTAAGTCCCTCGGCGATCCAGAGCTCGTCGGTGTACTGCTCTTGATTGTAGTCGTAAGCCATCAGGGCTCGAGGACGCAACCGACGGACATTCCAAGTATGGAAGAATTCGTGCGCGACGAGCCCTAACCAATCGACATACTTCGGACGCAGTTTCTGGGACCATCGGCTCGCCATCAACACCGTCGAATTGTCATGTTCGAGACCACCGCCAGCTTCGGTCAGGAGGTTCAAGAACCAATATTGCTCGTAGGGTACTTCACCCCAGAAATCCTGTTCGAGTTTGACGATCTTGGCCACATCGACCATGGCTTTTTGTGTGTCCCAGCCTTCGAAGGGAATTGTCGCAAGGTGATGTGTAGCACCTGAGATTTCCTGCGATTGGATATCGATATTGCCCATAACGATCGGGCTATCTACGAGTTCATCAAAGTTCTTTGCGATTCGAACCCATGGACTTGCTGGCGAGGCTTTGAGCGAGGTTGCGATGTTTGCCCATGACGGATCGGGCACGAGCTGGACGATGCATTTGCGATCGACCGCTTTTTCCGGAACGATGAAAGTCGCAGCGCCCGTGAGGAACGCAAATTGCGGTTCGATCCAATTGGTTCGAACTCCCATCTCTCTTCCGTAAATCGAGTAACGAACGGTTACTTTATCGGTTTTTTCGCAAGACACGACCCAATGGTTTTTATCAGCTTTTATCGTCTTGATCGGTCCGTTTTTGTCATACGCTTCAAGACTCTCGATTTGTCGCGCGTACTCGCGAACCATGTAACTTCCCGGCGTCCAAACCGGCATCATCAGCCTTATCTCTTTGGCACCATGGGTTGCAAAGCTAACTTCGATTTGAACCCGATGGATTGCCGGTTCTTTAAACTCGATCCGATAGTGAATTGTATCAGGATCGAAGGAGTCCTGGGAGGTAGGGTTTTGAGCGGTCAATCGATTCTCCGGAAACCAAGCAAACAGCAAGTGGACAAGCAACAGCACCGTCGCGAGTCCCTTGATCATTGGAACACTTGGGAAATACAGCGGACTAGAAAAATGTGTAGGTTTCATGCAGCATAGTTTCTCAAGCTCCGGTGCGATTGGGAAGACGGCTTCGAAACCATTGTTTGGTCAGCATCAAAGGTTTGATCCACGGGCGTCGGCTGGGCCTGGGCAGATGCTGGTGCTCGAGTCCCTCAAAA
>JBJSXX010000131.1:0-6698 GCA_046086605.1 Pirellula sp. | reverse complement strand
TTGACGGCGAAACGCCTACGAGCACCGAAGCTCTCGACATTCGAATTGGTCTATGGATGAGGCAGGCACTTGCGCGTTGGTGCGATCGCTGCATGCATCCAGGAGACAGTCAGATCGTCGATTGGATGCTTTCAAAGAAGTTGTTGATCAATCAAGCGGCCGAGGGGAGCCGACTCTCGGATCTGCTCAGCGAATATCGACGCGTCGAACAATCCATCGATTTTCCTCGAAGTGTCAATAGCATGGACGAGCGGATCGCGAGCAAGTCTGGTTTGTATTTTAACGTGCGGGGAAATGTCGATGCGATGGGTGATTTGATCATGCCTTCCTCGTTGTCGATGTTCCGGAAAAACGAGGCGATAGAAACAAGTCCAGGTAGTGGACGATTGGAGTTGGCTCAATCGCTTCTGGACACTGAGCATCCTTTGACATCACGAGTGTATGTGAATCGCATCTGGCAATGGGTCTTTGGTAGTGGGATTGTTGCGAGCCCGGATGATTTTGGTCGTCTGGGAGATAAGCCGTCTCATCCAGAGTTGCTTGATTGGCTATCGAAGGATTTTATGCAGCAGGGATGGTCGACCAAGAAATTGATTCGGCAGTTGGTTTTGAGTCAGACTTTTCGTCAGTCTGGTGCAGTGCGAAGCGAGAGTCTTGAGCGCGATCCTTCGAACCGATTGCGGCATCATTATCCGACGCGACGATTGGAAGCCGAGCAGATCCGAGATTCGATTTTGGCAGTTTCGGGTCGCTTGGATCGCAAATTGTATGGACGACCGATACTTCCTCCTCGCTCTGTAGAGGATGGGGCCAAGCGGCTTTTTTCTGGCCCGATCGATGGGTATGGACGTCGATCGATTTACTTGATGATGTCGATCATGGATCCACCGAAATTTCTTACCGCATTTGATTTACCGGATTTGAAGCTTCCTAGTGGGGTTCGCAACGTGACGAGTGTGCCGAATCAGGCGCTGCTTCTGTTAAATGATCCATTGGTCGAGCAGATGTCTGTGCAATGGGCTCGGGAGTTGACTCCAATGAACCACAAAACTCCGAGCGAACGTATCGAGAGAATGTTTGTGGTGGGGCTAGGCAGGGAGCCCAAGGAATGGGAGCTAAAAAGATGGGAGAGCTTTTTAAGCGAAATATCCAATGCAAGCGAACCCATGGCAGACGAGACGGCTTGGGCTCAGTTGGCTCATACGCTTTTCAACACCAAAGAATTTATCCATTACCGATAGTTGGAGATTGATTCGATGGACGGGACACGAAGAAGTTTTTTGCAGCATTCGAGCACCGGCTTTGGCATGATGGCCTTGATGGGAATGGTGGCAGATGCAAGTCCTGTCTGCAGTCGTAAGGTTGCCCGAGCCAAGCACGTTGTTTTTTGTTTCATGGATGGTGGTCCGAGTCATGTCGATACTTTTGACTACAAACCGATGCTCAAGAAGCATCAGGGGCAAGCGATTGGATCGAGGTGGGTGTCGAAAAAGTCACAGTCGGATGCGAATCGTGTATGGTTTGGCTGCCCTTGGGAATTCAAGCAGCGTGGCCAAAGTGGGCTTTGGGTCAGCGACTTATTTCCAAGGATTGCCGAGGTTGCTGACAAGCTTTGCGTAGTTCGATCGATGGTGGGTGAGTTGCCATTGCATGGACAATCCAACTTGCTGTTGCACACGGGCCGAAGTATTGGGATGGCTCCAAGCTTTGGGGCTTGGGTTTCCTATGGGTTGGGAACCCAGAACGCCAACTTGCCGGCTTATGTGTTATTGAACAACGATTGGGTTCCCAACGGAGGATTGGAGAATTTTGGTAGTTCATTTTTACCTGCGAATCATCAAGCGACGATGCTCAGAGCTAAGGGGACACCGGTGGATAACATTGTTCCGAAGGATTCGCATACGACCCAAAGGAGGAAGCTTGATATGCTTTCGGAGTTGGATCGAGAGTTCGCAAGATCGACCTCATCGCCGCAGGTGATCGAATCGATGATCTCGAATTATGAGACCGCGTTTCGGATGCAGACGTCTGTACCGGAGCTTGCGGATATTTCTGGGGAGCCTGAGCATGTGCATAAGCTTTATGGGACGGATTCGAGCGATGAACACCAGCGGTACTATGCGAGCCAGGCGTTGCGTGCGAGGCGATTGGTCGAGGCTGGCGTGCGTTTCATCGAGATTACATGTCCGAGTTTTGATGGCAATAATTCGCCTTGGGATCAACATGGCCAATTGAAATTGCTGCATGAGAAGAACGCGAGGGTTACCGAGCAGAGTGTAGCCGCTTTAATCATCGACTTAGATCAACGAGGATTGCTCGATGAGACGATAGTATTGTGGGCAGGAGAGATGGGTCGCACCCCGCATACTGGTGCGATTAATGCGAATACGGGTCGGGATCATCACGTCAGTGGATATTCGATTTTCGTGGCTGGAGGTGGATTCAAGTCTGGGGTGGCGTATGGACAAACCGATGAGTTTGGTGCCAATGCGATTGAGAATCCGATGAGTGTTCACGATCTGCATGCAACGATCTTGCATCAAATGGGGATCGATCATGAGTCGCTTACTTACCGCTATGGGGGCCGCGACCATCGTTTGACGGACGTTCACGGTCGGGTGGTAAGCGAACTTTTGAGCTAAGACAGCGTAGATGATTTCTCCGAAATCATCTACGAGCGCTCTAGGTGTGGTCTGACTTGATTTAGGTGGTCTAGAGCGCTGGGTGCTGATTTCGGAGAAATCAGCGACATTTGGGGGATGCAGCCGAAGGGCGACTCAAGCGTAGATGATTTCTCCGAAATCATCTACGAGCGCTATAAGTGCGGACTGACTTGATCGAGTTGGTTTAGAGCGCTGGGTGCTGATTTCGGTGAAATCAGCGACATTTGGGGGATGCAGCAATTGGATTCGCTTAAACCCAAAGCTATTTGCCGGCGGGCTCTTCTTCCTTGGGTGTTGGAAACGGGCCGTGTTCTGCTGCCAAGTGGGAGACTAGGAAGTAGAGTTTCGCAGCCGAAGCGATCTTGGCATAGTTGATCTTATCAGGCGTATCGGTTGTCCGATGGTAATCAGGATGGAACCCGCCAAAGAGAAATGCGACCGAGGTTCCTTTCTTGAAAAAGTTGAACTGGTCACTGCGACCAAACACACCTTCTTCGTCGAACTCGAATTCAAAATTGATGGATTTGTTTGCTTCAAGGATGATCGTGTGCAGGGACTTGTCCCCTTTCTCGCTTCCGACCAAGTGCAAAGATCGCACGTTTTCACTCGCAGGTTCATTGGGCTTCTCTTCGTTGCGTCCAACCATGTCGACATTGAGCATGCAGATCATCTTTTCGAGGGGAAGGATCGGATTGTTGACGTAGTGAGCTGAGCCAACAAGCCCGATTTCCTCGGCTGCAAACCACATAAAAAGGATGCTTCTTTTTGGTTTCGTCGGATTGGCAGCGATCGCTTTCGCAATGCTCAGTAGCGCCGTCGATCCAGAGCCGTTGTCATCGGCTCCTGCGAAATATTCATTTCCACGAACACCCAGGTGATCTAAGTGGGCACCGATAACGATGTACTCGTCGCGTAGATTCGGATCGGAGCCTTCTTGCCAAGCCAAGACGTTGGGTACTGCCATGGGTTCTTTGCGAACGCGAAGTTCAACTTTGAAGTCGATATCGGTTTCGTGGACATCGACTGCACCTTCTTCGGGGACCGTTAGCCATTCCTCCTTGCCTGCGACGGCAGCAAGAATCTGCTTGGCCGCGTCTTTGTGGATACTTCCTCCGATCCCATTGGCTCGCTGTCGTCCGTTGGATCGTTCTTGCTGCGGTGTCGAGGTCGGTGGGTTATCGACCACGCGTAATACGGCCGAAGCTCGCATTCGACCGAGCCGAAACGAGTTGGCTGCTGCAGCTTTGTCGTCAGCTACCAAGATGACGATTTTGTTCTCGATCTTGAGATCATCGGCGATCTTGGCTCCCTCTCCAGCCATCTGTAGAAACACGACCTTGCCAGCGAACTCGGGTTGGTCGGTGTAGCGATCGAGTCCGATCGTTTTTACAAAGCCAATCGTTAGATCATTTGGGCCCATGAGTTTGGACTGAGCCGCGTCGATGTTCAATCGGCTCATGGGTAGCATTTGGAAATAAGTACCTGCGTCTCCCATAGGCTTGAGACCGAATTCGGCGAGTTTGCCTGAGACCCATGAGGCAGCTTTGATGTATCCTTCTTGTCCCGTCCCTCGACCTTGGAAGCCTGGGCCAGCCAAGATATGAAGCCACTGCTCGCATTCTTGGGCGGTGATGGATTCAAACCCTGGGCGCAGTGGTTCAGGGGGGGCGACAGCCCCGTCGTACTGGGCCTTGAGCGTCGGCAGACAACACGCAACAAGCGCGAGCGATAGGGCGGCTTGGGAGCACAGGCAGCGAAGTTGAGTCATATAGGACCGATATTTTAGGTGAGGTTGTGATTGGTTAGTTGGAAGATCAAAACAGTGATCATAGTTTGATTGAGTATCTACAGCGAGTCCAGGTTAGCGTCATTGGAGGGAACTAGTCGATGAATTTCGAATCGGCAAGCGGCGTGAGAAAAAGAGTAAGGATCAATGTGAAGAATAGTTTCATGGTGAAAACGTCCAGCGGCGGGGTTGGCCTCGGGGTGGATCAAGGACGATCTCGTCGAGATCTACGGCAACAGAACCAGATGGTAAATAGAGCCGCAGGATGCCGGTATTCTCCTCGACGGGTAGTTTGACAGTGACGGTCTCCCATTCTGCTTCGCCTGTGACACTATAAGTCACGGACAAGGTTTCTTTAGCACTAGGCGAGGAGAGCAAGGTTACCTTTCCCTCGCCAGCTTGCGGAGCGCGAATGCGGAAGGTTAGGCGAGCCGATCCCGCTGTCAATCCGGCGCTTACGCCGAGGAATGAATTCTTCCCTTTCGATTGAACATTGAGAATTCCCTCTCGCACAACCGCTTTTCCAGCACGATTCTTCCATCCGCCCGGAAGATCTTCGGGCTGTGGTACTTTGTTGGGAAGTGCAGTATCAGATTTCAGCCGAGCTTTGTCGTAGTCGGGATTGAATCTCGGAATGACCGCTTGAGTATCTAGCAAAAATTCGTCGAGCAACCTACGAAGCCTTGCGACGATCTCTGGTTTTTCATTGAAGACGTTCAGGCGTTCGCCGGGGTCACTCGAAAGGTCGTAGAGTTCATGTTCATCGGAGCCATCGTCAGCTCGCCCGTAGAAGCGGATTAGCTTCCAGTCTCCCTCGCGGATATAGGATCCGGCATAGAAGCCATCCATGAGAGCATCACGAGGTGCATTGCCATGTGGGAAGTGGCAGTAGATTTGTTTGCGTGGCGATAGATCGCCGGATAACGCCGAGCCCTGGTCGAACCCATCAATCTTTTGCTCTATTTTTGCTGATGCGCCGCAAGCATTGAGTAAGGTCGGGTAGAGGTCAGTGGATTGGATTAAAAAGTTTGCAGTTATTCCAGTTTTGACCTTGCCTGGCCAGACGATGATGCCAGGTACGCGTGTTCCGCCTTCATAGACGGATGCCTTACCGCTGCGGCAAGGCAGGTTGCTCGTGGCAGGGATGTCGGCATAGCCAGGAGGATCGGTTTGCTTGGGTCGATAGGAGTATCCACCGTTATCCGACCAAAACACGACGATTGTGTTGTCGGTTTGACCTGATGCCTCGAGGTGCTGCAGGAGTCGGCCTACTGAGTCGTCCATGCTTTTTACCATTGCAGCATAGAGCGGGTTGTGTTGGGGATTGGTGGGGACGGTTTGCTTTTTGAACTGTTCGATATAATCCACGCGTGCATTCCAGGGCGAGTGAACAGAGTAGAGCCAAAAGTTGATGAAGAACGGTCGACCTTTGTTGGCTTGAATGAACTGCCCGGCCTCGTCGGCCATACGTTCGTCCACATGCCGGCCCGCTTGATCTTGAATATTCGGATCGCTGATGAATTTGGTCCAAGGCGCCAGGTATCCACCACCCGGACCGGGTGCCCTGGGTGTATGCGGCCAGTCGACATCGAAGCCTTGATCGCGTGGTTCGTATGCATCGCCGGTTGCCAAGTTGTGCCCTAGATGCCACTTGCCGAAATGGCCAGTGGCGTACCCCACGTCTTTCAATGCTTCGGCCAACGTGTAGTAGGAGGGCTTCAGGCGAGTAAGCGAGTTGGCAAGACTCAGGCGTGCATTCGAGTTGACTAGTTGCTTTTCTAAGACCAATGTCGGCAGATGACAGGCAGGGGCGGTGATTCCGGTGCGGGCGGGATGTTGGCCGACCAAGATGCTTGATCGTGTCGGCGAGCAGAGGGGGCTCGCAGAATAGGCATGGGTTAGTCGAACGCCACGCGAAGCCAAACGGTCGATGTTCGGTGTTTGGTGGTAGGTGCTACCGAAGCATCCCAGGTCGTGTGCTCCGAGGTCATCGGCGAGGATCAGAATCACATTAGGACGGTCTGCAGCGAAAGAGGCCGGAGGGACCCAGAAAGTGGCGATGACAAATAGGATTGGGAGTGATGGGATCTGTTTTGAGCGAAACATGTTATTGCATTCTTTTTATTGGTTGACGGTCACGAATATTCTAGGACTTTTTTCCTAGGATCGCGGTACTCGGACTACAAATCCTACTCCAAAGGCCAGGACTGATTCTCGGCGAACGCAGGTAATTGGCCATATATCGATGG
>JBJSXX010000130.1:0-3277 GCA_046086605.1 Pirellula sp. | reverse complement strand
CCTCCGAACTCATCCAATTTGCGATCGGTTGCGATGCCCCATCCTCGGTCATTAAATCGAAAACGAGCGACCCCCTCTATGTGGGGGGTGCGTGGGTCTTTGGGTTCTTGGTATGAGTGCTTACTGGCAAGGCTCATTTATCTTGTTTTGCTGATCGGCATTTGCATTGGGATGTCGGCCGATGCTTCTGCCAAGTGTGGTTCATCGTCACGACAAATGATTTGGCGAAATGCGACCAACGCCGAGCTGATCAAGCTCGAACGTTCTTTCTTTGCTCCTGAAGTTGCATCAAAGACCGGCGTCGAGACTCCTTTGGTTCCCATGACTCACGACTCGGATCGTCCCTGCTCTTGCTGTCATTGCAAAGACGACAAGCTTCCCAGCATTCCACTTCAATCGCTCGCAAGCGAGTCAAACTCAAACCCTATATGCCGCTTTTGTGAAATGCCTGAGGCTGTTTTATTGCCACTTTTAGATAGTTCGATTGCAAACCTCTGTGATACGTTTCTAAGCCCAACGCTTGGGCTCCTGGAAAGACCACCTCGGTCGATGTGCCTCTAGAGCACCGCCTTGGATCCAACCTGTCAGTTCCGTCTTGAGCCGAATCGCTCGAAGGCTCTCAGGTTGGAAGGATCTCGCAAGTACTTTCATGTTTGAAGCGTGAAAGCACTCGAAGACACGCCCTTGATCGATTGTCTTTCCAAACATCTTTTTGTACAAGAAACGAAATTATTATCATGCATAAGAACATTTCTATGTCTTCTATCGCTCGTCGTTCGTCCGGGTTTACCTTGGTCGAGCTCCTTGTCGTTATCGCCATTATCGGGATCCTCGTTGGATTGCTTTTGCCAGCCGTCCAGGCGGCGCGAGAAGCTGCCCGCCGCATGTCATGCAGCAACAACATGCGCCAGATTTCTTTGGCTGCCTTGAACTACGAGGCAGCTTACAAACGCCTCCCGGCATCGAGAATCTCTCGAACCGCCGATCGTTTGGGGCCTGCCAGCGGCATCTCTGTCCATGCTCGGTTGCTACCTTTTATGGAAGCAACTTCGACCTATGCGCTGATCAACTTCGGGGTCGATTGGAACGATCCGCTCAATGATGTTGCACGACTCACGAGCGTGGCCACGTTCCGTTGCCCATCGGATCCTGCCACGGGTATCCCTGGCACAGCCGGGGGTATCAACAACTACTATGTCAACTCCGGCACCATACCCCTTTGGCAAAGAACGACAGCAGCTCCCTTGCCCCAGGTTCCCGATTGCAACGGGGTCTTCTTTCGCGACTCGCTTCTGAAGCTTGCCTCTATCACCGACGGATTGAGCACCACGGCGGCCATTAGCGAGCGATTGACTGGGGATTTTGCGCAAAACAGATCCACACCTAAGACCGATACGTTCCAACCTGGCACCAACGCGATGACGGCAGACGAAGCTCTCCGCGATTGCCTAGCGGTCAATGTCGATGACTTGAGCAAGCAAGGTTTCTCGGACATTGGAGCACCATGGATCCGAGGTTACCATTCGACGACCGAGTACTATCACATCAACAACCCGAACGGTCGTTCATGCATGTATCCTCCTGGACGTATCATGACGACTGCCAACTCCCAGCATGCGAACTTGGTCAACATGGCTCTTTGCGATGGTTCGACTCAGAATGTCTCGGCCAATATCGATCTGGTGATCTATCGCGCTTTGGGTACCCGAAACGGTGGCGAAGTCGTTAATCTCTCCGAAGTTGCCCCCTAATCGAATACCGAGGACTCATCATGAAGAGAACCTTTCAAACCATCGCATTGATTTTTGTGCTTGGGATTGCATCTGTGTGTGCCGAAGACGGCGCAAACGTGCAGTCTAAAGCGATCCCCAAGACCCGTTCGGAGACCAAGAAAGTGCTCGGTGAGCTCAAAGAGCGAACCCCGAGACTCCCGGTTCCCGAGACGGTTCCGGGAGGGACTAACCCTGCAAGCTCGAATGTGATCAATGGCAGGGCAAGGCGTTACTACTTGCCCGAATCTTGGTTGCAAGCTGAACGATGGGGCAACGAAGCGCAATCGAAAGTATCCTACGAACTTAAGACTCAATGTTTTTGGGTTGTATCTCGTGGAAACAATTGTCACTACTGCCTTGGCCATCAAGAGCACAAACTCAAGGTGGCAGGACTCACCGATGATCAGATTGGGGCCTTAGACCGCAACTGGGATGTGCTCGACCTGCGGACTCGCAGAGGGGTCGAGTTGGCTCGCAAGATGACCGTCTTACCCTTTGCGATCAGTGATCGAGACATTGCGGCCATGAAGTCCGAGTATTCGGATGCGGAGATTGTCGAGTTGGTTTACAGCATCGCACGATTCAATTCGATGAATCGTTGGACCGACTCAATGGGACTTCCGCAAGACTCCCAAATGCGAGGAGAGAGTGTCGAGTTTGATTCGCCGACGGATTCCAAATGGGATCAAGGTGAATCGATCGTCGTTGCTGGTTCGGATGTCGTTCGCCCTTTGCCATGGACATGGGAGGAATGTCAAAAGCAGTTCCAAGTTGCAGCTACCAGAAGCCCCCGCGTCGTGCTGGCTTCAAAAGAGTTTGCAGCAGAGACGCTCAAGCAAGATGTAGCGACGATCAACGATTGGCATCGAGCCATTGCGTCGTTGCCTGCTGCGGGTCCCGAGATGGTTCAGGCTTGGACATCCATGCTCAGCGACACCGAACTGGATCCAAAGGTCAAGGCGGCGATTTGCTGGACGACGGCACGTTGCAACCGGTCAGCGGGTTCATTGAGCATGGCCGCTCAGTTTGCAAAGCGGCTGGGCGTCTCTGAGCAGGAGCTGAAACTTTGGGATTCCAGGGGCCAAGCTAACTTGCCAGAAGGTCTGGCCAAGGCGATTCGGTTTGCCGACAAGCTGACTTGTCAGCCGACGAAGATTACGGATGCCGATATTGCGGAGCTGAGAAAAGAGTTCAATGACCGTCAAACGGCTCACGTGATCTATACGGCTGCGACCGCCAATGCCTTGGATCGACTCACGGAGACCCTCAGTTTGTCGGTGCCAAGTCAAGCAGCGAAGTGATTAGGACCGATGGCCTGCAAAGTAGCAGGCACACTCTGCTGTGCCGTCCGCCTCAAAGTAGCAGGCACACTCCGCTGTGCCGTCCGCCTCAAAGTAGCAGGCTCACTCCGCTGTGTCGTCTGGCCCTCATAGTAGCAGGCACACTCTGCTGTGCCGTCCGCCGCATAGTAGCAGGCTCACTCCGCTGTGTCGTCTGGCCCTCAT
>JBJSXX010000129.1:0-14650 GCA_046086605.1 Pirellula sp. | reverse complement strand
ATGGTTCGTGAGTCGATGCTTGCTCTCCGATCAGATATCCTGCGATCGCAAGCGACTCGGTCCTTGTGAGTTTCATGTCAGGCATACGGCCTGAACTTCGAACTTTCAGAGGCTCAAATAAAAACTCGGCCAGCGATCTGATGCTGTATTTGGACCCGACATGCTCAAGCGACATGGCGATCGGCTTGGTGGAATTGACCTTGGTCGAATCGAGCGTGGTCGACTCGTCTTGCTCACCCTCTGGGTCCTCTTTTTTCTGATGGACGTTTTGCTGTAGTTCCGAAATCGCTTCCTTGGGGCCATGACAGGCGACGCATCCGATCGAATGGTACAACTCTTTACCCAGCTTGCGATCGATCGATTCGGTAGGCTCCGCGGGAGTATCGGCGATCGAGCGCGAGACCAAAAAGTGAGTCAGCGCCTCGGCAATGATCTGCCGCTGGGATTCCGATCGTGATGCCAACAAGTCGGGCATCGTTGTGCCTGGATGCACCGTTAGCGGTGAGGCCAGGAATCGCCGCAAGTACTCTGGCGAAATCCGAGTGCCGACTTGTGCTAACTCCGGAGCTGTCTTGTCCGCTACCGCCATCGCTTCAATGCCGCTATGGCATGCTGAGCATCGCAGTTCAGCCATCAGGACGCTGCCGGCTTGTATCTGCGTCAGAGGATGGTGCCCTGGTATAGCAGGATCGCCTGCTAGAGCATGGGGTATGGCAACAAGGATTGCAATCAACAAGTAAATTCGATTCATGGTCGCTTTGATTGTAAGCACGATCCTAGTCCTCTTCGATCCAATCCAATGTTATCGGTAGTACGAAATCGGGCGAGGCTTTACTCCGAGTTCATCGTAGTTGAAACCGCTTTCGAGAGGATTGTAATTTCCGACGATCTCCACACTACGGCTGGCGGAGATCGTATCTTCCAATCCGATGCACCAATAGGCAGAGTTGATCACAAGCCGGCGCAGGCCTGGATTTTTCAAATCGATTCCGCTACCCATCGTGCAATGGAAGACCCTGGCTATTTTGCCTTGGCTGGTTTGCCAAGGCTTGACCCACGCAATTGGGAGTGGCTCGAGCTTGTCATTCGGTAAGTCATCGGGCTTGCGTCCCATCAAGGGTTGGCCCCATACAAGTGCCTTGCATTCGGCAGGGAGACTTGTGTCCTCTTTGTAGGTGCGATAGACATCCGAGTCGCCCCAGATATCCGTGACTCCAGTGAGGATCGGATGCATGGTATGCTCTTTGTCGAAAAAGCCACGCGTTGAGTCAGCGTGCCAACGTCCATGGTGATTCAGGAAAGTCCCACCGAGGATATCCTCACCCCATCGCACTTGTTTGCCATTGATCTTGTAAGGGAGTGGACGTCGAAAGCCGTGATTGGCAGTGCGCAGCGCGATCATCGGTTTGCCTGAATCGACGTAATCGACGATCTGCTGAAGTTCCGATGGCGGGAGAGTCAGCAGACGCGTAAAGAAAATGACGAGGTCTGCCGATGCAAGATGTTCTAGACCGGGGATATGATGCTCCTTGAACTGATCCTCCTTTCCCTTCTCGGGATAGACCGGCATCGTCGGGTCTACTTCACCGCGATCATTCACGCCGAAGAGGACGGTGCAATCAAAGCCATGATGCTGGCTGAGAATTTTCGCCAACATCGGCATGGATTGTTCGCTGCGATACTCTTGTTCCGCCGATATCAGTACGATCCGCTTTCCCTTGCCCGGTCCATCTGTGCCCGGGAACGTCAGCCATGGTGAGTCTTGCTCATCCGATGCAAAGACATGACTGACCATCAGATGCATTAGAGCGCAAGCCCAAATCAGTTTCTTCACAATGGTTATTTGTCCTACTTGATTCGAGTAAGTTCCGGTTCATCCGTTGAAGCTTCGATGGCCGCGATGGTTTCACGCACACATTGTCCCTTTTGTCGCATCAGCTCACGCGGGAAATCCTTCTCGTCCTTCTCAAAATAATCGGCGATCCTGGTAAGCTCAGGAACGACCACCTGCGCATGCTTGCCATAACTCAACAGAATTTTCATGAGCTCGGGTGTGCGTATCTCACTCGCCCAAGGGTTCTGCTCACGGGTGTAAAACACCAACGCACTCATTCCCTCCTCGATATGATGCTCTGCAAGGAGACGAAGACCCTCGACGCGGATCTCATCGGCGAACATCTCACCACTCGGTGCAGGCTCGATGATCGCTTGTTGGATCGCCGGCAACAATGGCTTGATTTCCTCAAGCGTCAAATGCCGATATACAGATCCGATACTACCCCGAGCCCGACCATCTTGGTTCTGCAACCCAGCTCGAACCGCCGTGTAAAGCGATGCTCGATCGACTCCCTCGAGCGATCGTCCGAGCATTCCATCGCGATCAAAAAGAGCAAACGATAAATACCTCTGTTGCATCCCACGTGGATCGTTTTCGGTGTCGACTTGTGCAAGTAGCTCCAGCATGCGTGGAACGCTCTGCATGGCCGGCTTGCCGATCGCCGCGAGAGCTTCTGCCCCCTTGATTCGAAGCCAAAGGTCGTCGTGGGAAAGCACCCCATTTAAAGCCTCAACCGCACTGGCTCCTCGACCGCGAAGTTTTGCGAGCGCTTGGCAAGCACCATAGCGTGCATCCAAATTCGGCGAGTCTAGCAACTCAACCAACGCCGAGATAGGTGCGCTTTTGCGACGCCCAAGTGCCATCGCTGCTCGCTCTCGCACAACAGGTGACCAACTCCCGAGTCGCTCGATGAGTTGGTCTTCGCTAAGCCCATCGTAAAAGCTGTTCCGATCCTTGTTGTTCCAACCCCGCCCGTCGTCGATCAGAGACTCGGCCATGTCAGAACTGAGCTCTGGAACATCGATGTGTTTCTTCCCTGTCAAATAGAGTTTCTTGAGCGGCATCGAATACGCTAACAGGTAGCACCCTGTCGTGTCCCAACCTGCATAGCTATCGGCATCGTTCTCCGGTGGGCCTTGGTGCAGGAAGCTGCCATCCCAGCGCCGCGCTAGATCGAAATACCAGCTACCATACTCTTTCATCCACGCACCGGTAGCATTCGGGCCCGAGAGTGAAATCCCCGGCATGGCCCACAGGATATTAAAAAAATTCCCTGTGTGCCCTGTGTCGCGTTCGGGTCCATGCGCTGCAACACTCATCCACGAAAAGAACTCAGCACCCTTGGACTCATCGATCAGTCCAAAAAGCATCGAAGCCATACCGCATTTGCCGTTGTCTTCATGGGTCTCAATCCATGGATGATGGTCACCGTAAGGGATCGCGCCCTTACGGATATAGAATCGCATCAATCGCACACTCAATTCAATGGCTCGATCCAAGGCTGGATCCTCTACCCCAGCTTGGCGTGCCAGGACCAGCGAGATCGTCAAAGGCAAACCAGGTGAGTTCATCATCCCATATCCATAAAGGCGTCCATCGGGTCGAGCAAACCGGTGCCCCCAAGATCCTACCGCACTCTGACCGTTGGCAGCCTCGAGCGCAAGACGCTTCAAGCCTGGCATGATTGAATCATCACCTGTAGCCATCTTGTATTCAGCCAGGAACATCATGATGTAGCCGTAATACCATGTCGCCATCCCTTCGTCCTTGAAATCCGCTGCCCACTGGGCTTCTTTCTTGACCAGTGGCAGATAGCTTTCCTGGCCACTGGAGAGCAAGGCTAGGGCATTGAGCGCCCGAGGGATCGGATCCAGACGCTTGGTATAACCGGGTTGCTCCATGCGCCGTGCAAGTTCCTTGCAACCTTGCTCGAAGATACGCTGGGACTTTGGGCAATCATACGGAGCCGTAGCGTTATAGGTTCCCAAAACAGGTATTTTCACAATGACCTGCTCTGTGGTGCCTGCTCGCCACCTGGTGAGCTTCAAAACTCCCTCGCCCCCTTCGCTCTCGGCCTGCGTTAATGCCTTACCAAATTCGGTGCGAGGATCATACGAAAACGATGTTCCACCAACGCCGAGAATCACATCGCCAACCTCGAAGATGCCATCGGCGGGAGAACCTTTTGCAACTTTGGTGATCGCGATCTGTCGGGCATCGGTGGTAACCATCTTGTCGCAATGCATCCAGCCTCGTAGGCCGGTGGCTCCAAGGTTCCAGTCATGCTTCGATTCCTCTGGTATCTTCGAGCCTTGCGTAAGATCAGGGACTTTGGATTCCTGTGCTTGGCATCCACTTGCATGGAATTCGAAGCCACTCAACCAAGCGACCACGGCAATCGCAGGGAATAGAAACTTATATTTCATAGGTTATACGTCGATCTATTAGGTAAACTCTGCGACCACCACTGGGCGTAAAGCCAGTGGTAGGCTCATCATGAAAAAAATACAAAGATTGAAAACACAGAGGCACAAAGGGCACAGAGAGAGGGAGGCTCGTTTGTCATCGATTCGATTCTACTCGGTATCCAGTGTTATTCATTCGTGCTACGTCTGAGTTCCGACATGGCTTCGGCAAGGCCTTTGCCGACACCGCCCAATATCTTTGCCGAGCCCAAGTAATGGAATTCGAGGTTCGAGATCCCTTTTTCGATGATCAGCCGCTGGCGATCACTTAGGCCGTCGCGACGCATCTGCTCGACAAGAGCTCTTTCTTGTTGGGGTGAGAGCTTTTCCTCTTTGGCTTGGAGCTTGGCTTTTTGCTCAAGCTCTTTTTCTTGTGCTTTGGCGCGTGTCAACTCACCATCCCAATACTTTTCCGCTAACACCGTTGCTACGTTGCCTTGGAATTCAGGCAAGAGTGCCGGAGCGGCCATCGCGGCTCGGAAATTATCGTGCGTGCTTTTATAACGGAGTTGGTCTGGTCCGTATTCGGAAGTCGGACCTCCAACACCAAGTACCCCAATGACAAACGGCAACTTCGGTGCGTTTAAGTCCTTGCGCACATCGCGAATCAAGTGCGCTAAGACGTGGCTGTACTGATCGTATCCACCGGGTTTATCGCGGTTGGGATAAGTCCCCGAGTCGACCATGTCGTTCCAACCTTGGAACCAAGCAAATCCGGCCAGCTCATAACCGACCGATGGATCGTAGTCCGGGACAATCCTTTTTATATCACCGAGAACCAACTTCACATGCTCGATCATCTGTCGGTAAAAGACGCCGGTATCCTTTTCTTTCGCTGCTCGGATCGCTGCGATGTCTTTGCCCTGTTTTTCCAGATTGGCAAGAAGTGATTCGTTGAAGACATACGGCCCTGCGCTAGGTGGGCGAAAGTCGGTATGCAGACTCTTGCCACCCCACGAGGTTTTGATGATCAGGATCGGTGCATCGGTGAGCGATTGCGTGTAGATCCCGAAGGTAAACTCGGGGCCGATCTTTTCGGGAGCGGCTCCAAAGCCCGCCATGAGTTTGCCGGTCTGTTCGGATTCCGCGCAGCCGATCGATGATATCCACACACGTTGGCACACCGTGGGCTTGCCATCGGCATCGATCATTCGATCGAGCATCGGTTTGGTCGCTGGATCCATCCCGATATGTTCAAAGGTGCTGATCTTGGCATGGCCCTGCATGTTCGACTGGCCGGCCAAGATATAGATTTGCAGGGGCTTTTTCGGCTCGCCACCAACCGCTGGACCAGGAATGTTCCATAAGCAAAGGAATACCCAGATGCAACGAATAAAGTTTTTGGTCATCAACAAGGTTTCGTCGGGTTAAGCCAGTTTGCGGTAATGGTTCCTGCCACGTGTCGAACCATTTGAGCCTGCATCATACGCACATGAGTCGGTCTTGCAAGTAAAACCCGAGGGTTCATCGAGAATAGCAAAGATGGCTTTGCTGAATTATGATACTCTGGATTCCCACCTACCCTCCTTTTTTGATTTCCCATTTCGGAGTCGATCTTTCCGATGATCAGCGTCAAGTTTATTCGGTACGCACTGCCGTGCCTGTTTGCTTTTTTAGGTGTTGCGGTGCCAGCGGTTTGCCGAGGCCAGGATCGCCCGGCGGTGCTCCCGAGCTCTATTCCTCTGCAGTTCCTCCCAGGTGAGAAGATCGCTTTGGTTGGCAACTCGCTTGCCGAGCGAATGAATCTCTATGGCCATTTTGAAACCTACTTGCACTCGCTCCATCCTGATCGGAACCTGATCGTTCGGAACTTTGCGAGACCTGCCGAAGCGGTGAACAATCAGCAACGATCCGCCGACTACACGGCGATCGACGATCCGATGAAGGTTTTCTCAGCGGATACCTATCTTTGTTTCTTCGGCTTCAACGAGTCCTACTCAGGCATCGAGTCGGTCGAAGAGTTCAAGAGGCAATACAATCAGTACATCGATCAGATTTCCAAGCTCTACCCTCGCGGAGTGACCTCACCGAGTCCGCGTTTTGTGCTGATCTCTCCGATCGCTTTCGAATCGGCAGATTCGAGGTTCTTGCCCGACGCAACCCAAGAGAACCAACGTTTGGCAGTTTATGCCTCCGCCGTCGAGCAAGTTGCTAAGGATCGCAATTTGGCTTTCGTCGATCTGTACAATCCAACACTCAAGATGTTCAGCGGGCAACCCGCCTTGCAGTACACGATCAACGGTTGCCACCTGAATGAAGCGGGCGATGCGGCGGTCGGTCAATTGATCGCCGAGCAACTCTTTAAAGTCGATTCTTCGAAACTTTCGCTAGACAACATCGCAACGCGATTCGACAAAGATCGCTTCGAGAAGCTTCGAGCTGCGGTCAACGATAAGAGTTGGGTGCATCTTCAAGACTACCGCATGCTCAACGGATGGTATGTCTATGGTGGTCGCCGCACTTGGGATAAAGAAACCTTTCCGTTGGAGTATGCCAAGATTCGACGTATGGCCGAAGTCCGAGATCAGTACTGTTGGGATATCGCCCAAGGCAAACCGGTTCCCACGACTCCGACCGACGACAACACCGGTGAACTGTTCGTTCCCCAGACCCGGTTCGGTGATCCTAGGCAAAAGTATTCTGAGGCCGAGTCGTTGCGCTATTTAACGCCCGATGAGTTCATCGCGCAAACCCAAGTTCCAGAGGGTTTCAAGATCGAGCTCTTTGCCGACGAAACCAAGTTTCCGGATATCGCTAAGCCCGTGCAATTGAACTTCGATAACAAGGGGCGAGCTTGGCTGGCTTGCATGCCGACTTACCCCCAATGGAAACCAGGTGACCCGCGTCCTGGAGATAAGCTCGTGATCCTCGAGGATACCGATGGGGATGGGAAGGCGGATGTATCGAAGGTCTTCTATGACAAACTCCATTGCCCAACGGGTTTCGAGTTCTGGAACGGTGGTGTGCTTGTGGTCGATCAACCTCGGATGCTGTTTCTCAAGGATACCGACGGGGACGACAAAGCCGATCAGGTCATTCACCTAATGGACGGATGGGCTAGCGACGATACCCACCATACCTGCGGAGCTTTTGAGTGGAACAATGGAGGTCTGCTCCATATGCTCGAAGGGATCGCGACGAGCACAACCCTTGAGACACCTTGGGGGCCTCATCGAAGCAAGGGGGATGGTGGTGCCTACGTGATGGATCCGAGAACACTGAAGATTAGGCAGTTTGCATTACCCGGACAATACAACATGTGGTGCTATGTCTTTAACGACTGGGGGCAAGGGATCGTTGGGGACGGAACGACCGCCAATCATGCTTGGGACACTCCACTTTCGGGTGCTCAGTTCCGTGGTCGCCAAGGCTTGAACTTTGTATTCAACAACGAAGGGATGCGTCCAGCACTCGGATGCGAGTTCCTGGTCAGCCGTAATTTTCCCGACAGTGTTCAAGGTCAGTTTACCTATGCCTGCGTGATCAACATGAACGGGATGCCTCGATTCACGGTCAATGACAATGGCGGTGGATACAGTGGTGCGCGGATCAAGAATGCCGATGGTTCACCGGACGATTTGATCAAGTCGTCGGATAAGCATTTTCGACCAGCCGATCCGCAGATCGGTCCCGATGGGGCGCTGTGGTTTGGTGACTGGGCAAACGCTCTTGTCGGTCACATGCAATACAGCCAACGCGATCCGAACCGCGACCACGTGCGGGGGCGACTGTATCGCTTGGTGTATAAGGATCGGCCTTTGGTCAAACCGGTCATCCAACATGGGAAATCCGTACCTGAACTCCTCGAACAACTTGGTCAGTACGAATGGAGAACGCGATATCGTGCCCGAAGGGAATTGCGAGACCGACCTGAAGCAGAGGTGTTGGCCGCTACGAGCGCTTGGCTTGCGAGCAAAGATCCTAACTCCGCCGATTACGATCGAGCTTGCTGCGAAGCCCTTTGGATCCAGCAATCGCATCACCGCATCGATGTTGATCTGTTGACCAAGGTGCTCAAATCGGCCAAGGCGCCTGAAGCCCGTTCTGCGGCAGTTCGAATCTTGGCCGATAGCCGAGATGAGATTCCGCAAGCCGAGGAGATGCTTGTCGCTAGTGCTACAGATAGTCATCCGAGAGTTCAGACAGAGGCCGCAAGAGGGCTGAGTTTCTATCCGACCAAGCCAGCGATGAAGGCACTCTTTGCGATGACCAACGCATCGCCAGATTACTGGAGAGATTACACCCTCCAGCATGCACTCGGTGCCAATGAACGGGCTTGGATCGGCGATTATGTTGCAGGGAATCTCGCTGAGGCGTCCGAACGAGGAAAGCAAATGGTCGCCCAGTTGATGGCATCGAATGCAACCGGAGTTGCCGCGCTGCCTCATTTGCAAGTCCTCATGAGCCAAGAACCCAAACCCGCCGAAGAGCGAAACAAAGCGATGACCGCCTTGACGGAAATCAAAGGTGATGTGAATCGAGGACGTGAAGTGTTCGTACGAAACTGCACAGCTTGTCACAAAGTTGGCAATGGAGACGGGCGTGAGTTTGGACCCAACCTAGCAGGCGTGGCCAAACGGATGGCTCGAACCAAGCTTATCGAGTCGATTGTCGATCCTAATGCAGAGGTCGCTGAAAAGTATCGTTCAACGGCGATCGTGACGGATGATGGGACGATCATCACTGGTTTGCTCGTGTCGGACACCGCTGATGCTATCGAGATCTTCGATGGCAAAGAGGCGCGTAAGATCCCCAAGGGCGAGATTGCAGAGCGAAAGACATTGCAACAGAGTTCGATGCCAGAGGGTGCTGCTGCGACAGTTGCTCCCTCGGAGTTTATCGATCTGATCGAGTATCTTTCAGCTCAGACGCAAGAAGTAAAGCCTTAAGCGATCTGTTAACCTTTGCCCTTGGAAAGCCGATGGATAGATGAGCGATCCTTCGCTGAAACTTGTTCTCATGGGAACTGGACCGTTTGCGGTTCCCTCCTTTCGAAAGATCGCTCGATCGGGGCATACGATCGTATCGGTGGTGACCAAGCCACCGGTTGCAAAACCGTCTCGTGACAAAGAGCTACTCGAGAGTCCCGTCATGAGTTGGGCTCGCCAAGAGGGGCTATCGGTTGCGACGCCTGTATCGATCAATGATCCGACATCGATTCAGTGGCTCGGAGAGCTCAAGCCCGATTTGCTCGTCGTATGCGATTATGGTCAGATTCTTTCCAATGAAGCCTTAGCGACCGCTCGACTCGGTGGTATCAATTTGCATGGCTCGCTTTTGCCTCGCCATCGAGGAGCAGCTCCGGTCCAGTGGTCGATTCTTGCGGGCGATGCTCAGGCCGGTGTGAGTGTGATTCATATGACACCCAAGCTTGATGCTGGGCCAGTGCTCGAGCAACGAGCAACACCGATCGGCGAACATGAAAATGCTCAAGAGCTCGAAGTTCGGCTGAGCGAATTGGGGATCGAGCCGACCCTCTTGGCGATCGATACACTGGCACGCGATACACTGGCTCATGAGAGTTCGCCGTCGATCGATCGTGTGGTTGGTATCCCACAAGCTCGAGAGCTTACCACCAAAGCACCCAGGTTGAAGAAAACCGATGGCCAACTCGATTTTCGCTATCGGCTAGCATGGATCGATCGGCAGATTCGGGGTTTGCAGCCTTGGCCAGGAGTCTATGGCAATTTGGTGAATGCCCAAGGCAAATCGATCCGCATGGTGATCCATAAGGCGCATCGCGCCGATGTTGATTCGGGAAAACTCGCAGAAAATGGACTCGCTCCTGGTCAGATTGTTTTCAGCGATGTCGCACTCAAGCTCTCGTTGAGCGTCGAGCATCCCAAGCAGTGGGTCGCTGTCGTTGCGCAGGATGGCTTGCTGGTTTTAGAAACGATCCAAATGGCCGGTAAATCACCGATGAGCGGTGGTGGGTTTGTCAGCGGTTATGGCAAACAAGTGGGTTTGCACTTTGAGACACCAACGGAGTCCCACCTGCTTCTAGAGAAAATGATGGCCTTGAGCCCAGACAAGTAAGGATATCCTCTTCGTGCAAACCACTTCTTCGAGTCGTTCCATTGGATTGGTATCGTTGGTCTGTATGGTCATCGGCAATATGATTGGCTCGAGTGTTTACATATCCACCTCGTATGCCATTGGAGCATTGGGCGATGCTAGGTGGGTCTTGATCGCATGGGCTATCGGGGGCCTTCATGCGATCTGTGGTGCAATCGCCTATTCGGCTCTGGCGCGTAGGTTTTCGCTCAACGGTGGTGAGTATGTTTTTCTGAGTCGCTTCGTTCATCCTGCGGTAGGGTGCATGGCGGGCTGGATTTCCATCGTTGCTGGATTTACCGTTCCTATAGCTGCGGCGGGATTGATTTTTGGTCAGTACATTACGGCTTCATCGGACTCAGCTTGGCAAGCACAGGTTCTAGCGACCTTGTGGATAGCGGCTTGTGCGATTTTTCACAGCGTGAATCTGCGAACTGGGGCCTGGGTCAACAACGCTGTGGTAGGCCTGAAATTTATTGGTTTTGGAATTTTTGCAGTCGCTTGTGTGATGTTCCTTATGCGGATCGCTCCTAGCGATCCGTTCCATCCTGCCTTGGATCAGTCCTTCTTGGCCACGGATTACCTCAATAGAATCGACGAGTCGGGCTTTCTCAAAACCCTTCTAGTCCAGTTGTTTTTTATCGCTCTTGCGTACACAGGATTCAACGCGAGCATCTACATCGGAGGCGAGGTTCCTTCGTCGCTAGTCTCCAGGTCGATGATACTCTCGTGTGTGCTAGTCACGGTGACTTATTTGATTCTCAACGCACTGTTCCTGATGTGCGATACGAGAGAATCGATTGAAGCGGGCAGGAACGACTTCGTGAGGGGTGTTGCTCGCAATGTTGGGGGTGCGAGCCTCGAGTGGGTTATGCGTATCACCATCGCTTTATCTTCGGCGACGAGTGTGCTAGCGATGTTGGCGACTGGTCCTCGGGTGATCTCGCAGATGTCGGTAGATGGATGGTTACCGAAAGTGTTTTCCGGCAAAGACACACCGCGATTGGCGATTTTTTTGCAGGCTTTGGCGAGTTGTTTGGTGCTTTGGCGCGCGAGTCTCATCGAGGTGATTAGCTATTTGGGTTTGACGCTCACGATGTGCGGGGCGATTGCAACATCGACCCTATGGATCGCTTATCGGGAAATGCAGGCACGAAAACCGATCTCCTGGTGGGAACATCTAGCCGTGGCGGTGTATATTGGAGGAGCACTGATGCTGATCGCCGGGGCTTGGGTTGCCAAACGCGAGCAGTTTTATCATTGCCTAGTGACCTTCCTAAGTGGATTAGTGGTTTATTTGATCGCCAAATGGTGGCAACGGAAGCCGGTGGAATGATTCACAAGACGCTAAGCTTGACTGTTTTATTGGTTGGTCTTTGGGTCACGGGACTCAGAGCCGACGAGAATCGTTCGGATGGTCAAAAGCAAGCGTCTGGGATCAAGGTTTGGATTCAGCAACTCAGTGCGCCGAAGTATGCCGATCGCAAGGAAGCTTTTTTGAAGCTATGCGATCCATCGTTGGACATTGAACTTTGGACCAAAAGTCGCGAAATCACCGAGGATCCTCAGTTAGCATCGACCCTCGGATGGCTTAAACGGATCCGCTCCTTGCCCGGTTCGATCGAAACGAGGATGGAGGCTGCGTGTGACTTTCCTGCTCTAGTGCAAGGTTCCGTGGAAGTTGTCGAGCGTTACGCGAAAGAGGGCAAGCTCGAACTGCTATTGGAAATGGTTCGACTCTTGCCCAAAGGGAGTCGCGACATGATCCTGCAGAATACTTTCACGCGAGGTGAAAGCAGTTTGGACCACATTTTCGATGGAGCTTGGGCGATGCGAAAGCCTGAGTTGATTCCAAAATTCCTCGATGCGATCTTGCCCGTCGACCCGGTACGGATCGGGTTAAACCGTCGTTGGAGCATGCTTGGACTCGCCGATCCCTGGCAGTTGCAACTCCCGTTGGATACAAGCGAAATGCAAATCGCAGCGCTCGAGAGTGAAGGGCAAATCACCCAAGCCATCGAGCTTGCTAGACAGACATCGCAACCTGGGGAGGTTGAAAAGCTGCTGCTTCGAAACAATCGTTGGAATCAGTGGCTGGATTTGGATCCAAACCGCTTGTCCATGATCTCGGTCACTTGGTCAGACTTGCCACGGGTGTTGATTCTCAAAGCGTTGGATCGACACGAGGAAGCCCAGAAGGAATACCAGACGAGAAAGACTGCGAATGCTAAAGGTATTGAACAACAGTTGCTCCTGACTCATATGGCATTGGTCAACGGTGATATTGAGACTGTTTTTTCGAAACTCAAGGAGGGTGACTCTGGTCAGTTGATGGGGATGTATTTTCTTCACAACCGAATCGATGAGTTGATGGAGTTAGAGAATCTAAAGGAGCGAACCCAAGAGAGTGTATCGGCTTGGATTCACCGCAACGTGGTCGAAGGTAAGGGGCTCACGAAGGCTGTAAGGTTTCAGGCGTTGTTTCGAAGACTCGGAGAAACGACTTGGTCCGATGCGATTCAGACAGCGATCATCGATTTCATCGATAGCCATCCTCGCGACCAGAGGATTCGTTATTGGAAAGAGTATCTTGAGCAAACGATGCGATATAGTCTCGACGAGCTCAGGGCTGAGCTCCTTGCGATCGCAACAACCAAACTGGAATCAGAAAGCCCACTCAGGCGAAAAGCGGGCAGCGGAGTTGCAGGTTTTCCAGAGGCGCAGGAAGAGCGAGAATTGACCCTTGAGGACCTGTTCCGCGAATGTTTTCCGTACATGAAAGAAGCGTCGTATCCCCTTTACCAGGCGATGCGGCGTGAGTATCCCGACAAGTCCAACCGCGTGTTGCTCGATGGGTTGCAGTTGTTGCATCAAGGCGTCTTGCCCGAGGGTTGGACAAAAAACCAAGTGATTAGTGTTTTTCAGGGAGCTGCTACTCAGCGGATCGTCGATGGTATGGCAGCCAATGGATGCTTGATCGATTTGGCCGAAGCGTTAGAAACGATGGGTTTGGTCGAGGAATCGATTGAAATGCTCAAGCCCTTATCCGGAGTCACGCGGGCGGATTTGATGCGATCGCGGTATCTTTGGAAGATCGGCAAGTACGACGCATCAAGAAGCTTGGCCCAAGAGTGTTTAGATCAGGAGTCAAGCAGCCTAGAGGTCTACCAATGGGCGAGTGAATTGTTTGGATTGCTCGGTGATCAAGCATCGCAGAGGCTTCTGGATAGCCGGGTTTTAACACGCCCCAACGGGATGGAGGTTTTCGCAAGATACTCCCAGGAGATGAGGCGAACAGAGAGATTCGAATTGTCGGAGCCCGTCGGACGCTTTTTGGAATTGCAACATGACGCGTTCCCATCGAGTCTTGGAAATCTGTGGCTCGACGATATCTATTGGGGTTGGAATCTCTCACTCTTAGCGAACCACTACCATCAGACGGCTCCCGAGTTTCCGCAGCGCGTCGGTCGCAACTTTGATTTGTCGCTGGCCAGTTGTCTGATGGATCTGTTCACCGAAGTCGATTCGATGTCTAGTGGAATGCCGCGAGTTGGCCGCACTCGATCCTCGATGGGTTGGGATTTGGATTGGTCGCAGTGGGCTTGGAGATATGAGCGTGTTTTGGCGGGTGGGTTTTGGCAAGCGGTACAAAGTGGGGATCGAGCTCGTGCGGATCGACTCTTGCGGGCTGCACATCGAATCAATCCCGAGCAGATCAATACGCTCATCGATGCAGTCCCCTGGGTGCTCGATAAATTCGATCGCCAGACGCTTCGCGATTGGTTCTTGGTCTACTACGAACCGATGCAGGAGCATTTGAAAAAGTATCCTAAGGACACTCTGATCGCCAACAACTCTGCATGGCTGGCCGTCAAGTGTGGCTTTGAATTCGAGCGAGCGATGGAACTCTCTGTGATGGTTGTCGATCGCCATGTAACAGACAACTACTTGGATACCCTTGCCGAAACGTACTTTGTCCAAGGGGATATCGACAAGGCGATTGAGATTTCGATTCAATGCAGACGACTAAATCCTCGCGATCCTCATCACCGCAGGCAAATCATTCGCTACAACCAGCGCGCCGGTGCTGGGAAAACTTCCGTCGAGTAGCACTGTGTATGCAAGAACCAAAAATGGGCTCTGAAGGAATTATTGGTTCTTCAGGAATTATTGTGGCTGGGAGGATACGCTTCTGGCTTTTTTCGTACTCGATGAAATGGTACTCGTTCTCGAAAGGTACCGTTGGGATTCAGGGGCGTCGAGTACGAGTAGCAACATTAGTTGCGATAGCGGA
>JBJSXX010000128.1:0-14191 GCA_046086605.1 Pirellula sp. | reverse complement strand
AACCGGACCGCTGATGAACACTGATGAACGCTAATAAACAGCCATAAGGGTCGCTAAAGCGACTCGGCAAACGGCTGAGGACAGCCGTTTTACATGAACTCGGCAAACGATCCGTAGCTCGGGGCTCCTGACCCGACTGCGTACCACCTTCACGCTCCAAGGTACGTTCCGCGGTCCATGGGGCAGCGAGACTTCATCCAATAAGCATAGTCGATTGGATTGACGTACTTTGTTCGAATGCCAAAAGAACCGCTGCGCGTACCCTACATACGCGTCGCTAAACCAGAAGGGTTTTGCTAGCAAAAAAACAAGTTGCGTTCTTTTTTAAAACTACGGCAACTTGCTCTAACATTCGACTTGACGAACAACCCTCGATTGGGACAAGTTGATCATATACCCGAAAACAACTACCCAAATCAACGCACTCATCCGCGACTCGATCAGGCATGGAGGCCTCGCCAAGTGGACCGCTCTTCTTTTCTCTCGACCTCGCTCAAAGACATCTTCCCAAACGCAAAGTTCATCGGGGCCGATGACATCCTCTGCCAAGCCTGCGACCAATATCCAGACTCCCACCTCGAAAACTGGATCTTCGCCTCAGGCACCAACCCATGGGCTTCGCCCGAACATGAAGTCCTTAAAGCTCAAGCCCACGGTGCGGTCGGTATCCTCACCGAACAATACCTGCCAACACCTCTCCCCCAATGCATCGTCCCCAATGTCCATGACGCCCTGGGCAAACTCTCGATGCACCTTGCAGGGAACCCCTGCAATAAAATTCTTACCATCGGAGTCGTCGGTACCCACGGCAAAACCACCGCGAGCCTGCTGATCGCCTCGATGCTCAAAAAGATCGGTAAATCGGTCGCTTACCACACCACCCTCGGCGGCTCAACCGGACAACAAACCGGACTCATGGCCGAATCGACCGCCGATGCCTTGACCCTAGCCGAGTGGCTCAAGCAAAGCGTTCTGGAAAAAACCCCAGCCGCCATCCTGGAAATCACCGACGAAATGCTCCAGTCGCATGCTACTGCAGGGGTCGAATTCGATGTGCTGGTCTTTACCAGCCTCCGACGCACTCAACGCTGCGATAGCCTTCAAGCCCGAGGGATCGAAAATGCCATGGGCCGCCTCATATGCCAACTCAAGGAACACGGCGTGGTTGTCTGCAATGCCGATGATGCGAGACTCAACCGCTGGGCAAGTCGCAGTTGCCCGAATGCAATCCGATACGGCCTCGATGCCGAAGCAGATGTCCAAGGCCGACGCTTGCGATCGATGGTCGGCGAGCAAACTCTTATGCTCTCGGCAGGCAACAGCATCGCTCCCCTTACAAGCACAATCCTCGGTGATCACAACGCTCGCCACATGCTCTGTGCCGTGGCCGTCGGCTACTTGCTAGGCCTGGAACTCTACGAAACGGTCTGCGGCATCGAACGACTTCAACGCATCCCGGGACGGATGCAACGTGTCCCGATAGATCACGACGTTAAGGTCTTCATCGACTCGGCCGATCAACCCGATCGACTCGCCGTAGCTCTCCATGCCGCATCGAATAACGGCACTCCGGTGACTTGCGTTGCCGAAGTCCCCGATGCTGCCACCGCCGAACAATTAGCCGCCTACGGACGCGTCCTTGAACGTTCTGCCTCTTACGTGATCCTGACCCAAAGCCGTCGCAGCATCCGCTTTGGTCAAAAAGCGATCTGGCAAGTCCTCGACGGTTGCGAACGACCCGCAGCGGTCCAAATCGTTCCGAATCGCAAGGCTGCGATCGAACTTGCAATCCGCTCGAGCAGGCCTGGAGAAGCCATCCTGCTAGCCGGATGGGGTGCTGATCGCTGGACGAACGACCAAAACAAAGAGAGTCGATGCGATCTGGACGTGGCCACCGAATTGCTACGCGAGTTCCTCAGCGAACCGCCATGCGAAAGCATCTCGATGCAAGCACCCGCATCGAGCACGCCAACCTTGAGGATCTACCGAGGCAAAGCGGGCTAGAGCTTTTGCTCGATGAGCTTGGCAACGAGCTCTGGGTTACGGGTCTTGCGCAGATGCTCGATCTGATCTGCAGGAACGCCCATGCGTTCAAGATTCGTAAACATGCTGTCCCAAACCTTTTCCTTCTTCTTGCCCTCGGCCAAATACAACTCGGTGAGTAACTCCTGAGCGCGTTGCAGCGAGACTGCATCGCGGTTCTTGTAGAAGTTCTTGATCACCGATTGCTGGTATCGAGAGAAATTCTCCATGGGCATAATCCGTCACTCCGTCGCTCAAAGGGTATTTGCTGGAAAGTCTAGTTCGGTGAATTAGTGGTTCACTATTGGGCCATGTCTTGAATGACCTTATCGAGCCCTGGAATATCGACACCTTGGGTCAACTCCCGGATCGATTCGGCATGCATGGCCTTGGCCTGCGTAACGGCATGATTGATCGCTTCGAGGGTCAGTCGCTGAGTAAGCGACCGGTGTTCGGGAGCAAACAGCGAACTTGAAATATCGACCTCGTGCACTTGCCCAAGCCCGCTAACCTCGACGGTCACTTGATGATCGCCCTCGCAGGCGCGGCCTCGTATCCGCTTGGCTTCGATTTGCTGCTTGAGCTTCGCAGCTTTGTCAGGAAGTTGCCCGAAGGCCTTCATCAAGTTGGCGATATTTCCAAGGTTTTTAAACATAGTTTCCCCGACTCCCGATCGGCTCTAACGAATTTGCAATTGTAGCCAACCGTCATCGATTCCGACGGCACACAACTGCAGATCCTTGAATTGCTCTGGCAACCGGTCGGACCATCGGATGGGGCTATCGAACAACTTCTCGCGAAACAATTGCTCAAACTTGTTTTTGAGGAATGTGCGGAGAACAACGCCTCGCGCTCCCTGTTGCACTTTTCCGGTAAATTCGACATTGAGGTCACCTTGCCTCTCGAGCTGGATCGTTCCATCGCCTTGCACGAGCCTATAGGCGGCCTCGATGGTAGCCGTATGCGGCAGCGACTGATCCTCTTTTTCGAGCCTTTGGGTGCTGACTCGGAACTTGATCAAATTGTCGTCAAAAACGGTTTCAACGGGCTGGAAATTGTTCAAGGTGATGGCCCAGGGGCCGTCTTCTTCCTTGCGCTGTATCCCCTTGGCCACCTCGCCGAATTGGGCGGTATATCCATCCATCTCTTCGCTCCTTAGGATACGGCCGGCCAAGACTGGATCGAGCAGGTTGGCAACGACCGACTCATGGATTTGCAGTGTCAACCCACATGGGTCGCTTGGAAAAGGGCAGGGGAGATCGGCGGCAAGCTGAGTACCGGCTTGGACTTTCCACTGCAGTCCCATCTCTGTTGGATTGCTCCAGGAGTTACGCTGGGGCTTGGAGATGCCCAAACGACTAATCACCGGCGACTCCATCGCCTCTTTGAGTCGTCGATTGGCATCCGAGAGTTGCTGGGTAAGTTGCTCATGGAATTGGGTGCGGATTCGATTCTCCATTCGCGCCTCGCCGATGGCATCTGCTTGCGGCTTCTTCTTTGCAGCTTGCTTGGCAGCAATTTTACGGACGAGTTTCATCCGATGCTCGATGCTTTGGATTGTCGTCGACAACTGTGCATCTGCTCCGGTATCGCCTAGGGCCACCAGGCCGCTATCGCCTAGGGTGAGAGTTTCGCAAGCGACCACGTCGGCAGTTCCTGTGGTATTGAGTACCACGCCACGGTTGTAGCCTTTGTTCTGACTTGCGAAATCTGCATTCATCAGCAATCGCAAGGTGGCTTGGTTGGGGTTATCGACGAGCATCGGCGATACGTTACCGCAAAGGATACTCTGGCCGATGATCGTCGTACCCAAGATGACTTCGTTGACCGGGTTGGCTTGATCGACGGGCCTAGAGAACGACTTGCGTAAAAAATCATCTGATACGATTGCGCGAATATTCGGCTGAGAGTATTTCGATAAGACTTGCGAAACGAGCTGTGGACTTTGATTCGCTTGCTTCATGTAACTGATGACTTGAGCCAAGTCATGGACGGCTTTGGGATCGCGTCGCATGTCAGGCAGTTGCATCCGCTCGGAGACTTTCGTCAGCCGGTTTTTGAGGATCTGCAAGGTCGTCTCGGGGTCTCGCGACAAGCGTGCCTCTTGAACGTACTTGGTCAGCGCATCGCGAAGGCCGACAAAAGGGGAATATTCGAGACCTGGGTAATTTTGCCGGAAACGTTTTTCGAGATCGTTGAGTGTCTCGGGGTTTGGCGTCTCTTGGGCTAGTTCCTTTTGCAAGGTGTCCCACTTGAGAAAACTTTTCCACAAGGGGCCTTGGGTCGGCGAGGAGTCTAGATAACGCTCGAAGTTGATGATTTGCTGATCGAGCTTGGCCCGTGCAGCAGCGATATCAGGGAATTTCGTTGGATCCAGTTCGCCCAAGGAACGATTAACGGAGTTCCAAAGCGCAGGATCCTCGGGGAGTTGACTGTAAAGCGGCTTGGCCATCGCCCCGAAAAGCCCCAAAATCCCCAACGCAAAGTGGGGACTGACTGGAATCCATTTTTTGATCATCGTGTTCTCCGTTCCTAATTCGAATTCGTGCTTTGCAAAGCTCCTTCGCAAAGCTTACCGAGCCAGTGTAATTGATCAGGAAAAACGCTCATAGCACCCAAGCCCCCCAGAACGCCTAAGTTAACCGGAAAAGCGAAAGGAACCGGTAATCCGACGGATCAAAACACAGCATAAAGAGGCTCGATCCGACTTGCACTCAAGAGTGAAAAATTGCTAGGTTTCGCCAAAAGTATTCGCGTCAAGATCGAATTGATACCCGTTGGTTTTTACTTCCTCAAGGGACACTGTTTTTCCATGGTCGCTCGATCCGCAATCTGCGCCTGGGTCCTGATATTTGTCGCCGTGTGCTGCGCACTGCTACCGATGCACAACGTTCAGGCGCAGCCTAGCAGTGCGACGGGTTCGAGCTCTCCGCTGAACTTCTATGGAGATGGATTTGTTTTGCTCCAGCATGGCGCGGTCATCCATGGGTTCATCAAACCCCAGGCCGATTCGGTCACGGTCGTGATGGATAAAGGCAAGCAAGTCACTTTGGTCAAAAAACAGATCCTGTTTATCGGACCAACCATGGAATCACTCTACAAGTACCAAACGCGAGCCATTCGGAAATGGGGAACCGGCGAGCACTGGCACCTTGCTCAGTGGTGCATCCAAAACGGCATGCTCGATCAAGCCATCGAGCATTATTTGGAACTTGAAAAACAAGCAGCCGATAATCCAAAATTCAAACAACTCGATCTTCAACTCAAACAAGCCTTGCTCGCCGATGAGGGTGTCCGCCGCGCGATGGCCGAGCAAGGGATCGATCCCCCGACGATCGAATCCCAAGACAAAAAGAACGCCTTAGCATCAAGCCAAGGGCAGGTCGTCCAAGCCACCGCTAGCGTGCCCAAGCCCATGGCCGATTCGGGCAAAGCTACAAGCTCTCAGGAGACTTTTCCGATCCACGCTGTTCCAGGCTATCTGCGACGAAGCTTTCAAACCGAAGTCACACCGATTGTGGTTTCCAGATGCGGTCAGTCCGGTTGCCACGGAATCTTATCCAAAAACCAATTTCAAGTTTTTCAACCCGTGGGCCAACAAGCCGCATCAATCAATGAACGCAACCTCGAAAACGTTTTGCGGTTTATCGATGCCCAGGACCCTCAGCAATCCGACTTGCTCCATTTCGCGGCGAAACCGCACGGCACCCAACGCAACGCCAGTTTCAATCTTCAACGCGAAGAAGACCGCTTGCATCTCGAACGCTTAGCCAAGTGGATCCAGTCTCTCGATAGCATCAAAACCAAAACACCCAATGAGACGGCTAACAGTCCAGTCGTCCAAGCTGCAAACTTGGCCAAACCCGAGACAGCACCGACAGTTCAAACAGCGGTCGCATCGGAGGCTAGATTGTCCAAGCCTGCGAAGAACGGTTCGGGTTCGGTCGTGATCGACGCGAGCGATCTAGCCGAGATCGAAGAAGAGATTCGCAAATTAGAAAAGATCGCTAAAAACAAACCCAAGGATCCTGTCGATCCGTTTGATGCCAAGATCTTCAATTCGAAGCACCGAAAACCGCCCGAATAGGCAAGCAATTACGAATCCTCTGGCTCGATTCGACTCAGGAAAGCCAAGTTCGCGACGATCATCATCGCTCCAAAGGTGATCATCCCGAGGAAGATCGCAATACCGGCGTGAACCAACAGGGCCATCGCAAGCACCCATGGTCTTGTAAGCCGAGGCCACACAAGCGCTGCATAGGTGATCTCCCAAAACAGGGTAGCATGCGTAAGGATCGAACCTAAGGTCGGATATCTGCCAATCCAAGTCATGTCCAACGACTGATATTCGTAGGACGCAACGGAGTACCACATCGCGGTGCCATCCCACCACATCCACCCACGGGCTTTACCCAGTCCGCCGAAGAAATAGATAACGCAAAGATGCAACTGGATCAGACGCGTTGCGAGCCTGTTTTGCCAATGCCGGTCAAAGGTCTGAGTCAACCCGAACCGCTGATCGAGACTCCAAGTGTCACCGCAACGCGAGATCGATAAGTACATCGAAAGCATCAACACAATTTGGTCGAGGCCAAAAAGAAACGGTGCCAGCCGGTGGGCTGTCATGAGGGTCAGTAGCCAAGCCAGCAACGTCGTCCAGCGAGTCCAGCATCCTAATGCCATCGCAAGGCCCGCTCCTAAGGCGACGACTTCATGCACACAAGCAAACCACAGCGGCTGATCGCCGCTGAGATAAGTCCACTTCCAAGCGTTACGATGAAGCATCGCCAACGCCTCACCGTCCAGAAGCGCCGAAGCTCCAAAGAAACTCTCAAGCCCTAAAAGCCATACAAGGTGGATGTAAGCGATCATCAATCCTGTGGCGATACGGATCAGAGCAAGCACCCTTGCATCCAGAGGCTCGAAAAAGAAGCGATCGATCTTCTGGCATGAATCCGTCCACCATCTTGCGATAGCGACAGTTAGTCCGCGTGCGATCATGGAACCCCTAACAACTGCGTTGGGGGAGCGATGGTCTCTGGGCCCTCGGGTAGGACGATCAAATCCCGCGAGTCACCCAGACGTCCCCCTTGCCCAAGGATTTGCTCGGGAGTGGGTAAAGGCCGCTCGATCCTCAGTATCTCCAAGCGATCTGGAGTGATGCTCACGTTGGCATTTCGAATCAAATGCGATTTGGAAATCGATCGTTGAAGCGATTCGTAGAAACTTCGATCAAGTTCCCAACGCTCAACAAACATGCGATCTGCTTTGTCTTGTTCTGTAAGCTCGGTGGGTGCAAAGGAGTTGTTGTAGAACTCCGAGAGCATGAAGTAGCGGTGATACAGGAGTCTTGGCCAGTGCGTTTTGCGATCGGGAAAGACCACAGCATCGGAATTGATTCGCTGAGTTGTATTTGGTTCAGGCCTCTTTTCTTGCACTGCTACCAAATGGTTCGGACCCGGGTTGGGTGCAAAGAAAAAGTATCCATGATCCAGGTACATCCACTCGACGTAGGGTGCGAATGTTCGCCGGAGTCCAAAAAACTCAGGACCGCTCTGAAAGTCGCTTCTGGAGAAAAACGTCAGCGGTTCGGCCAGGACGGCAAGCAGATGCAGCAAGACTGCGGCCAGGATGAATTTGCGGTAAAGGGGTTTGCACTCCAGAGTGCGATCGGCTTGCAGGTTCATCGCCAACTCTCTGGGTGTCAAACGCTTTGCTTTTTCGATAGTGCCTGCATCAGAGTGATCGATACAAACAGACCTAGACTCACGAAACCCACGATCGACGAGCCGATCAGCCAGGGTTTGCGTCTCTCGTAGTACTCATTGATCACGAAGTAATCGGGTGGTTGGTGAGTAGGCAACCCCGTTTCGACCATGTAACGCCAGTGATCCCATACTCGGGCTGGTGGATCGTGCATGGCTTCGTCTCGCATGGCCCCGAAAAACTCATCCTCGGTGTGCCCGAATTCGATCGGTGCTCTCCAGCGATCCCAGCCAAGATAAGCGGCATTGAGGAGGGAAACGGCAGCGGTAAAAAGCAATACTGCAGGGAGCAATCGACTCAGGATCGAGTCCTCAGAGGTCCGCCGACCCTGAGTTCGACTGTTTTGGCGAGCATGATTTGGAGCTCCAGCAGCTTGGGCTGGGATCTCGTCATAGACGGGCAGGGTCCTTAAGACTTTCGTCGAGGGTACTTCGTTGAGTTTTCCACATGCGGGGCAAAGTGCCGATCCGCCCGCTTGGGCTATCCCCACAGGGATCTTTGCACTGCATGTACATTCGAGAGCATATTTTGGCATAGTCGACTGGCGAGCTTGAAAAACGAAATAGATAAGGGCAGATCGTAAGTTCTGCGATTCTACGATCAATCCCCCGTTACGGTTTCGTCGACTCCGGATATTTCCTCGGTAAGGGATACTTGAGCAGTATTTCCAAGGAACTCAGAAATTTAACTGAGACCCTGCGGAAAAAGCGGCTTGTAGGGATCCTGACAAGGGGTTTTGACAAGATTGTTTAGTACGTCTACTAGACCGAGCACCTCGAGTGGGTAAAATTATGGTGCCAAAGTCAACCCCACCCAGAGACACCGAAGTGATCGTGTTACACAACCGAAGATCACGGGGTCTAGGGGGCAAGTTGACCGGGATTCACTGTCGCTTGCCGTTTACTCCCAAATTCACGCCATCCGAGATTACCACGTCGGTCGAGTCATATAAAGCTCCAGCCCATTGCAATTTACCGTCAGGCTGGCTTCAAACTACAGAACACGACCAAGGAATGACGAGGTAGATTGCGGTTGGGGCAAATCGTGCGAACCGAAGTGGGGATCGATCGATCCCTACTTGTGCGCTGTGGCCATCCCGGGCGTCAAGGACGGTTTTTGAGGTCGTGTTCCGCACGAAGGCTGGAAAATTGTATAGACAGCCTTAAGTCGCCTGACTTTCCCTCGGAAATTTTCGGTAGTTTTTGAAAACCGAACTACTATGGGAATTTTCGTCGAGTTTGCCAAGGGCCGAAATGCGCAACGCGGTTTTGAATGAGCTACGGCAGGCACGTTTTTTCATCCATTCGTAAAAATTTACCAATTCACTTAGGAGACCCGCTAGTTACCACTTGGGTGCTACACTTGCCTTGCCTTTGTCAGGAACGATCGGTTTTGAAAAAAACGATTCGGTCTCATCGCGGGTCAAGTTGTGGCATGCTCCTTGGAGACTGGCTGCTCCTTTTCCCTGCATTCATTTAGTGGTTTGAGGAATTATGACCTTGTTCGACGGCCTGTTGGATTTCGATGATGATTTGCCTCGCAGCGCTGATGACTTGGACGGTTTGCACAAACTATCGCTTGAAGAAGAAGGCGATGATTTGACCGATGCGGTGGTCGATGTCGTGGTCCCCGAGGACCAAGTTCAACTCGATAGCGAAGACGATTTGCTATCGGGGATGGACGACGTTGAGACTTGGTCGGACGATCCTGTTCGGATGTATTTGACACAAATGGGAGAAATCCCATTGCTTACTCGCCAAGAAGAGATTCGTTTGGCCAAGAAGATCGAAGTCACCCGACGACGATTTCGCACCAAGCTTCTCGAATGCGATTATGTGATCCAGTACGCCTACAAGATCCTACGCCGAGTCCATACCGGGGAACTTCCCTTCGATCGCACGGTTCAAGTTTCAGTGACCGATCGACTTGAAAAAGACCAGATTCTGGGTCGACTACCTAGCAATCTAAAAACACTGGACGTTCTGCTCAAACGCAATCGTCGAGATTACCGAGACGCGCTGAGTCGCTCTTTGCCCCCCAAGAAGCGAGCCGAAGCTTGGGTGAACCTCGCACGTCGACGCCGCAAGGCTGTTCGACTGATCGAAGAACTCGGTCTGCGAACCCAACGCATCGAAGCGATGATCGGTGTTCTAGAACGATTGTCATCCAGAGTGGACGAAATTAGACACGACTTGGCGACTCTCAAGTCCCACCAAGTCGCACCGTCTCAAATCGCACAACTCCGTCGCGAGTATCGCCAAATCCTTGTTGCTACCCAAGAAACCCCGTCCTCATTGCGCAACCGCGTGATGATGGTCAAAAAGGTTTTCACCGAGTATCAGCAAGCCAAGAAGCAACTCAGCGAAGGAAACTTGCGATTGGTCGTCTCGATCGCCAAAAAGTATCGCAACCGAGGTCTCAGCTTCCTGGATCTGATCCAAGAGGGGAACGCCGGTTTGATGCGGGCAGTGGATAAATTCGAGTACCGACGCGGTTTCAAGTTCTGTACGTATGCAACCTGGTGGATCCGCCAAGCTATCACAAGAGCCGTGGCAGACCAAAGCCGAACGATTCGTATCCCTGTCCACATGGTCGAGACCATGTCCAGAGTGCGAAACGTCTCACGGCAGTTGCTCCAAGAACTCGGACGCGAACCGACTCTCGAAGAAACCGCACGACGAGCCGAGACGACGGTCGAGGAAGCAAGGCGAGTGCTCGCCATGAGCCGCTATCCGATTTCGCTTGATCGTCCAGTCGGAAACAGTGAAGACAGCCAGTTCGGGGATCTGCTTCCTGATGGTGCGGCCGAAAGCCCTGCCATTGGAGCGGCTCAAGAGATGCTTAGAAATCGCATCAACTCGGTTCTGAAAACACTCAGCTACCGAGAACGCGAAATCATCAAGCTCCGCTACGGACTCGGTGACGGATACAGCTACACGCTCGAAGAAGTGGGCCACATTTTCAAAGTGACCCGCGAGAGAATCCGTCAAATCGAAGCCAAGGCGGTGCGAAAGCTTCAGCAGCCTAGCCGCTCTCAAGAACTCGTTGGATTCCTTGACTAGCTAGACAATAGTCGCCCCCGCGACGCACACCATGATTCGAAAAAACCCTGCCTAGGCCAACCTAGGCAGGGTTTTTTCTTTGCCACGCCGTTAGAGGGCGGTTGCTATTTGACGGCATTGACGGTGTTGACGGCGAAGGCCGATGAGCCAATCGCCAATGAGTTCACCCAACCAATGAGGTCATTCTCGTCAACAATGTCCGCAGTCAATCCCGTCAATGCCGTCAATGAGGTCAATGCCGTCCCCCCGCTCGCATCCGCCGTCAGCGGACATTTTCGAAGGCACACTCCATGTGCCGTCCAACAGATCTGACCAGGCGTACTTCGAACCCGCGCCGACGGCACATGGAATGTGCCTGCTACCTTACAATCCATGGAATGTGCCTGGCACCTTGAGGCAACCGCCCGCAAGGAACGCTAGCAAATGCGATTTCTGTATTTCTTGCGTAATCGTCAAAGTTTGACAGACAACCGTCCGATAATTCAGGCAAGCGAATTTCGGAACGCTGCGGCACTCGTGCCTACAGAATTCCGAATTGGCTTGTTAGGGGGGCCTAACACCAAAGGATCAACTCAACGATTCCACGACGCTCGATCGTCGCGCATCGGTATAGGGTTGACGCACGTTGGATGGGAATCCCCGGCTTATGAAACGCACCTTTCAAAAATGGTTCATCGGTTTGCAAATCGGTAGCGTCATGCTTACCGGCTGCCAACCGACCCAACCGTTCTATCTTCGAGACCGTGCGAATTTTGCCGAGTACCTCCAGCATGCTCAGCAAATCGAAATTCCTGATCTGGAAATCAATCCGCTCCCCGAAGCCACCAATGCTTTCGAGCCACTGACGCTTGATAATCAGAAATACGAGTTTCTGGATCTGACGCTCGAAGAGTGCGTGTCCTACGCACTGGTTAACAGCAAGCTCATCCGGACAATTCCCGGAACGCAGCGTCAAAACGTCGACATCGCAGCAAACATTCTCTCGACCCCGAGCCAGCAGCAAAGCTCGGTTTACGATCCTGCAATCGCAGCGACAACGACAAGCCCTCAGCAGATCGCTGTCGACCAAAACGGCAACCGAATCTTGCCCCGTGGCGCCGCTCGGGCCAACCAAGTCGGAGGTGTCGAAGACGCACTGAGTGAATTCGATGCTCAGTTCTCCGCGTTCTTTTCCTACAACAACACCGATCGCGCGAGAAACGTCGGCAGAAACCTCGACGGCTCGCTCAACCCTTTCAATCCCACTCCTTTCCGAGGCCGCGACAGTACAGGCCAAATGGCTTTGTCCAAGCGGATGGCAACCGGTGGTATTGTTTCGGCTCGATCGCAGTCGATCTACAGTTACAACAACATCGAAACCTCTGGTCCCGGTCGTGCGGTGCCGAGCGATTACACGCAAGTCTTGGAATTGCAAGTCCAACATCCGCTGCTTCGCGGTCGAGGCACCTCAGTCAACCGTATCCCGGTCGTGCTGGCTCGCATCAACGAAGACCTTTCACTGGTGGACTTCGAAGAACGCGTTCGAAACTTAGTTCGAGATGTCGAGTTCGCTTATTGGGATCTCTATCAATCCTATTGGAACGTTGAGAACGCACGAATCGCTCGCGACAGTGCTGCGAAAGCTTATCACATCGCTTACGAGAAACTCCAAAAAGGTGCTGCGGGAACCACCGAGGCTCAGGCCAAGTACACCTATCACGACTTCCAAGCTCAGCTCGATGCTGCCTTGGCCGGCGGTGCGGCACTCGGAGGTGACCCTGGTCTCTTCGGTCGCGAACAAACACTTCGGATCCTCATGGGGTGGGCAAGTTCCGATGGTCGGCTGATTCGTCCCTCGGACAAACCCGCTATCGGTATGGCACAGTTCGATTTCGACGAATCGATCAACGAAATGCTAAGCCGTAGCGTCGATTTGCGTCGTCAACGTTGGATTATCAAGCAGAGAGAACTTGAATTGCTCTCGGCCAAGAATCAAATGCTGGCCAATGTCGACCTGTCTTTTATCTACCGATATGTAGGCGTGGGTGCCTCACTTCTGGACAAAGGTGGAAATGGACCTTTCCCTCCGCAGCCTCGAACCAACCCCTCCCCAAGTGCTTGGGAAGAACTCCTCTCAGGAGACTTCCAAGAAGCCGCAGTTCGCATGGACTTCCTTCCCAATCCGGTCGGGGCTCGTCGTGCTAGCAACGATGTTCGCAACAAACAACTCACTCTTGCCCGCGATCATGCACTGCTCGAGGAAAAAGAGATCGCCGCAACGCACCGTATCAGCCAAGTCCTTCGAGAACTCAACAGCAACTACATCCAAATGACCGAGCAACTCGCAGCTCTCTCGGCAGCAGATCGCTGGGTGAAACTCTACCAAGAGAAATTCAATGCTGGCGATGCCGGTGCCGAACAAATCATGGACTTGCTCCTTCGTGCACAACAAAGCCGAGCCAACGCTGGTCGAAATTATGCACGAGCCTTGTCCGAATACAACAAGTCGATCGTCGAAGTCCACATGCTCAAAGGCTCCCTTCTGGAATACAACAACATCACCCTCGAAGAAGGACTCTGGCCCGAGAAAGCTTACTGGGATTCCTCGGAGCGAACACGGGAGCGATCGGCTGGACGATCCTTGCCAAGCGGTGCTAGCCGTCCGAGTCTCTCAAGCCGTGGAGAGTTGCCTCAGAACCTAGGGACAGCCAATCAAACGGCAACACCTGGAGCGATCGTTACGAAGCCCGCAACAAAAAGCGAACAGACGCCTGCACCGGTAGAACCGAGCGAGCCGATCCCCTTGAAGAAAGCAAGCGGCAAGAAGGTTCAAGCCCCCCCAGCACCGAAATTCAACTGGGGAACTTGAGCCAATCATGAATCATTGAGCGTACAGCGAAAGCTGTGAACGAGAGGCAGGGGGAGTACTCGGGGATGGTCGGTTCTACGGAACCGCCCATCCCTTGAGTCGTTTCTATCTCAATCTTGGATTTTTCTAGCAAGGCCGGTTTCGTCTGCGCTTAGCCACAGGATTTCCTGATACGCCCCTAATCGATCGATGTCTGGTCCATCGGAGTGGGAAACAACCCGAAAATTTTTTCATCTGGCTGAAATAAAATCACTTCAGCGGTGACTCTATACTGGGAGGCATTTGGCCTCGATAAGTCACGAACCACATTTTTCGGTTTTTCTCATGCACAGCAACCACATTCAGGAGCTATTTGCCACTCTGAGCAGTGCCTTGATGTTGTACGCTCGACAATGGTGCAAAACTCCAGAAGATGCCGTTCAGGAAGCCTTCATCGACTTGGCCAATTGCCCCTCAGAACCCGTTTATCCTAAGGCATGGCTCTACACGACAA
>JBJSXX010000127.1:0-4558 GCA_046086605.1 Pirellula sp. | reverse complement strand
CCACACTCGACCAGCCTAGCTGGATTGCGAATACAAACTATGTTTCGGCAATCCCAGTCCGGAATCAAAAGGTTTTTACCAATTTTAACGCGCTTCGGGAGGATTCCTACAACTCCGATCGTTCCGACCCTGCCCAAGCTTGCGCTATGCAAAAAAAACCCCAAGGCGTTAAACTCTACCCCTTTTAACAAACCTAACACCTAAGGTTTTCCCAACATGGCCATCGAAATTGAAATCCAGTTTGCCTCGCGACGAGTCAAGCTACCGAAGACTTGGATCAAGAAAGCAGTCGAGTCGATCGCCAGCGACTACGGATGGCAAGATGGGGAAATTTCCATAACCATCGCTGACGATGCCCAAGTCCACGAGGTCAACCGCCAATACCTCAAGCACGATTACCCGACGGATGTAATCAGTTTTGATACGACCGAATCCGATGAGTATTTAGAAGGGGTCATCATTGCTAGCGCCGATACGGCCTTCGAAGTTGCTAACAAAAACCAATGGCCTGCCTCCCACGAACTCTTACTCTACATCATTCATGGCATGCTGCATGTGATCGGGCTCGACGATACAACCCCAGCACAGTCCAAAAAGATGCGAAGCGAAGAACGCCATTACATCGAAGCGATCGTGGGCGCATCGGACGTTTGCTCCGAAGCCAGGTAGCCTAAGTTCCGGATTCATCATTTGGCTCTCTAGAGGGCATCGATGAGCTTGCCGGATCGAAGCTCCTTGCAGCTAGACATCCCGCGAGCCAAGTCGAGCGAATGGGTGACGACGATCAGGATCGTGTTGTGCTCTTTGGGTATCTCCATAAGCAACTGTCCGATCTTTTGAGCATTTTGAGCATCGAGATTTCCGGTTGGTTCATCAGCTAAGATGAGGGTTGGCTTAAGAAGCAGAGCTCTGGCAACGGCGACTCGTTCTCTTTCACCACCAGAAAGTTGACTCGGGAGATGTCCTATTCGATGTGATAGCCCGACGCGATCCAGGAGTTCCTTGGCTCGGCTTTGAATCTCTGGAGTCGCTTTGCCAAAGGCCAAGCAGGGGAGCAAGGTGTTTTCCAAGACATTCCATTGGGGTAGCAAATGGTGGTCTTGGAAGATAAACCCAATGTGTTGGTTCCGAAACTTGGCCTGCTGGTTCTCATTGAGAGTAAAGGGATTTTTTCCTTCGAGTTCAACGGTGCCAGACGAAGGTGGATCGAGAACACCAAGGATCTGCAGCAGTGTTGACTTGCCCGATCCGCTTGGTCCGATCACCGCGATATCTTGTCCTCGATTCAGTTCCAGACACAGATGATCTAGAATTGCTATGGACTCATCGCCCTGGCCGTAGCTTTTGGAGAGTTGTTGAACGCTCAGGTCGCTCATGTGTCTTCTCAGTTTCCAATGCAGCAGTGCTTGAGTATCTCTTCAGGACTTGCAAGATACCCGACGTAGAACTCACCGAACTGTCCGAACGTCGCACTGGCTTTATCAAAGCGCATCGTATAAACGATGTCTTTGAGGAACTGTGGGTTCCTTGCCCAGAGAGTCACGCCCCATTCCCAATCGTCTAAGCCGACCGAGGCGGTGACTAGTTGGGTAACCCGACCGGCAAATGCCATACCGCTTTGGGCGTGCTCGGCCATCATCTCGGTGCGCACGCTAAAGGGTTCGAGAAACCAGTTGGCACCTACATTTCGAGATTTATTCATTGGATAGAAACACATTGCAGGCCATGTCGGAAACTCTGGAGCGAGTCGCTGAGCATGCATGACCGGAATTCTACGTTCATAGGATGCGACTTTGGCTTGGAATGCCGCGGAGCTAGGATCCTCGCCTCCTTTGACGAGCTTCTCCGCATATTGCTCTTTGCTAGGAAGGTATTCGCTGATTTCAGACATCGATACAAACGAATAGGTAGGAACCAAGGCTCGGCCGAGTCTTGTCGCAAGCAGGCGTTGGTGAACGCGGTCGATGCGAAGCGGGTCGGGATCCATGAGGATCAATCCAAGATCCGCTTTATGGCCGGAGATGATAAATGACTGCTGACGCTCGGGTCGATCGTTTAGGTCGTTTAGGCAATCGCTGAACTGCTGCTTGGCATGCGCAAGTTCAGCCGTGGGAATGCCTCCCAACTCCTTTCGATCCCAGCGGTAGAAATAATGGCTGCAATGCCAACCCTGAACGGGAACGACGGAAGGATCAGGTAGATTTGCAGCCGCGTGAGGATGGGTCATGGTGCTCTTGGTCTATGGTGTGAGTTAAAAAAGGCGATTGTAGCCGTTGAGTGCCGCAACCCTATAGGCTTCGGCCATTGTCGGATAATTGAAAGTCGTATCGATGAAGTATTCGAGCGTATTGTTCGGTGGTGGTTGTTTCATGATGGCTTGCCCGATATGGATGATCTCTGCTGCATTGGGACCAAAGCAATGCACTCCGAGGATCTCAAGGGTTTCACGGTGGAAGAGGATCTTCAGCATCCCGATTGCGCGTCCTGTGATCTGAGCTCGTGCAAGACTCTTAAACTGCGAATGGCCAACTTCGTAGGGGACTTTTTCCGCTGTCAGTTCCCGTTCGGTTTTCCCGATCGAACTAATCTCGGGGCTGGTGTAGATTCCGTTGGGGATATCGGTCAGTTGCAAGTCGTCCTTTGCGCCCAAGATATGGCGTGTTGCAGCGCGGCCTTGCATGTATGCAGCGCTAGCTAGCGAGGGGAATCCAATCACATCCCCGACAGCATAGATGTGTGGACATGAAGTTTGAAAACTTTGATTGACCTTGAGCAATCCTCGCACATCTGGCTCGATACCAACAGTTTCGAGTCCAAGTTTATCGGTGTTGCCGCTTCGTCCGTTCGCCCATAACAAGATGTCGGTTTTAACCTGTTTGCCACTCTCGAGGAATAGAACAACACCATCATCTTTTGGTTCGATCTTGGAGAATGTTTCATTGTGGCGGATAATAACACCTGATTCTCGCATTTGGTAACTAAGTGCATCGATGATTTCATCGTCGAGGAACTCTAGGAGTTTTGAGCGAGTGTTGATTAGATTGACTTTGATACCCAGGTTTCGAAACATCGATGCGTATTCACAACCGATGACCCCTGCGCCATAGATCGTGATCGATTGGGGTTTGGTCTTGAGTTCAAGGATCGTATCGCTGTCAAAGATGCGAGAATGACTGAAATTGACACCCGCCGGACGAAAAGGCCTTGAGCCTGTAGCGATGATGATATTTTCACCGCGAATATGCGTATCGGGGTCAAGTTCCAGTGTGTGCTGGTCAATAAATTTGGCGAACCCAGAAAAGACTGGGACATCGTTGCGTTGGTAGAAACGCAGTCGCATCTCGACCTGTTTGTTGATGATTGAACGGGAACTGGCCCGAAGCTGTGCGATTGTCGGATTGACATGGATCCCCATGTCGCGAACGATCGGGTTGTTCATCGCCTCCATCATCGAATAGATCGAAAAGCGGAGGGCTTTGCTCGGAATAGTGCCCCAGTGGGTGCATCCGCCTCCGATGTCTTTATAAGCCTCGATGACAGCGGTTTTTTTACCCGCTTTGGCCGCTTGCATCGCGGCCCCCTCACCTCCAGGACCCGTACCGATGACCACGACTTCGAACATTTGGGGCTGCATAGGATTGATTCCTGCGTTGAGTCGATGTGAGTGGAATAACGTTTTGCTGAGAGGATTTTTAAAAGGGACGAGAGGTGATCAAGCCTTCTTCAGGACTGCTTGCCATGGCATAAAGACGCTTGGGGATCCTGCCGGCTAAGTAGGCTTCTCTTCCGGCGATCGCCGCATGCTGTATGGCACTTGCCATGAGCACTGGATTGCGTGCATGCGCGATTGCAGTGTTGAGCAACACGCCGTCGGCACCGAGTTCAAAAACTTGAGCCACGTCGCTGGCCGTACCGACACCCGCATCGATGATCACCGGGTAATCGGGATCATCACTTTTGAGATACTCAAGGATGATCTTGAGATTATTCGGATTGAGTATTCCCTGCCCGCTCCCGATGGGGCTTGCCGCGGGCATCACACTCGCAGCACCCGCAGACTTTAGACGCACGGCCATGATCGGGCAATCGCTGGTATAACACAAGACCTTGAAGCCATCTTGAACCAAGCGTTCACAAGCCTCAAGCGTCGCAAGCGGATCAGGCAATAGAGTCTTGGTATCGCCCAGAACCTCCAGTTTGACCCAATCGACTCCAGGGTTTCCAAGTTGAGTTAGAATTTCTCGGCCCATGCGAGCCACACGAACCGCATCCTTGGCGTTAAAACATCCGGCAGTATTGGGCAAGAGGGTAAATCGATCCAGATCGATATAGTCCAAGAGGTTCTTGCCATCACGATCGTAGAGTTTCTCCCGACGGACAGCCACCGTAACACAACTTGTGCCGCTTGCATCCAAAGCGCTTCGCATTTGATCAAGCGTATCGTATTTGCCTGTCCCCACAATGACGCGGCTAGCAAGGACTTTATCAGCAACAGTTAGTCGGTGCGCGGGGTTGTTCATCAGCCGCCACCTACCAAGGTGACCACTTCGATGCGATC
>JBJSXX010000126.1:0-4805 GCA_046086605.1 Pirellula sp. | reverse complement strand
ATAGCTGCCGTGAATTTTCTGCTGCGACGCCCCTGCGTCGTCAGCGCTAATCCAGATCTTGACGATGTGATCACCAAATGGCTTGTAGTACAGCCGGTCGGGGCGAGAACTGACCCGGGCAAACACGAAAAGGCAGCCTATTGCTAGTACGATTACCCCAAGTCGCGCAACGGCCTTTGTCACTGTCTTTCTCGCCCGATAACGGCAACCATCACCGAGTGGCCGCCAAAAAAGTTGCTAAAATCGAGCGCCGTCGACCGGCCACTTCGGTGCATGGTTTTGTTCTGGCTGTTCGTCGTGCTCGTGCTCGTGCTCGATCAATCGATCATGGGATTGTACCATTGCGGCTCGGTCGATGCGCGGGTTCGATGCGAGTCTGCAATGCGATGCACGAAGGAGGATCGGAATCACGGCCCGCGGGATGAGCCGATGAACTAGTCCTCAATCAAGCATGGTTTTTTATTGAGATAATTTGAAAACCTCGAAAACCCTCGCAATTGATTGGTGTTTGATGAGTTGAACAAAATCTTCAACCACAACCAAAGGAGGGTTTCGAGTGAACGTCAAATTACGAAAAAGGCTGCAGCAACGCAAGCGTCGACTCAACAAACGTATCGACAAATCCAATATTCCTTCTACGCCTGCAATCCTGACACCGTCACTTGAGTTGCAACTCGCTATCGAACCCAAGCAATCTCCGCTGGAGGGCTTTGCCCGATCATGCAATTGATTAAAACACTTGGTCTGCGTCACCACATCAATAGCGGTATCCCAATCTTCAAGGCGTATGCTCCCTACGATGAAGCAGATCATGTTTTGAATATCGCACTGAATCTTCTCGCCGGTGGCACTTGCTTGGATCACTTAGAGATCCGGCGAACCGACGAAGCCTATCTAAACGCACTCGGAGCGCAGCGGATTCCCGATCCGACAACTGCAGGTGACTTCTGTCGACGATTCGATCAAATGAATATCTTGATGCTCATGCAAGCATTCAACAAAGCTAGACTCCAGCTCTGGAAGCAGCAACCCTCAGAGTTCTTCGATCGAGCGATCATCGAAGCTGACGGTACGATGGTGGAGACATCCGGCCAACGTAAAGAGGGGATTGGCATGAACTACAAAAAACAATGGGGGTACCATCCCTTGGTTGTCACGCTAGCGAACACCCAAGAGGTCCTGTATATCCATAATCGAAGCGGCAATCGCCCAAGCCACGAGAACTCTGGTTTCTTTTATGACCGCTCGATCGAATTGTGCCGTGCTGCAGGTTTCAAAGAGATTCTCCTACGAGGCGACACCGACTTTGCAATAACGACTGAGTTCGATCGCTGGGACAACGATGGAGTCAAATTCATTTTTGGCTATGACGCTAAAGCAAATCTGGTAGATATCGCTGAATCACTGGGCGATGACGCGTGGAAGCCACTGAAACGCAGACATCCGGAGGAAATGAAGACTACCAAGCAAAATACTCCCCCAAACTATAAGTAGCAGGTGATCGATGAAAATGAGTACCTCGACAAACGGCTGATCGGAGAATGGATAGCTGAATTCGATTACCAACCAAGCAGCTGCAATCGCTCCTACCGCATGGTTGCAGTTCGAAAACTGATCGAAACAGCCCGGGCGGGAGAACGCCTTTTCGAAGACTACGCTTACTTCTTCTACATAACCAACGAATCCAGAGCTCGCTGCAGCAGTCGGCAAGTAGTCTTCGGAGCAAACGATCGTTGCGACCAGGAGAACACGATTAGTCAACTACACGCTTCGGGAGCTCTCTCAGCTCCGCTAGATAATCTGACAAGCAACGGAGCCTATATGGCGATCGCATCGCTAGCTTGGTCGCTCAAATGCTCGAGTGCTTTAATCATTCAGCCTGCAGGGTCGGGCAAGGAAAAAAAGCACCAGTACGAACTTAGGCATCGTCTTCTGCGGATGGAGTTTAGTACGTTCCTCCAGACGATAATTCAAATCCCAGCCCAGATTGTACGAACGTCAAGAAAATTGGTTTATCGATTGTTGACATTCCGCTCGTCGGCTGAAATCGTGTTTACCCTCTTCGAGCACACGAGCCGCCCGTTGCGGTGTTGACACTGCACAAAACGAAGCCGAGGTCTGGATGCCTCGGTCCGCCGCAACGCCTTACCCAAGAAAGTCACTTTGAATGCTCAACAAAAAAACTAAATTTCAATCATGGCCTTGCCAGACCGGACGCTCGTGCGCCGCTCGATCGACCCGAAATCAAACCAAAAATCGAATCCGCGAACGCTTGATTGAGGTCTAGCCTCAAGGCTGTTCTGTCCGTTTCGTTTTCGCGAGTCTTCCAGCCGGTCTATAATATCGAAATCCATGGTAAGCCGCTTCGCGGCTATAGTCAGTAGATTTGCGAGAGTTGAAAGTAGACCATGTGCGATTGGAGGTTCAACATACTCGGAATCGAACCCATGAAAAAATCCATTAGCGTTCATCAGTGTCCTTTAGCGGTCTCTTTTCCGAACCGCTGATAGACGCTAATAATCGCTAATAACAAAGTCTGACCAAGCTACCTGAGCAAATCTGTCCATCACCGCCGATAGAACCGTGTTTTTAGTCTCAATCAGCGGAATCCTATTGTATGTCCGGCTTTTGGGTGTTGTCTGCTAACTGCGAATATTTTACGCTAATGCTGTGTATCGAGCAACGAGCAGTTGTATCTGGGGAGCGATGCCTTCTTGTTCATTAAAGAGCTTTAGCAGCAAGTGAGGGCATGAAAGAGAAATGAGCGATCAAGAAAAAAAACCAGTGGAGAATCAAGCTGACTATGCTTTCTTCCGAGGTGGTCAAATGCTTGGAACCCTCAAGTTTGGTTACTCCGAATTCCCTTGGCATCGAGGCACGTTCGACCCAACCCCCGAGTTCGAAGAGGTTCGTGCTTTGTTCGAGGAGTTGTTTCAAAGCACGATGAATGGAACATTTGATGAAACACTTGAAAAAGTGAATGGATCAGGCGTTTGCTTGAAATCGCTTTTGGATGACTCGACATTACACCACTTCATTTTGCATATTCGCAAGAACAGATTCCATTTAAGGCTGTTGAAGCCCGACTAACGCTCCAAGCAGTGAACCGAGCAAACCATGACCTACCAAAAAGAAATCGGTTTGTCGGGAATCATTGTGGGATAAGTCAAGCGATCTGAGGGACTTCGTAACCGCTGCGGTATTGACGCTTTAGCAGCGCGTTTCCTTGCTCTGCATATTGGCCAACAAAACGACCTGTCTTGGGATCCAAATCCATCCAATGGCTCATCGCGATGGATTGATCCGATGGATCGATGCCGTTGGCACCAAGATGCTCAATCATCTTCTCGATAAGCTCTTCCCAACCTGGATGACTCCGGGCAGATTCGACCTTTTCACGAAGATCCTTGTGATCTCCGGCTCGAAAGCAAATATTCGCAAAATTGCACCAGCCCGTCGAGTCGTGGCCGACTTGGACCTCTGCACTTAGCGACTCTGGTTTTCTACTTCGAACCGCTTCGATAAAGTTCGCTTGATGGCCGCCTCCACCATTGCCTTTAAACTCTTTGATGAGTTTTCCGTCTTTGTCATAGGCTTTCGCGGAGCCTCGTTGACCTTCCAGTCGGCCCGCTTGGCAGTAGACGATATAGCCGCTGCCGGGCCCAGGCATGTTTGGGGATTTCTTGCCATCGGGCTGATCGGGCAAGTTGCTCAGGCCGATCACCACTGGGATCGAGCCGGTGTCGAAGGCCACGACGTGAACGTTCGGTGATTGCCCTGCGTCGTTCCAAGCCACTCGACCGCCACCACCGAGGATTCGCCGTGGGACTTGCACTGAATCTTGAAACACGACGTTGCGGACATCGTCTAGAACGTGGACACCCCAGTTCCCCATCTCCCCCGAACCGGTGTTCCAGTCCCAGTGCCAATCGTAGTGCCAGGAATTTCTAAATACGGGCAAATCGGCGGCCGGTCCGAGCCACAGATCCCAGTCGACGTTGGGATCTTTGGGGAGAGGCTCGCTGCGTTTTCCAATGGGCCCCCGAACGCCAAAGCGGTTGACTTGAACGCGTTGGATCTCCCCTAGCGCTTTTTGCTCGTGCAAGAATTTCTTGAGCTCTGCCTGCATGGGATCGGAGCGTTGTTGGGTTCCTACTTGGCAGATTCTTTTATGCTTTCGAGCAGCAGCGATCGTCTGGAGTCCTTCCCATTGGGAGTGCGATAGTGGTTTTTCCACATACACGTCTTTGCCGGCTTGCATGGCCCAGATCGATGCTAAGCAGTGCCAATGGTTGCAGGTTGCGACCACGAGAGCATCGATGTTAGGGTCTTCGATGAGCCGACGCAGATCGTTTGCGGTTTTGGCATCGGGGAATCGCGTTTTGGCTTTGGCGACCCGACTCGAATCAGGATCGCACAAACCGACGATCTTAACCCCGGGGACTTTGGAAAAGCTCCCCATGAGTTCATTGGCTCGGCCACCGCAACTGAGGAACCCTACACGGATCTCTTCATTGGCAGATGCAAAACTGTTTGCCTTTGGAGCGACAGCGAGCCCCGCTGCCCCCATGGCACTTAAGGAAAGAAAACGACGCCGCGAGGATTCAATTCGATGCACAGCAGAACTCATGTGGGGTTCAGAGAGGATTAAGGTTATTTGGTACTGGTTCTTCAGGAATTATTGTGGCTGGGAGGATACGCTTCTGGCTTTTTTCGTACTCGATGAAATGGTACTCGTTCTCGAAAGGTACCGTTGGGATTCAGGGGCGTCGAGTACGAGTAGCAACATTAGTTGCGATAGCGGA
>JBJSXX010000125.1:0-18531 GCA_046086605.1 Pirellula sp. | reverse complement strand
CACTCGGTGATCCCCTCTTCCAAGATTTGCCCATCTTTGGCTTCCTTGTAGTAAGCCACCGAACCCGAGTCGATCGGTTCATACAATTGACCTGCGTGGGCATAGATCCCGATTTCCTTGAACATCCCTTCCATCCCAAAGGTCCGGGACTCGTCCGGAACGATCGGGACAATGTGCGAGCCGATCTTCGGATCCTTTACCAGACGACTTAGCAATCGAACGAAACCTTGGGTCGTCGAAATGGATTTACCGTCGAGCTGGATCCCCATGAACTTGCGGTAGTCCTCCAGCGACGGAGTCTCGGTCACAGGATGCTGCGTCGGACGACTCGGCAAAGAACCTCCAAGCGCAGAACGTTTGTCCTTGAGATACTTAATCTCCATGCTCGACTCAGGTGGCTTGTAAAAAGGTGCGTTGGCCACTTGATCATCCGAGATCGGGATCCCGAACCTGGAACGAAACTCCAGCAGTTCCTTCTCGTTCATTTCCTTTTGGTTGTGAGCGATATTGCGCCCCTCACCAGCCTCGCCCAAACCGTATCCTTTGATGGTCTTGGCCAGTATCACCGTCGGCTGGCCCTTGTGCTCGACGGCAGCTTTGTAAGCCGCATAGACCTTTTCAGGATCGTGTCCGCCTCGATTGAGTTTCTCGAGCTTCTCGTCGGAATAATTTTCAACAAGCTTGAGCAGCTCGGGGTACTTGCCAAAGAAATGTTCGCGGATGTAAGAGCCTGGCATTCCGACGTACTTTTGATACTGGCCGTCGACGACTTCGGTCATCCGTTGGGCGAGCAATCCCGACTCATCCTTCTCAAGGAGAGGATCCCAATCACTTCCCCAAACGACCTTGATCACATTCCAGCCCGCACCACGGAAGACCGCTTCGAGTTCTTGGATGATCTTGCCGTTGCCTCGAACGGGGCCATCGAGCCGCTGAAGGTTGCAGTTGACGACGAAGATCAGGTTGTCGAGTTTCTCTCGGGAGGCCAAGGTGATTGCCCCGAGCGTCTCGGGCTCATCGCATTCACCGTCGCCGAGAAACGCCCATACTTTGCGACCCCGGGTGTCCTTGAGATTACGATCGTTCAAGTATTCATTGAAGCGAGCTTGGTAGATGGCCATGATTGGGCCAAGGCCCATCGAGACGGTTGGATACTCCCAGAATTCTGGCATGAGCCATGGGTGAGGGTAGCTTGATAAGCCGCCTGCGGGCTGGAGTTCACGGCGGAAGTTCTCGAGCTTCTCGATCGGCAAGCGGCCTTCGACAAAGGCTCTCGAGTACATGCCCGGCGATGCGTGTCCTTGGAAGTAGACCAAGTCACCTTGATATCCCGACTCGCCGCGACCTCGGAAGAAATGATTGAAGGCCACTTCGTAGAGGGTGGCACTGCTGGCAAAGGTGCTGATATGTCCACCTTGGCCTTTGTTCTTTTTATTCGCACGAACCACCATAGCCATGGCGTTCCAGCGAATAATACTTTTGATGCGACGTTCTAATTCTCGGTTGCCCGGATAGGCTGGTTGCTTTGAGGCGGGGATCGTGTTGACGTAAGGTGTGGTCGTCTCGATGGGGATTTCGATACCATCGCGGCGGGCTCGATTCTCGAGGGCTTTGACCAAATACCGAACGCGCTCTGGCCCTTTGATCTTCGCGACGTAATCCAACGAACCCAACCACTCGCTGGTTTCAGCCGGATCCACGTCGATAGGCGCTTCTACTTGTCCAGATGCCACGAGCACCGAAGGATCCGCTTCACCGAGGAGTTTTGCATCCGACATAGGTTTTGTTGTTCGTTGATTGAGGGGGATAAAAGTGCGAGTTGGATATTTTTTTGTAAGTTGCTTTACGGTAAATTCGTCCGGCAAATTCTTCGTAGCCGGTTGGTTTTACCAAGTCTTCATTGTCGCGAAAAATAGCAGTTCGGAAAAGGCGACCCTAGCCCATTTTGGGGTTGCACGGGGCGGATAAGGGCTGAAAAAACCGCTTTATCCGGAAAAACAAATCGTTTTCGTCGTGGCGAAGCTATTTTTCCAATGTCAGCGGATAGAACCTTCGAACTCGCTTTGGTATTTCGAAAGTCGATTGACCCGCTCTGCTGGCTTTTGTTCGGTTTCCGCTGGGCTAGTATTAGGCCACGGCAAGATCGACGCAAGATGCATCGCATGGAGATCCACGGAGGCTTGGCCCGGAGTCTCCAAACCGGGGACGGCCTGCACAGCAGCCACCAAGTTTGTCAGTGGCACGGCGACTTTTGGAGTGCAGAGCGTGGCTTGTCCTAGCTTCATGGCCACAGGCGGCCACTGGCTCGGACCGGGTAATTGGCCATGCATCCGCAAGCCTTCGGGGCTGAGTTCGAAGGCCACCGAGAGCGCGTCGATCGATTGGTTCTCGGCCAGTTGAGAATCCCACTTTGAAGGCAACTCCAACCATTGCGCGGCTTTCTTGATCCACTCGGTCTGCAAGCTCCCTTGTTGGCAATCCAATTTGCCTTGGGCATAGAGGATTTGTCCGTCACTCAAGTTTAGTTGAGTCAATGAAATCGCACCGAGTCCTTTGAAGGGGGAGCCGACGGGCGAAGTCAACTCCGCGAACTCCACGCGATCGATCTCACCTTGAACGATCGCATCCCAACCCTCGGGACTCCATTGGGCTCTGAGGACACCTTTGAACTGGGCTTTATTGCCTAGGGACTTCAAAACGGGGATGCGTTGGACAAAGTTCGAGCAAGCGATCCAGGTTTTTGGACTGCGTAGCTCAATCTTGGTCGATAGGTTCGCTGGCGAATGATCGCGAACGACTTGGATTTGAATATCCCCGAAAGCTTGATCGGCATAAGCGAACTTCGATACGATCGATGATCGATTCTCTGAGGGCTTCATCAGAATTTCGACTTGTCCGAGTTGAGTTGTGCCCGTTGCGTGATGGACTTGAAGTCCGTTCGGCACCGAGATCGCCAGCATGCGTTCTCGCGTTTGTGGTTTGCAGAGAAAACCGTCATGGAGCAAGGTAAGTGTCGCTTCGAGTTGACTTGCATCGAGCCGAGGTTCATCGAGTACAAGCGACCAACCTTCTTTCTTGATGAGCCCTGCGACCTGCCGAACCTTGGCCATCGGAGCATCGGTTTCGGGATGGTAGAGAATCACGTCGTTTGCGACGAATTGTTCGGGAGCAAGCAAGCGGAACTGGCCGGCCACGACGCGAACTCCGAGGTTGGCAGTGACTCGCGACTGCCAGTCTTTTTTGAGGTGTTCTTGGTAATAGGGCGACCAGTAGAGAATCGTGCCGAGCCCAAGGAGGATCGATGGGAGAACACCGGCTAGGAGCAGGATCGAGCGGACCAAGCGCTTTCGGGTCGCTTCGTGCAAGAGGAATCGTGCTTTGCGGAGGGTGGTCATGACACTCCTGTGTATCAAAACCTCGCGATGCAAATCAAGTTAGGGTGGGCCGTTGCCTTAGAGAAGTTTTACTTAAGCTACTTTTGAGCCACGCCAGGCCCCCTATACTCTTCGAATCAAAGCCGTCCTCGGATGCTAGCATTGCTTGATTCGTATTGCACTCAAGCAGAGAGCCTTTTAGTTTTGGGGATCTGTGGAGTCAGAGAGTTATTGTTTGGTTTCGGACTAGTAGATTTCAGTAGGAGCACGTCGATGGGATTTATTTCGAATTTAGCGCAAGAGTTTAAAGCGTTTGCACTCCGGGGCAACGTGATTGATTTGGCAGTGGGGGTGGTCATTGGTACTGCGTTTACCAAGATTGTGAATTCTTTGGTGAGCAATTTGATCATGCCTCCGCTTAATTTGCTGACATCGAAGTTTGGGGTGAACTTTGCGGATTGGGCCTACAAGATTCGTACCGAGTCTCCGAAGTTGGATCCCAAGACAGGGGAGATGGTCAAAGATGCGGCGGGCAAGCCGGAGCTGCTCGTTCAGGATTACCCGATTCTCAAGTACGGTCCGTTCATTGAGACGGTGGTCGACTTTTTGCTCATCGCCTTAGCGATCTTTTTGTTCGTCAAAGCGATCAACGCTGCGAAAGCGAGGTTTGACAAAGCCAAGGCTGACGCACCGCCACCGGAGCCGACCGAAGATATCGTTCTGTTAAGAGAGATTCGCGACGCGCTTGCATCCAAGAAATAGCTTGGGCCTTGGTTCACTCCGGTACATTTTCGGGTTATCGTATAGTCTACATGCGATTCGAACTTGTACCGTAGAAAGAGCCCATGGCTGATCTTGTTCCAATGCAGCTTGCTAGGATCGTCAAGAACGATTTGACCGACAAGCAGATCATTTATCTAAAAGAGGTCGATGGCGATCGGCAGTTTCCGATCGTCATCGGTTTTTTTGAGGCGACGAACATCGACCTGCGAGTGACGCACTCGGAGCGTCCCCCGCGTCCCTTGACGCACGATTTGATTTCTGGCGTGGCTCAATCGTTGGGGGCCAAGGTCGATTCGGTGGTGATCAGCGACTTTGAAGACGATATCTTCTACGCGGTTCTGCGTCTGATTCGTAACGGCGAGACGATCGACGTCGATGCGCGACCCTCGGATGCGATCGCCGTGGCCGTATCGTTCCGTCCTATCTTACCGATTTGGGTTGCTCAGGAAGTCTTCGATCGATTCGCCCAGTGACACCCTCGGCAGTGGTTTAAGTATAAGGTCTATTGCGATGTGGATATTTGACGCTCATTTGGATTTGGCCCTCAACGGAGTCGACTGGAACAGGGATTTGCGACAGAGTGTCGATGACATTCGGGCTCAGGAAACTGCCTTGCAGATGACCGATAAGGGGCGTCGCAACAACACCCTTTCATTTCCCGAGTTGCGGATTGCCCAAGTCCCTGTTTGCTTGACCACTCTTTTAGCAAGACAGGAACAGCCGATCGACCATTCTTTTGGATGGACATCACCTCAGACGTGCTATGCAATGGCCCATGCCCATTTGGCTTATTATCGTGCGATGGAGCGGGCTGGCTATTTGAAGATGCTCAAAACCAAGAGCGACCTTCGAGCCCACTGGGAGCGTTACACGCAAAGCGAGACATCGCAGCAGGCCGCTATTGTGACCAGCGCTTCGAGAGTCGAGGATCGTGTTCCACTTGGTTTTATCTTGACCATGGAGGGAGCCGACCCGGTACTTACCCCGGACACCATTTACGAATTCCATGAAGCGGGGCTTCGGGCTTTGGGACTGACCCATTACGGTTCCAATCGCTACGGAGGGGGAACGCGTAGCGAGGTTGGGTTATCGCTCGATGCTATCGAGTTGCTCAAGCACTGTGAGCAACTGGGGATTACCATCGATGTAACCCATCTATCGGACGTTGCGTTTTGGCAGGTGATCGACCGATTTGGTGGTAAGATCCATGCGAGCCATCAGAATGCCAGAGCCATCTGCGATTGGCAGCGGCAGTTTAGCGACGATCAGATTAGAGCAGTCATCGAACGAGGTGGGGTGCTTGGAGTGGCTTTGGACATCATCATGATGCAAAACGGATATGTTCGTGGTCTGTCCAAGAACGAAGCGACGCTCGAGGTGGCAGTCGATCAGATCTGCCACGTACGGGAATTAGCCAAGGGTTCGGTGGGCAATGTCGGAATTGGAACCGACTTAGATGGCGGATATGGAAACGAGCAGACTCCGGCTGATTTGAACAAATACCGAGATGTTCAGAAGCTCGTCACGATGCTCCTAGCCAGAGGTTTTAGCGAGCAACAGGTGCAATCGGTCTTCTATGGAAATTGGCTCCGATTCTTCGACGAGGTTCTCCCGTAGCGTTTTGCTAGGGCTGTCGTTGGTTTACCGAAAGAGATTGGGCAACCGCGTCGAAATTGTGCTTCATCATTCCCATGTAAGTATCCGCTTGGGAGCCAGATGGTCCGAGGGCATCCGAGTAAAGCTCAGGACCAACGATTAAAGGAATTCCCCGGCTTGCAGCCCCTTCGATCACTGCGTCGATCATCTTGCCTGCGACGCTCGACTCTTTGAAGACAGCGGGGACTGAATTTTCCGAGATTAGGTCGATCAGTTCAGGGATTCTCTGCAAGCCGGCTTCGGAGGCCGTCGAGATGCCTTGGACACCTTCGACTCGAAGCCCATAGTGTCTTCCGAAGTACTGGAAAGCATCGTGCGAGGAGATCAAGATGCGTTGGCGCGAGGGGATCTGTTCTACGGCGGTCTTGCCGTATCGGTCAAGATCCAGAAGCTGTTTGGTCAGTTCGGTTGTCGCTGTCGAGAAGCGTTCGCTGTACTTGGGTAGCCGTTGCGAAAGAGCCTCTTGGATCTTTGGGAGTGTTTTGCTCCAAAGAGCGACGTTCATCCAAATGTGTGGGTCGACCGCATCGGTGTGAGGCTCACCGATCAATTCAACTGGATCAAGGGCATCGGAGAGAGCCACGTGCAAGCGATCCGATTTTGCGGGATTGCTCAAAACGTCGGCCATCCTTCCTTCGAGTTTCAGGCCGTTGTAAAAGACGATCTTGGCCAGGACGATTGCAACAACATCATCTCGGACGGGTTTATAGAGATGGGGATCGACGCCAGCAGGAATCAACTGGGTCAGGCGAATTGCATCCCCACCGATGCTGCGAACCATATCGGCCACCATACCGGTCGTTGCAACCACGTCGATCGCGTCGGGATTGTTCGACTCGGATCGTTGGCTGGGTATTCGATTCGGCAAACAGCCGGTCAGAGCTAGGCTACTTGTTGCAAGAGAGGATATTTTTAGGAATTCTCTGCGACTACTGGACATCGATTGGATCCTTGCTGACCGAGTACCGGGTCAAATGAGGTTTGCAAGGTCGCTAAGGCCGATAGGTTCTTTGGATGCAAACGGTTCTCCGTATCGAACACCAATCGCCTTGCCCCATGTTGCAGATTGTTCTCGCAATTGCTCGACGAGCTGCGTTTCGATGTGCTCCTTGCCTTCGACAAACTGGCTATGATAAGCCAAGATCGAATCGTGTTTGGCTTGCCAGTGCGAGCTGATGTCCATGATCCATGCTGGTTGCGGGATATGCTTCAGATGGATGCAGTAGTAGTAAAAGATACGTTGAGGGTGGAATGGTGTTCCGGGCAAGTCGCATTTGGTCAGCTTGCTCCAGAATCGTGCAGCTTCAACAAGCTCGGTCGCAGCGATATGATCCGGATGCGCATCGAGCCAGTAGGGTGCAAAGATCCACTTGGGTCGGGCGAGTCGAAATATCCCTGCGAGCTTAGCTCGATTTTCCAAGGTTGCTTCAAGGAAACGGTTAGGCAACCCCAGGTTGTATCTCCAGGTCACACCGAGTTGCTTGGAGGCTTCGAGAGTCTCTGCGGCTCGTTTCTCGATCGAACCAAAGGGTGTAGGCTCTCCGTTGGTCAGATCCAAGATTCCGACGTTGGCCCCTGACTGGATCATCTTAGCTATGGTTCCGCCCATCCCTAATTCTGCATCATCCGGATGCGGTGCTACCACGAGCATATCGAGTGGCTCTGTGAGCGAGGGGAGGCCTGGATAATCGTGATGCAATGACGTGAGCATAGATTGGATGTTCAGGTGCTTGCCATAGGAGCAATGAAGTGTTTTTCGATAAGTCGCAGGATCCCAGCGGCAACCAAGGCCTTCGGTCCGTAGAGTTGGTCCAGCAGCGTTCCCCCCCTAAGGATGACTTCGACGTTGTTGTCTTCCGAGTTCATCGCTTGTGCACTGTTCGAGACGATCATATCACAAGCCTTGCGGCTTAGTTTCACGATCGCACGAAACCTTGCATCTTCGGTTTCCAAGGCAAAGGCAACCACCCATTGCTTGGGGGATTTGTTGGCTGCGAGGGTAGCGACGATATCTGGAGTTTCCTTCAGGTGGATCGTGATGTCGTTTCCTGTTTTCTGGAGCTTGCTGGTTCCTACCGTTTCGGGCATGTAATCGCAAGGAGCGGCAGCACCGATGAGTCCGTCTGCGGTCGAGAATGCGATTGCGGTCGCATCGAGCATTTCTTGGGTGGTCGTCACCCAAACAACTTTTGCTTGGGTTGGATAATCGACTGAGACTGGTCCCGAGACCACCGTCACCTGATGTCCCAAATCCAAAGCGGCTTGTGCAAGCGAGGCACCCATCCGGCCGCTTGAGGCATTCGTCAGGTAGCGAACGGGATCTAGGTACTGTCGCGTCGGTCCTGAAGTGATGACGATGTGGGCCACAACTGACTTACTCCAGCCAAGGCTTGCAAGCTTGTAAAATCGCATCGGGTTGGCTCATTCGACCGAACCCAATGCGTCGGCAAGAAAGCCACCCGGATTCGGGTCCGACGAGGTGGACACCGTCGTTTTGCAGTTGCTTGATATTCCTTTGCACTGCAGGTTTGTCCCACATCGGTGCGCTCATGGCCGGTGCAAAGAGGATCGGACATTCCATGTTCAGATACAGCGTCGATAGCAGATCGTCGGCCAACCCCAGGGCGCAGGAAGCGATGACGCGAGCCGTCGCGGGTGCGACGATCATCAGATTGCAAGATTGCGCCAGTTCGATGTGAGGCCCCAGCGGATACTTGGCATCGAAAGGATCGATCACCGCTGGAGTGCCAGTTAGAGCAGAGAAGGTTGCCGTCGAGACGAACTTGGTGGCCGATGGAGTCATGACCACCGAGACAAGATGCCCGGATTGAACCAACTGACTAACGAGCATCGCGGATTTGTAGGCTGCGATGCCGCCGGCAATTCCAACGACGATCCGTTTCTTGTGCGTCATGATGGCTGCCAGAGTTGGCTAGCGAGCGAACATTTACAGATCGCCGGCATCCAAATCCAACAGGTCTCCTTGTTCGGTCGTATCACCGAAGATCTTCAATTCGCCGGTGGTGGTAAGGTAGATCTTGTCTTGCAAAATTTCCTGGATAACGATCTCCATTTTGTCGTCGGAATGAAGATCGACTAAGGGACGGCCACCGCGGTTGAGTTGCACGAGTCGCTTTTGGATCAGCGTCGAGAGTTTGAATCTGCCGCCGACTTTGTTGACAATCGCTTCTTCTTTGAGCTCGTCGAGCATCGATAGGCCTCGTCTTTGAAGTAAATTTTTCTCTAAAAGTGGGCGGATCAAACGACCGTTAGGAAGGCTGATCTACCCGAGTATCGTACTGGCATAACAAGCGGCAAATCTGGGACACCGCATCGTCAAGTTGGTGATTGGTAACGCTGTGGCGATAATGGTGTTTCAATTTCATTTCTTCTCGAGCCACCTGCAAGCGTCGCTCGATGGCTTCTGCGGTATCGGTTCCCCGATCCCTCAGTCGTCGCTCGAGTTGCTCCATCGAACCCGGATCGATGAAGATGGTAATTACTTTTGGATCATAGTCTAGGACGGCTAGAGCCCCCTGGACATCGATCTCCAAGATTATCCATTTTCCAGCGGAAAGGCCAGACGAAACGGCATTTTTCAGGGTTCCGTACCAGAACCCCCGACCGAAGACCTCTTTGCATTCGAGGAACTCGCCTTGAGTGCGTTTGGCTTGGAATTCCTCTGGGCTGAGGAACCAGTAGTGCTTTCCATGGATTTCCCCGGGCCTTGGGGGGCGAGTTGTGGCCGAGACGCTGAGTTCTAAAGGGAGAGGGCAAGTCTCGATTAATTGGGCCACAATGGTTGATTTTCCCGAGCCTGATGGCCCTGAAATAATGATCAACTTTCCCAATTCATTAGACACCGAGTTATGCGAGTTATTCGACATTTTGCACCAGTTCTCGGATTTGCTCGACCGTCGTTTTGATCGCCACGACCAAGTGTGCGATGGCCGCATCATTGGCTTTGGCCCCGATGGTATTGGTCTCTCTTCCGATCTCCTGAGTCAAAAAATCTAACTTTCGACCTTGGGAGTCATTGGCTTTGAGAGTGTCGACAAATTGCTTAAGGTGGCTCTTTAGACGAACGATTTCCTCCCGGATGTCGCTGCGGTCAGAAAACTGGACCACCTCCCTGAGAAGGTCGATTTGGCCAACGTTGGGAACCAATTCGCTCAGGGCCGCCCGAACTCGCGTTTCGAGTCGCTTTCGATAATCGGTCAGAACGCCGGGGGCACGAAGCTCGATTTCATCGACTCTTTGTGTCGCGATGTCGATCGCTTCAAGGAGTTCCTTTGCCATCTGATCCCCTTCGGACTTCCGCATCCGATTCAGATCATCCAGAGCTTCTTTGAGAGTCGAAAGCACCACCCCTGTGATTTTTTCCGGATCGACCCCTTCGCTTGGTAAAAGCACACCAGGAAGTTGCAAAACCGAACCGAGTTCGACCGAAATCAAGGTCGATGAAACCAGTGTTTGATAGGCTTGATCTAGGTACGACCGGAGCGTTTGGACGCAAACCTTCTGGGCCGAAAGATTTGCAGTCCCAGAGACACGGATCGATACGTGCACTGTCCCTCGTCGGACTGTGTCCCGGACAGTGTTTTCGATCTGGGGTTCGAGAAAACTCAAGCTTTCGTGGAGCTTGGTAGTCACCTTCAGAAACCGATTGTTTACCGATCGGACTTCGACATCGATTGCCAGAGCATCGGATGTTTGTTGGGCCCTTCCGTGACCCGTCATGCTCACAGGGCCAAGCATTGTTATTTCGGAGTTTCAACCGGTGCAGGGGCAACGGGTGGCTCACTCGGAGCGGGAGTTGTGGGATCGGGAACTGTTGGAGCGGGAGTTGTCGGGGTTGGATCGATCGTAGGAGGAATCCCTAAATCGCCAGATGGCTCGGTGCTCGAGCGATCCGATGCTCCCATTCCCCCGGTCGAACTCGATGATCTTGCGGAAATATCCGTTTCAAAGTCCGGGCCTTGTTCTTTGTACCAGAAGGCTGCAGTGGCGCAGAGCGTGATCCAAATCAGAACCAAAACTGCGGTGATTCTGGTGAAGATATCCCCTGCCTTGACACCGAAAGCGCTTTGACCACCAAGGCCACCGAGGGCACCGGTCAGACCGCCCCCGCGACCACGTTGCAAAAGGATAATGGCAACGATCAGGAACGACAGGACGAAAAGAAGCGAACCGAAAATGTATTGGGAAAGCACCCCAAGCGGCATGAGCACGGCTAATAATCTCCATCGTCGGATTGGATGTTGGACTGCTTTATGAGAAAGCAACTAAGAGAATGTAGCAGAGATGCGTTGGTTTGTTGAGGCCTTCGCGGATTTAGTTTCGGCTTTTTAGGGTCGTTGACAGGTGACGGGGGTTTGGTAAGTTTCGAGCCGTTCGATTTTGCGCAAAGCCCCCAATCGGCAAACTTTCACAGCTTCTCGTGGTGGGAGGTTGTTTTGCGTGGATAACCCTATTTTCTCTCTGGAGGATTTCCTATGAGTCAGTTGCGAGTGGTTGTTTTGACGGCCGTTGCTTTTGTTGCAGCGGGATTCGGATCGGTCGCGATGGCCGGTTGCGGTGGTGACAATGGTTGTGGAGGTTCGCGTGGCGGTTTGCTTTCGCGTTTACACTCGAAAAAGGCTGCTTGTGGTGGCGCAGTTGCCAAGGATTGCAGTGGCGGTGGAATGCTGAGCAAGCTCGGTAGCCGCCGAGCATCGAAGTGCTCGGGTGCAGCGGTTTCCAACTGTGCACCGGCACCAGCTCCAGCATGCAACACCGGTTGCGATACCGGATGCGGTTCAGCGGTTGTATCGAGCGACTGCGGCGGATGCGGCACGGTGTCCTCCGAGTCAGTGATGGTTGGCTCGGCCCCTTGCACCAACTGCCCAGGTACCGTCAATGCCGGTACGGTTCAGAGCTCCTCGATTGCTCCGCCAGCACCTGCGACGCCAAGCGTTCCTGCAGCGCCAACGGTTCCTGCTGCTCCAGCAGCACCTGCAGCACCTGCATCCGCAAGCGACGTTCCGAAGGCTTAAGTTAGCCAGTTCGGGCGAAGGTTTTCAAAATCATTCAAGGGGCATGCTTAGGCGTGCCCCTTTTTCATGGTTACACCGATACAGATCGAATGAAACAATCGCTACAATTGGAACCATGTTGCGAGTGACAACCTCGCATGCTTATCCCAGGATCAACCTTCGAGGATTCCTTTGCCCGAGTCTACTGCCAGCGACAAGCCTTTGGTGACGATCTATACCGATGGAGCAGCCGAACCCAATCCGGGCCCTGGTGGCTATGGAATCGTGCTCAGATCTGGCCAACATCTCCGCGAGCTCTCTGGCGGATTTCGCCTGACGACCAACAACCGCATGGAACTCTTGGGAGTGATTGTCGCGTTGGAGGCGCTTTCCAAACCATGCAGAGTGAATCTCTACAGCGATTCAAAGTACGTAGTGGACTCGATCAAGCGAGGTTCGCTCGATCGGTGGAAGAACAACAGGTGGCTTCGCAGTCCAGGACAGCCGGTCAAGAATGTCGATTTGTGGATGAGGTATCTTGAAGCCGCATCGAAACACTCGATTCGATTCCATTGGGTCAAAGGCCATGCGGGTGTAGCGGACAATGAACGATGCGACGAGTTGGCGGTCCAAGCGGCCCAGGGCATTGATTTGCCCGACGACACAGGCTACCTTTCGGATCCTTCCAGCAGCAGAGTGCAGCGAGGCATTCAGAACATCGTTGCCAGACCGCAAGTGACTCGATCACCGGTGTCCAAGGTTGCAGGCTCACACGACGAACCAACCGAAGGGGCACCTTGTCGTAAATGTTCAGTCACGTTGGTGAAGAAAAACCCTAAACCCAAAGCTAAAAAACCTGGGCAAACGTACTATTACGAGTGGTACCTTTTCTGTCCCGGATGTGGCACGATGTATATGGTTAATGAGGCCAAACGGATGCTTTAGTCAGGTTCGATCCGCAAGTTCGCTCCTCCAACGCCCAAGCAATTCAAACCCATGCAATTTCTATACAATCCGCCTTCTGAAGTCTCGAAAGGGTTCCCGCCGGTGAGCGTGGTCACCGAGGAACTCTTGCATGCGAATTCGATTTACAGTGAAACGATCGAGCTTTTCGAGAGGCTAAAGCACTCCAAAAATTGTTGCCAGTGTGAAACCAAGCCGCCGACAAAGATCGCCTCGGTGCTCTTTATCGAAAAGCATTTCGCTTGTGCTTTCCCTTTGCCTGTTTGCGATCGATGTGGCCAGCGTCCCCCGATCGCTGCTGAGCGGAAAATCTCGGTGCTGTATTTCGTACTCGCGGGCTTGGTTTTAGCTTTGGCGACTCTTTTGGCGCTTGCCTTGAAACTCTTGCCGATTGTCGCACTGCTGATGATGGCGATGGTGGGCTTGCTGGTCCTTCAGAGAACCTATTCGATCCTGAAGGTGGATCCAAAAATTAGGCTCGAACACACTCGCGAACTGGTTCAAAAGAGTCCATTCTTTAGCAAATTTCTGAAGGCTTATCCGAATGGGCAATTGTTTTGGCACGAAACCTCTGAGCTTGCTCCGTGGGGAATCGAGTCAGAAAAAAGTCTATTTCAATCTAGCCTTGTCGGATTCGACCGTGGCTATGTTCTTTCAGATCTTCATGGTTTGAACGAGGAAGACGGATCGCTTGCTATTTGCCATGCGGTTTTTGATTTCGTTGATACTGCATTTCACAAGGAGCTTAAAGGGTTCGCCGATTCGCCCTTGGCATGCCAAGCTTTGATCCAGTTCTTTCCAGGACGCAAACGCATCATCGAAACGCAGGTGCTCCCTTCGTATCCAGAAAGCTCTGATTCAGCCCCTTCAACGAAACAGCCAATCGTCATGCCCCAGTCGTTGAAGAAGACTCTCGATGCAATGCCCGATTTCCCTGTTCGGGCACCTGTGATCCTCATGTACCGTAGTTGCAATCTTGCAGGGACAGAATCCTTTCGTGAATTGACACTACCCGACGCCCACCCGGATTACCAACGCTACGTCAAGGCATTGAATTTCTCGGAGGACAAGGAACCAAAAGCGGTCAAGAAGACCACGGAAACTCCGGAACCTGCCGAGGAATCCTCCGACGATGTGGCTTACGCGAGCAAGATGATGTCTCTTCCGGAAAACGATATTCGGGTTGAAGACATGGAGGATTGGCAAAAGGCGGTCGAACAAAATCTTCGGCTCCAGGTAAGCATCCCTGAAATCATCGCGGCCAAAGGAGAATTCGATTCGGCCGTGCAGCGATGGGAAGCCATCTTGGCCCAGCATCCTCAAGACCGCGAATTGCTTTTTGGCTATGCGCGGTTTCTTCAGAAAAATGGTCGACTCGAAAAGGCGGCCAGTATTTGCCAATCTCTTATTAAACATCCCAATGCGGGTTCGGATTGGTATGGATTTCTGGCCCATTTGCAGCAGACGATGGGGTTTGCCGAACAAGCAAAAAAGACACTTGAAAGTGCGCCTGAGAGCCCCAAGTCGGAAGAGTTCCATTTTGTTGCAGCAAGTGTTGCTGAAGAATTAGGGGATATTTCCGGAGCGCTTGCTGAATTGCGGAAAGCTCTCGATATCAATCCCTATCACGGCAACTCGCTGCTTCAGAGAGCCAAGCTCCTGATGCTCAAAGGCCGCCATCGTATCGCACTCAAAGATGTCGATACCTTTTTGGAGAACGAAGGACCTAATTTGCGAGCCATCCAATTGAAGTCCTACATCCTTCAGAACCTGAAAGGGATCGAAAAATCCATCGAGTATCTGACTTCATGCATCGAGCAACATGGCAAACACCCGATCCTTAACGGACTTCGCGCGGATGCTTACAAAGAGTCCGGCAAGCTCACGTTGGCTCTTGAGGACATCGATTGGGTCATCGAAAACCAGCCTGATCTAGCCGTAGCTCGGCAGCAACGCATCGAGATTCTTCTCGAAAACGGAGATGCCCAAGCCGCCATGGCCGATGCCCAACTCCTTTTGGATCAGGGCGTCGAGAATTCAGCTTTGCTAAGCGATTATGGTTATGCAAAGTTTCTCAGCGAAGAGCATGAACAAGCTGTCGAGTTTCTCCTTCGGGCCTTGGAGCTCGACAAGTCCAATCTCTCGGCTCGTTACAGACTCTCTCAGGCTTACTCAAAATTAGGCCGCATCGAGGAAACCGTCGCGGAACTCACCGCAATCCTTGAGATCGACTCCGATCATGCGATTCCTTTTGTGGTTCGTGGTTACCACCTAATGATGCTCGGGCAACACGATCAAGCAGCCAAGGACTTTCAATCTGCACTTGAGTTGGAGCCAAAGGAAGTTCAGGCTTTGCGAGGAAGCGCCTTGGTCTGCGAGCAAAAAGGGGATCGAAAACAAGCGTTGAAGATTCTTGATCAAGCTCTCGAAATCGACCCGAGCAACGAAGAATGCTTGCTCGATCGATCTCGCATGTCGATGTCCGAGCACGATCTTGATGCCGCTGGAAAAGATCTGGATTTGGTTATCCAGTCGAGCCCTGATCTCCTTCCGGCTCTTTTTTCCCGAGCCCAGCTCAATATTCAACTCGGCAGGATGGATCAAGCTCTGAGCGATTTGGATGCAATCCTCAAAGAGAACCCCGATTTTGCTCCCGCATTGATCGGTCGAAGTGCAATCTATCAACAGCAAGGCGAGGATGAAAAGTCGCAAGAGGATCTTGAGGCAGCCATGCAATTGCAACCTGAGGCTGCCGAGGAAACCGAGTTGACCCGTTGCCTAATGTCTGCCCATATCGCTTTCGTTCAGAACCGATTCGAAGAAGCGATCCAGAGCGCAACTCAGGCCATCGAATTAGATCCCTCGAACGAGAATGGGTATTTGAGACGAGGGGCTGCTTACTGGTACTCCGAGCAGTACACCGAAGCTTGGGAAGACTACAATTACGTCATTGAAACGTTAGATAGAGAATCCTCAAAAGCCCTCAACGGGCGCGGTGGATGCGCAGCAGAACTAGGGGATGCAGAACCTGCAATCGAAGATCTAGAAAAAGCCCTTGCGATCGCTCGCGACAAGGAAAAAGATCATCTTGCGTATTACTTGAACAACTATGCAAGAGCGTTGATCGCTGCGGATCGGTTGGATGAGGCTCAAAAGGCACTCGATGATTCCCACGATTTGCAACCCGAGAACGCTTGGCTCTTTTATTTCAGAGCCTTGCTCCACATCGCAAGAAAACAGGAGAAACTCGCTTGCCAGGACTTTCAGAAGGCCATCGATTTGAATCAGCCTCCGATTCCCCCTCGCAAGAAGTCGAAAGCACAAGCCTTCATCAAACGCTTCTCGGATTCCAACCCAAACACCTAGTGCTTGGGTTGGTGGATTACAGCACCGCTTTTCTTAACACTGAAGGTTGAGCTGGAACTCGAAGGTGAGGCGCTCGACCAGGAGGCTTGGATTGATTTTTTCTCGGGGATCGGGCTTTTTTCTTCGAGCCGACTTTCTGTCAAAACAATCTTCCCAGGGTTGGTCATTCTCAGCGGCGGATTTTCAGGAGCTTGCGGGGCTTTCTCGACAGCCACGGCTCGGGTCGTTTTGTCATCGGGATCAAATGGTTGATCAGGCCAGTTGTTCGACTGGTTTTTGGGGGGAGGGATCGCGACGATTCTATCCCCAATCAATCGTGCACCTGAGGAGTTTGTACCCGGTTTGGAACTGGTAGACTGAATCCCACCAAAGGGACTTGGCGAATCCCAGTGGCTTGCACCCGAGGCAAGGGCCCCTGTGGCGAGTGCCGCTGTGGATGAGTCCGATTGCCCAGCGACGGTGGTTGTGGTCGTTGGGGCAGTGTTCGTCGGGGTCGTCCAAACCTCCGGTCCGGAACTCGCCATCAAGGATTTCGGGTCACGCCCCGATCGACCAGGCCTGGAAATAGGAATCACTGGTAGTGGTTCTTTGGACAGCCTCTCTTGAATTGTTCCTTGAGGTGTGGGCACGAAAGGTCTAAGTTCGACTTGCCGATCGCCAACGAGATCCTCTGGCAGCGCCGAGTAGACCGGCACCATAGTCCCTTGGGAGCCAACAGCTTCGTTGGTATTGGGTTCGATGAGGGTTTGCTGGGAGGAGAAGAAATTCGCGGCGGAAGCATCAGATTTTGTTCCGCTTGACGGATCGATCGATAAGGGTTTGTACCAATACCAACTGCTTACCGCACCGGCAAACACAACGACCATTGCAAGCGTACGTGGTCGTGCGTGCGTTGCCGATTCTTCTTTCGGAGTATTTTTCTTTTTGGTGTTCATAGCGAGATTTCCTAAAGTGGACTCGCTAGTCTGCCACATCGGATGATCGAGGACTCCTGGGCACTCGGCTGAAGGGGTAATTCGGTTCCAAAAAAAACATTCGAATTCTGTCTGTAACGACTGGTGAACCTTGGAATACTTTTGCGGAATTTAAGACTGATAAAGTTTGCCGGTCGAAGTGGATGGCACTAGCTGATTGCCATAGGCTTAGATAATTTCTTTTTGAATTTCCAATAAGCTATGGATCTAGAGTGGATAATTGACCGACGCGGGGCGGGGGTGCCCCGAATCATCGCTAGAATGTCAAGAAGAAATCAGAAGACGAATCAAACCCCGGAGAAACATCGATGAGAACATGCCTTATTGCATTGCTATGGATTGCAGTCGCAATTCCAAATGCATTTGGACAGTATCAGAATCTATTCAAAGAACGAAGCCATGACTTTGGAACGGTAGCTCGATCCGCAAAGACGGAACATCGATTCTATTTTGAGAACACTTTTGCAACGCCTATCCATGTTCGAAGTGTGAGGACCTCATGCGGTTGTACAACACCGAGCATCGTCACCGAAACGGTCGAACCCGGTCAGGTCGGATGTATCCTCGCTGTCTTCAACACTGCTACCCATTCAGGCGCACGTGGTGCAACAATCACCGTTACGTTTGACAAGCCGAATGTTGCTGAAGTTCAACTCAATGTCAAAGGCTACATCCGATCCGATGTGGTCTTTACACCTAGAGAAGTTGCTTTTGGCAAGATCCCCGAGGGCACATCCCGCCGGATCGATGTCCATCTGGAGTATGCTGGCAAGTCGACTTGGAAAGTTACCCATGCAACAAGTGACTTACCCTTTGTCAAAGTTGGCATCAGAGAATCGCTTCGACAAGGAGGAAAGATACACTACGAACTGGACATCAACTTAGATGAGAGCGCCCCTGCTGGGCCGATCCAAAGCGAGATCATTCTGCACACCAACGATTTGAACATCAAATCGTTGTCATTGAGTTTTACAGCCGACGTCGAAGCGACGCTTTCGATCCAACCCAATCTTTTGTCGCTCGGCGCGATCGGCAGACAGGAAGAGATCAAAAAGCTGGTTCGGCTCAAGGGCGCTCAGCCGTTTAGAATCACCGGAATCGAGAGCGAAGTTTTTGATGTCTCGAACACCAAGCTTTCTGAGGAATCTAAAGATATGCACCTGTTGTCCCTTGCATTTAGCCCGAAAACAGCTCAAGCCGACAAGACCGAACAGAGAGGCAAGATTGTTCTTATGACGGATATGCCCTCTCGATCCAAAGTTGAACTCGATGTTGTCTACAAAGTCAAAGAGGATGCAGCGACATTGTCTGCATCAAACAGATAGCGATCGACGAAATTGATCCCCTCACCACCTCGCTTGGGAGCTTGAAAGAGTTCCCGAGCGGGGTGTTTTTTTGGGC
>JBJSXX010000124.1:0-18173 GCA_046086605.1 Pirellula sp. | reverse complement strand
GATGCGTGGACACAGCAAGCGGTCGCAAAAGCATCGGCACTGGTCGCATCGCCAGTGATCACGGTGGCCATGATGCTCCCTGCGAGCCCCTTTTGCTGAGCCGGATCGACAATGTGACTGCTCTTGTCCCGATCGGCATTTACTCCAGGTCGATCGCGATACTTCTGATGGAAATCCCCGCTGGTGGCGATCCCGCATTGTGAGAGCCTAAGACTCAGCAGAGTTCGATCCGGCTGATCGACTAGACCTATACTCACCGGCCAGCCCTGCACTGTGGGTGCAGGGCTCTTTCCAAATACCATATTTCCCGACGCATTGACGCTATAGCTTTCGATGCCGATGGATTGCAAGTGCTCTGCAAGGCGATCGACTACAAAACCCTTGCCAATAGCCCCAAAGTCCAATCGGATCCCCGGTCGCTTGAATCGCAAACGACCACCTGCTCGATCCCACTGGATCAACTCCCAACCACAACTCTGGGTCGCTTGTTCCCATTGTTCTTTTGTAGCGATGTTTTTACTTCGGCGAAGTCTGGTCAAAGCACCGACCGATGCATCAAATGCACCTTGACTCCATCGGTTCCAATCATCGCAAAGCATCAGCACTCGCCACAGTTCGGAGCTAGGCGTGTGCCATTTGCCATCGTCTGCTTGCCGACACAACTGGTTGACTTGGCTATCTTGCTGATAGTCGCTCATGACCTCAACCCAGCGGTCGATGTCGGCTCGCAAGCCCTGGCCTAGTTCGCCCGGATCCTTCGATGCACTCTGCGCGTTTGCGATCCATCGCAGATCGATCATCGATCCCATAGCCGGAATCGAAAGGACGTAGGCTTCTGGATCGTTTTGCAAATTGATCATTGTTTTGGGAAGTTTCGTCGACGAAACTCATCAAAGTCATACGGATCGGCATCTTCGACGACCTCACCCTCGACGACCCGAACGTCCTGTGCATCGATCGTATCGGAGCGACTGGGCCGACCAAACCCGAACGGATCGTCTGGATTGGTCGGAAACGGCCAGTTTTGGCCGGTTTGCTGAATGACAATCATTTTCGTCTTGAGCCTTTCGAAGGAGTTGATCCCAAAAAGAACGACTCCAAAGAGGATGCCAAGAAAATCTAGGTGCCACAGACAAAAGGCAATCCATAGACCTGAACCCCACTGACCGATGCGAGCCGATAGATCGACGGCTCTTTCGCGAGTCGTGAAATAGCACAACAGACTGCGCAGGATTCTTCCACCATCGAGCGGGAACAAAGGAAGTAGATTGAAAACCCCAAGCGCGATGTTGGCGATGAGCAACTGCTGAGCCCACGAAAGATCCGTGATGGAAATCTTGGCGAGGTCCACCGAAGGTAATAGCCCAAGGAAGATCCCAAGCATCAGGACTAAGGCGATGGCGAAATTGACGATCGGTCCTGCGATCGCAATCCAACCATCGGACCAAGGATCAGGTTTGCTTCCTTGAATCCTCGCGACACCACCGATGGGCAGAAGCGTGATATCGAGCGTTGGGCGACCGAACTTTCTGGCGGCCAGGGCATGTCCGAGTTCGTGGAGAAACACACATGCAAATACAGAAAAGATGAAGCCTAAGGCCGATACGGCTGGTCCAAAGCCCTTGGACATGTTGCTTAAAAATACAACGATCGCCAATATCCAAAACGACCAATGGATGTAGATCTTGGTTCCGTAGAGATTTCCCAGGTAAAGCGTCTTTAGCATGCTTTGATCGACTATAGCTTGAAGCGTTGGACTCGATTGTTTCCTGAGTCGACGACATAAACTCGTTGCTTCGAATCCATGGCGACGGCCCAAGGTTGATTGAGTTGACCGGGCTCTTTGCCTGCGGTTCCCCAGCTCGATATCGGTTTACCTTGGCGTGTCCAACACTGCACGCGATGGTTTCCGTATTCGCTTACCACCAACCGATCGTCTGGAGCCAAGGTCATGCCGTAGGGGAATTGGAGCTGACCGACCCCGGAACCTTGCTCTCCTAAAATCCCAACCACTCTGGCTTTGTCTTCTTTCCAGTCGATGATTTGGATTCGATGGTTGCACGAGTCGGCCACCCACAGGAACCCTTGCTCGTCGACTGCCATCGACTGAGGCCGACTGAATTCTAAAGGCTGATCACCATGTTGGCCCATGCGATCGACGTACTGACCATCGGCGGTGTATTTGTAGATGCGATCGTACTCACCATATTCGCTCAGATAGATCGTTCCGTCGGGGGCGCGGGCGTAATCGGTCACCCAGCCAAACTGACCTGGCTCGGTTCCATTGACTCCACCGATGGTGCGTTGCTCGACGAGTTGACCTTGGGGCGTGTAGAAAAGGAATTGGAAGTAATGGGTATCGACAACGACGAGGTTGTCGGTGACGGGATCATAAGTCGTCCCGGTGGGTTTGCCGTTTGCCCATTGAGGTGTTTTCCAGCCGCATAGGAATTTACCTTCGGCATCGAACGCTTGCACGCGAGCGGTTTTATCGATCACGAACAAGTGATCGCTGGGGCTGATGGCCAGTGCGCGTGGTTTTTGAAAACGGCCGTCGGCAAGTCCCCGTTGGCCGATGACCAGATCGACCCGGCTTGCGGATCGGGAATCGGATGACTCGAGCGATTGGGGAACGCAACCACTGATGAATCCGAGGCTAGCGAATCCAATAGTGCTACGGTTTATAAACTCCCGCCTTGGCAGGATCGCTTTTGTTTCAGTTGGCTCCGGACGCTTGATCGATTCCATGGATTCCATCATACGCAAATGGCCCCAAAAAGCCATTGACCGCTAAAGCGATCGGAAACAATCGCTGAATGAATAACCACTTATGAGCGGTTCGGTTTTTTTGAACCGCTCATAGGCACCGACGTTAGAAACTTATAAATAGAAGCGACCTAATCAGAGGTTTTGACGTCAGGTCGAAGTTGTTTTTAGACGATCTATGAGCTAGACTCATGATGCCAAATGACCCGAGTTGGCTTCCCCACCTGACCGGCACTCTAGCCCCACCTATGTATTGCTATGGCTCTGTCAAAAACGAAACAGACCCACACCCGTCGTGATTGGCTCCAAACAGCGGCCGCCTCGGCAGCCGGCCTTACCATCCCAGCCCTCCTCGAGCCAACCCGTCTGCTTGCTAACGGAGGACAAGCTCGCTCGGGGGTCAATTGCATTTTTATCTGGACCCAAGGGGGAACGAGTCACCACGACACGTTTGACCCCAAGCCGCTGGCCTCGGATGGTGTGCGGGGCCCTTTGAGTGTCATCGAAACGGCAATCCCTGGCGTCCACTTTACCGAGCTGTGCCCTCGAATGGCCAAAGAGGTCAATCGCTTCTCGCTGCTTCGTAGCTGGAATCCAAAGAATGCTGGCCATGGGGTAGCCGACCATTGGTGCATGTCGGGTCGTAACATCAACCCATCGCTGATCTACCCTTGTGTCGGTTCGGTCGTCTCGCACCAACTCGGTTTCAAATCAGCTCTGCCTCCTTTTATCCAACTCGGTGCAAACGTCGATCGATCCTTTCAAGGCGGCTTGCCCGGAGTGCTTGGTCTCGAGCATGCAGCCTTCGAGATTCATGCCGAAGCCAACGTCGATCGATTTTCAGTGCGCGATATTACTCCTCCCATGAATATGGAGCTAACGCGCATCGATCGCAGGCGAGAATTGCTCGATAAGATTGATCGCATGCAGCGAACTGCCGACAAACAGCCGGAGGCTTTCGATGCTCTCGACGAGCATTATAAAACCGCTTTTCGAATGATCACTGCACCTGAAACCAAACAAGCGTTTGATATCGCAAGCGAAACCGAAGCGATTCGAAACGACTACGGGCGCAGTTCGTTCGGCCAACGACTCCTGCTGGCTCGACGTTTGATTCAATCCGGAGTCCGATTCGTCACCGTCAGCGATCCGGGTTGGGATCACCATCAAGACTGTTTCAATGGACTCAAACAACACCGTATGCCTCAGGTCGATCAAGCCATACCGGCACTGCTGATCGATCTAGAGCAACAAGGACTCCTGGACTCAACCTTGGTCGTGTGGATGACCGATTTTGGTCGCACGCCCAAGATCAATCCGGCGATCGGACGCGATCACTGGGCAAGTGCTGGATTTGCGATCATGGCCGGTGCGGGCATCCAAGGTGGTACGATCATCGGTGAAACCGACGCCGACGGAGGGCAACCTAAATCCAATGAATATTTCACCGAACACATCGTCGCGACGATGTACCACAAACTCGGCCTCCCACTGGATTTGACCGTCACGGCAAGCGACGGTCGACCGATTCGATTGCTCGAAGGCGAACCAGTCCGCGAGTGGGTCTAAAGGTATCAAGGATACTAAGCTGTGTTTCACAATCATCTACCGCTGCGGCTCGTTTCGCTGATGCTCGGAATCTTTGTTGCACTCGCACTGGGTACTGATTCGACTTGGGCTCAAAGCGAGTTGAACCTTGTTGCTCTGCCATCGCAAGTGAGCTTGCAGGGGAACTTTTCCCAAGCTCAATTGTTGGTGCGCCATGAAGATCCTGCATCGACCGCGAATCCCAACAGCCCTGGGGAGCTTGCAAAAGACCTGACGTCTCAATCCCATTTCGAGTCGCTTACTCCCGAGATCGTCACCGTTTCGGCCTCTGGTTGTCTGACAGCGGTAGCCAATGGGGCGGGCAAGATCCGTGCGACTTGCGATGGGAAGTCCGTCGAGATACCCGTTGAAGTCAGCGGTATCGTCGATGCTCCAGGGGTTGATTTTCATCGGGATCTACTGCCGCTGATCACCCGATCGGGTTGCAATGCCGGGTCTTGTCATGCCAGTCAGTACGGTAAGGGTGGATTGGTCTTGAGCGTCATGGCCTTCGATCCGATGCTCGACTACCAAAGCCTCGCTGTCGGTGCTCGCAGTCGCCGGATCAATACCAACAATCCTCATGAGAGCCTGCTACTTAAGAAAGCCACTGGCTCGGTTGCCCACGGCGGAGGTGCTAGGTTTTCCGTTGACTCAAACGATTACCGGATCCTTGCACGTTGGATCGAGCTGGGTGCTCCCAAACCTGATGCGTCACCCAAAAAAGTAACTCGCTTAGAAATCCAACCCAACAAACGTGTAGCACCTATCGCCCAGACGCAACAACTCCGCGCCGTGGCTACCTATGAGGATGGCCAAGTCCGAGATGTGACGGCTTGGACGCGCTTCGATGCCATGGATGAAGCGGTCGTGAAGGTATCGAGCTCAGGCTTGGCTCAGACCGTCGGTAAGGGCCAAGGGGCAGTGATGGCACGATTCGCAGACCATGCCGAGATCGCGACGTTTGTGATCCCGTTTTCTGAGTCGTTCCAATTGGACAACTGGGTCTCGTTTCAGCCCATGGACGATATTGCCAAGGCCAAGTTTGAGGAACTCAAGCTAACTCCTTCAGGTCTTTGTGACGATGCGACATTTCTGCGAAGGGCGTTTCTCGATGCAATTGGAGCGTTGCCCAGTGTCGAGGAGTCTCGCGCGTTTCTATCATCAAGCGATCCGAACAAACGAGCAGTCTTAATCGATCGGCTTTTGGGACTCACTGGCGATGCCAAACTCGATACGTTCAATGACCAGTATGCAGCTTATTGGAGTTTGAAGTGGTCGGATTTGATTCGCAACAATTCTGCGGTACTGGGCGAGAGCGGAATGTGGGCCTTGCACAATTGGATGCGGGAATCGTTTCGCACCAACAAGCCGATGGGCAAGTTCGTCAGCGAGCTAATCACGGCCAAAGGTTCTATCTTTTCGAACGGTCCGGCCAATTACTATCGCATTGCAAACAATCCATCGGATCTAGCCGAATCGACGGCTCAGCTTTTCCTTGGGACTCGCTTGCAGTGTGCCAAGTGCCATCATCATCCATACGAACGCTACAGCCAAGACGATTACTACGGATTTGCTGCCTTCTTTGCACGCGTCGCGAGCAAGAACAGTGCCGAGTTTGGGATCTTCGGAGGCGAAACAGTGGTCGTCGTCAACTCGGGTGGAGAAGTTTCACATCCCAAGACCGGTGCGGTGATGAAGCCGACCCCCCTTCAGGACTCGCCTTTGGAGCATGCAAGCGACCGGCGGATCGCCCTAGCCGAATGGCTTACTCGCAAGGAGAACGCAGCGTTTGCTCGCAACATGGTCAATCGCTATACCGCGTATCTACTGGGCCGGGGGCTTGTCGAACCGATCGATGACATGCGCTCGACCAATCCACCTTCGAATCCGCAACTGATGGATCACTTGGTGAGCGAGTTTCAGCAAAGTGGTTTTGACGTTCGTCATTTGATGCGAACCATCATGCGATCAAGACTCTATCAACTCGATTCCCAACCCAACGAGCATAACGCGGAAGACACGCGTTTCTTCAGTCACTACCGAGTCAAGCGGATCGCCGCCGAGTCGCTACTCGATTGCATCGATGATGCGACGATGGTGCGAACCAAGCACCCGAACATGCCCTTGGGCAAGCGGGCCGTGGAACTGCCCGATGCGGCAACCAATAACACCAATCCCTTTTTGGTCACCTTTGGGAAAACCAAACGCGCCAGTGTCTGCGAATGCGAGCGAACTCCCGATGAGAATCTTGCACAAGCTCTGCACACACTCAATGGCGACATCGTATCGAGTAAGATCGCAGACGGCCAAGGTCGAGTCGCAACGCTCGTTGCTTCCGGGAAACCGACCGACAATTGCATCGAAGAACTTTACCTTGCTACCTTGTGCCGAGGGCCCTCGACCGATGAGCTTGCACAAGCTCGGAGTTTTGTGATGGCCAGTCCGAGCCCGGCAGAGGGCTACCAGGATCTCCTCTGGGCCTTGATCAACTCCAAGCAGTTTCTATTTATACGATGATGAAGCTCAAGAGCGTTTTCGTGCGTACTGCGAGTGTCTATGCAGTATTGCTAGGTGGTTATCTCAACCCCATCGCAGTTGCGCAGACCAATAACTCCTATCCGATGCTCATGAGTCTCAAGCCCACGGCGGCAATCGTGGGGCAAACGAGCGAGCACGAACTTTCGGCTCGCTACAACCTAGCCGGAGGCAACGGTGTGATCATCTCAGGCACGGGAGTGCGCGGCGAGGTCGTTCCTCTAGAGACCGAGAAGCCAGAGGACAAAGATCGTAACGATGTAGCAAACTCCAAGTGCAAACTCAAAATCACCTGCGATCCCGATGCTCTACCCGGTATTCGAGACTTTCGCGTTTGGACACCACATGGGGTAAGCACTGTCGGGCAATTGGTCATCGCGCGCGAGTCACTGGTTTCGGAAGTTCTTGACAACGATACACCCGAAAAAGCGCAGAGTGTCTCCCTTCCAGCGACGATTTGCGGAGCGATCGAAAAAGGGGAAGACCTCGATTTTTATAAAATCCGGATCGACCAACCGGGGGCTTGGACTTTCCACATGACCAGTCAGCGACTGCAGAATCGTTTGCATGATATGCAGACTCGCGTTGATCCGATGATTACACTCCGCAGTCTCTCTGGATCGACGATTGCGTCGAGCGATAATTCGTTTGCAGGCGATCCTTTGATGCATGTTCCAATCGATGCCCCTGGAGAGTACTTGCTCGAGGTCCGCGATGTTCGCTATCAAGGAAATGCCGATTGGACTTATGCTGTCGAGTGTTCTGCGAGACCCTTTGGTTTGGTCGCAAAGCCGCTAGCCGTCGCGCAAGGAGCTGCAGCAAATCTGCAAATCGTCGGCCTGGCCTTGGGCGCAGAAGCGACGGCTACGATCAGTCCTGTCGTTTCGGCAACTACGCGGATCGAGCAGTTCGCACCAGTGGTCGGTTCGGTGCCGCTCAATGCATTGCAGGTGCTTGCGTCGGCCGATCCGATTGTTAGCGAGCCCAGCTCGTCGCTTACCGCCGAGGCTGCACAAGCAGCCGAGGCTTCGCCTATGCAGCTTGCAATCCCGAGCGTCGTATGCGGGAGCATCGATGTTCCTGAGCAAGCAGATCGCTTTCGATTCGAGGCTAAAGCCCAACAGCGTTTAAGTTTCGAGGTATTCGCAAGACGATTGGGATCGCAGCTCGATGCGAAACTTCGAATTCTCAATGCCGAAGGAAATGCGTTGAGCGAAGCCGACGATTCGACGTTCGATCGAGTACTCTCCTCCGATGCAACCCTGGAGAATTGGACAGCGCCAGCCGATGGGATCTTTACCCTTGAGGTTCGCGACCTGCATGGACGAGGAGGATCGAGTTACCCTTACGCTTTGCAAATCAAACAAGCCAAGCCTTACTTTTTGTTGGAAGCAGATACCGACAAGACACCGCTGGCTGCTGGCAGCGCGAGTGTGATTTACGTGAAGGCTCAGCGTCGAAATGGTTTTGCAGGAGAGATTCAACTGGGGATCGAAGGACTGCCACCGGGGGTTCGGGCCGAGTGTGGTCGGATCCTTGCTGGCAAGCCTGATGGAGCGATATGGCTCACGGCCGCTGCAGATGCACCGATGGGCATGTCCAACATCAAGATCACAGGTACATCCGAGCACGCAGAAGCCGACGGTCAGAAAACTGGCTTACAGGCGACAGCTTCGTTCCTCCAAGAAGTCTACATGCCTGGGGGTGGTCGTGGCCATTACCCTGTCGACCATCATACGGTATCGGTCGGCAAGCCGATGGATATTCGGAGCATCAAGCTCAGCGCCGCGCAGATCGAGCTTAAGCCCGGTGGATCCCAGCGGATCGACATCCAGATCGAGCGAGCTTCCGACTACAAAGGAAACGTCACGCTCGATGCGATGCTCCAGCATCTCGAACAGCCTTATGGGAATCCCTTACCGGCAGGGGTTGTGGTGGACATTGGAGCAAGTAAGACGTTACTGACGGCAGGAGAATCAGCAGGTTACATCACATTCAAGGCCAATGCGGATGCACCGGAGGTTGAGCGGCACTTGGTTCCAATCACGGTGCATGTGTCGATCAACTTCGTGATGAAGCACACGTTTAGCAGCGAACCGTTTTATATCAGTGTCAAGAAATAAGGTTCTTCGCGCGATATTGCGGAAGAGGATTCAAACATTTGAAACACAGAGAGACACAAAGGTCACAGAGTGGGTGGAATGATCCATCCAAGCTCTGTGCTCTTTGCGCCTCTGTATTTCAAATTGGCTAAGCAACTAGTTTGCAAGAGCCTTTTCGATCGCTGCGGTCAGTTCCGCAGATGTTGGCTCGACGCCCGAACCAAATCGACCAACGACGTTGCCTTTGCGATCTAGCAGGAACTTTTCAAAGTTCCATTTGATGTTGCCCTTGGCAGCAGGCTTCGTATCAACGCTGGTCAGATAGCCATACAGTGGACAAGCCTTGCCTTTGGCATCGTCGTTGACGTTGACCTTGTCAAGCATGTCAAAGGTTACCTTGTACTTGCTCGAGCAGAATTGCTTGATCTCTTCGTTGGAGCCTGGCTCTTGACCACCGAATTGATTGCAGGGCACACCGACGACGGCCAGACCCTTCGATGCATACTTGTCGTGAAGTTCTTGCAGGCCTGTGTACTGCTTGGTGTAGCCGCACTTGCTAGCCACATTGACAAACAGAACTACCTTGCCTTCGTACTTGCTCAAGTCGACCGATTGGCCATCGATGTTTTTCATGCTGAAGGCCAGTGCTGGAGGGGCCGGTACGGTGGTTTCTTCTGCGAAACCAGCCGACATCAGGGCCATGGCGACGATACCTGCGAGCAACTTGCGGGAACCAAAGAGGTTTCTTGGGGACATACTCTACTCCTGTCAAAACGACGGGTTGGGGAAGGGGAACTTGTGATTGATCGACAAACTTGGAATAGTATTCTAGAGGGTCAAGCCTTCGGCGGGGGTGGGATTTTCTCTCCTCGGATGAGATCTTCGTAGGTTTCCCGAGAGCGAACGCAGTGGACATGGCCGTCTTCGATCAACAATTCCGGGGCTCGAAAGCGTCCGTTATAGTTGCTCGACATGACAAAACCATAAGCTCCGGCGACTTCGAGAACGAGCAAATCACCCACTTTCGCTACCGGCAGTGGGCGTTTGGCCACAAATCCACCTTCCTCCTGCGTAAAGATATCTCCGCTTTCGCAAAGCGGCCCACCGACAACGACATCGACCAATTCCCGGCTCGAAGGTGGGTGTCCCCGATGGCAAATCGAGATCGGGTGATAGGCACCGTAGAGAATCGGCCGGGCAAGATCGTTAAAGCCTGCATCGAGCAGATAGAACGTGTTTTGACCCATCTTCTTGACCGATCGGATTTCAGCAATCAAGAAACCGCTTTCGGCCACGAGGTATCTGCCTGGCTCGATTTCTAAACTCAGGTGATGTCCAAACTCGCCTGCGAGTCGGTTTCGGGTCTGATTCCAAAGCTGGTAATAGCGATCGATATCGACATAGCTTTGACCTTGGCGGTAGGGGACCGGCAGTCCGCCGCCGGCACTGATGGTAGTCAGTGTTCGTCCTACTTGTCTTGCGATCTTTTCGAGGGCTTCGCAGACTTGAGACAAATGCTCGAGGTCGGTTCCTGACCCGATATGCATGTGCAAGCCTGTGATGGCGATGTTGTGGACGTCGGCAAGTCGCAAGCATTGGTCGATTTGCTCGTGCCAGATCCCATGCTTGGACTGCGGTCCACCGGTGTTTGTCTTTTGGCTATGTCCGTGCCCAAAGCCTGGGTTGATTCGAAGTGTGATGCTCGATCCGGGCGCGACCTGACCGAGCTGATCGATCATGTCCGGCGAGCCGCAGTTGACATGGAGTCCCAGACGCTTGACCATCGCGAGGGCTTCTTGATCGAACACATCTGCCGTGTAGACAATCCCATGCGGCTTGCTATGAGGATCGAATCCAGCCGAAAGTGCTCGCTGGACTTCTCCAGCACTGACTGCATCGACGACGACTCCGAGTCTTCGCAATCGATCTAGGATGGCGATATTCGAGCAAGCTTTCTGCGCATAGCGAATGACATCGAAGGCTTTTAAGTCGGCGACCTTTTGCCTAATGGTCGCCATGTCATAGACATAGCAAGGGGAGCCGTATTGGTCGATGAGCGATTCGATCGACTGGCCGGCGATCTCTCTACGCATTACAGGAAAAAGTTCATCAGGACTCGACATGAAATCAGTGGATCTCCAAGAAAGAAACTCAAGACACTACGACTAGAAACCTTGTCGTTTTTTGTTTCGGACGCTCTGGGAATATATTTCCAGGAACTTCTTCTCTTTGCTAGTGAGCGAATCCTTTCCCGATGCGTGGATCTTTTCCAAAATTCGATCGGCCTCTTTTGCCTCTAGCTCATCGTCAGATAGGTTTGGATCGTCCTGCGTATGCAACTTGAACTTACGCCTCTTCCACCATTTTTGGATCGAAGTGACCCCTTCCATGGGATTCTGAAGCCTACTGAAACTCCAGCCGAGAAAAAAGTACGCGGTTGCAAACAAGATCCCAAAGAGGTGCACGTCATAAGCGATTCCTGTCCCTGGGCTTGAGAAGAAATTGGTCAGGACGAAGATCACCCCAAGAACCCAAGCAGGCATCGGGAAGACGATCAGGTAGACCGTTGCATTTGGAAAGTTGTAGACAAAGAGCATCGAGATGCACAACACCGCTCCAGATGCACCCAGAACCGCTGCACCAGAGCCTGGCATCAATGCCCTAAGTAGCATCGTCATGACCCCGCAAAACAATGCGGCGAGCATATAGATCTTCAGAAACTCTTTGCGACCGTAACGCATTTCAACACTACGGCCCATGAAATACAGGCTGAGCATGTTGAAAAAGATATGGCTAATATCGCGCGACGAATGAGCAAAGGCATAAGTGATAGTCTTATACCAAGTCCAAGGTTGCCAAAGCGTATCGGGCCTCAGAGCCAGCGCCTCGTTGATCGCCCCTTGATTGTCCCTCGTAACGTTACCAAACAACAGATTGATGACAAAGACGATGACGTTGAAAATGATCAACTGCGATACGGCCGACTGCTGATTCCAGCCTGGCCGCATATCGAGATCTTGGTCTGTTTGGTAATAGCCTCGGTCGTATAGGCCCATGGCGATCTCGGAAGCTATGCTCCGGGGTTCTCCAAGGTAGGTGGAAGTTGAGACTTCGGCAAAGCAGGTACTTCGGGAACTAAGTCCCTCGGGGTAATAGGCTTTTTGGGAGCTGGTGATGGTTCTGGCTTGGAGTTGTCTCCAGGCGAAGGCGTTACGGGCGGATCGGATGAGATTCCATAGGCTTTCGCGAGTGGCGTGTTGAAGAAGTCTTCTGGGCTACCGAGCGTCGTTGCTCGAGCACCCCAGTCCGAGAGGGTCTTTTCGACATTAAAGTCTAGGTAATCCGCATCGTAACCTCGCCTAAACTGCATGAATTCATACAAGACGAACTTCTCGTCGATGTCTTCGTCGATGAGTTTCTTGTAGCGATTGATCGCCTTAAGCACATCCCCTCCGACATCTTCGGTCATGATCACTGGATAGTAACGGAATACCTTATCCCATCGCACAAATGCTTCTTCGTATTTCTCGACAGCACCCTTGATATCAGCAACATCGATCAGTTTGTTTCCTTCAAAGATCAGCCGTCGTGCATCGACCATCATCTGTTGTTGCTCGGCCAGGGCTCGAGTTTCCCAGTAGGAGTAGTTGACTTGTTCTCGGAGAGAACTGGTCGATCGCGAGTACTCCTCTGAGGAGCGAAGTTGGCTAGCGAGTTCAAGGGCTTTGATTTGGTCACTCCTTGGGAGTTCGCTGGCAAGCTCTTGATAGTTCGGTTCGATCGCCATCGCAAATTCCGACGCCCACATTCGCTCTTCGTTGGTTTGGGCATCGGCACTCTTGGCGAATGCTTCGGCTTTGCGAGGATTGGCGATGGTCGCTCTTTCTTTCTTTGCCGCGATGACCTTGTCTCGAACCGGAGCGGTCAGTTCAGCAAACTTTTGCTTCAATTCGTCGACATTCTTGCGAGCTGTTTCAATGCTCCGCAGAGTTACTGGTACGTAACCTGTAGTCGCAAGCTCCCGATTGCCGAAGTCTTTCCACTCTCGGCTAGCTCTCTCCCAAACGAACTTAGCTCGCTCGTCGAGAATACCTTCATCCTCAATGGCTTCGCCATGATACATTTGCCACAACGGGCCATAACTAAAGAGCAAGTGCGGAGACTTCTTGATCGGAACGCCCGCAGAGACCAATTGGTAAGCTTGTTCGAACCATTGCTTACCCACGAGCCAGTTGTCTGGTTTTCGATCTGGGCCCAAGGCATCATCGGACTTGGCATTCAAACCTTGCTCGACGAAGTACTTATGGAACTCGTCGTCGTTTCGAAAGAGTTCGCGGTATTGGAGTTTTTCGTCGGCCTTGCCCATCTTGGCACCGAGGTACTGTCCAAGATCGTATTGCAGGATGGGCTTACGGGTGTTGAACTTGGTTCCTTTGACCAAGTAGTCGATTCCTTTTTTGACCCACTCGTAGCGTTGACGGTAGTCCTCGAATTCAGGTGATACGTTGTAGCTAAGGTTGTGGGCTTGGTGCTGCCAAACGCTGATCATGTGCGGTTGCAACAAAGCGATTTGATTGAGGGTCGCACTGAACCTGTCAAAGTATTTTTCTTCTTTGAAGTGGTCAGCTTGCATCCACAGGATCGTCGCAGCGATACCACGCATGCCGACGGTCGCAAGTTTCATGCTTTCGCTGGCCGGATCGAGTTTCCCAAGGTCCGCTTGTCCCATCGAGTAACGGCTGCGAAGTTCGGCGATTTGCCCAGAACCCTTCGTCGGCGGCTTGCCCAAGAAAAACAAGGGGATCAGCAACGCCACCATCATCGAGATATAGATGATTTTTCTAGTCAAAGAACGATTGTTCACGCCGCCATCTCCCGCGTCTTGAGGAAGAAGTAACTCACCAATGCCGTCAACACAAAGTAGCAAAACGCGATCGTCAAATGACGACCCAATAGCCCACCGAAAATATTGTACCCGTAGGCTACGAAATTGGATGTGTCGAGTTGGGAAAAGTTCGGCACAGCGTCCTTGAGCCGCGCTACTGCCGTTACGATGCCTCTGTCGAGAGCGAAAATCGCCGTCTGCAACTTGTCATTACCCAATTCCAATTCGATCTGAGAACCCATCTGCGTTGGTAGCCGGATCAACGACTCGATCGGCCCACCCCCCTTGGACGTGTTCTTAACCAAATCATCGACAAAGAAACCGAAGAACCCAAGGATCAATGCTGCAACGGTTGCGATGACTGCTACCGGGCCTGACAGGAAGGTCGAAAACATGGTGCCAAAGCAGATTACGATGAACATCTGCAGCCAGATGCTGATGTAGCCTTTGACAAAGTTCCACCAGAACTGCAAGTCGGCGGGTCGCAGGTAGATATCCGCGGCAGCCATGCCAAGGTATTGTCCTCGGTCTTGGCAACGGATGACAACCTCGAAACTTCCGTCCGGAGCGATGTCCTTAAAAAAGTCTAAATCAGCTGGCTTGTCTTCGATGAATCCCTTAAGACTCGTTCGAACCGAACGACGATCGACCTGAAACTCCTTGACTTTGAACGGCTCGTCTTCGCTTTTGACTCTTCCGTCAATGCTTCGGAAGTGAATCAGGCCACCGACAGGCGTGACAATGTCGCCCTTGTAGGTTCTAAATGCGCTGATCGTTAGGTCGTAAAGAATCACATCCTTGAAGAGCGATTTATCGACACCTTCAAAACGCCATACCGCCCGCGAAAGCGAATCGCCTTCGATGTACTTTTGGTACTCGGACATGTAACCGACGTTGTAGCCTTCGTTTCTCTCACCATCGCGTCCAGTAAACATTAAACCACGTGCATAGATTGGAATCCGTGCAGTCAAGTCGTCGATGGGACTGCCGACGACTGCTTTATCTCCGACCTTCGTCACGATGTGACGGTGGCCCTTGACCTCATTGGTCGTCCCGCGACCTTCTGAGTTGAGCGTAAAGGTATGTCGGTGGCGAGTGTCGAAGGAAGTCTCACCGGATCTTCCTGTAGGATCAAGAGAGACCACCTCGTGGTCGTGATCAAGACCACGAACAACGAAGATGTAGCTCAATAGCCCCATGATCGCCAATACAAACGTCCCGATGGCAGTAAAACCAAAGACCCGCCCGAGGAACAACTCCAAGGGCCGCACAGGCTTGGTCGTGATCGTGTAGATCGTCCTGCTTTTGATATCGGCGGGGATACTGAAGCAACTGATAAACAGAGCCATCAACAAAACCAAGTAGGTCGTTGCAGTGAGCACAAAGGATATATAAAGCCGTGCCGGATATTCTGCGTTTGGATCCAGATACCAACCGGCAAACATCATTCCTACGATGAAAATGCCGACGAGCACCAGCACTTTCTTTCGGATCGATTCCTTAACAGCCAACTTGGCGACTGCAAAGATCCGCCGGGCCGACATCTTGGGCAAATCTACCGTGAAAAGCTGCCCGATGATTTGAGAAACCTTGAGAAACCCTTCCGATGGACCGTGCTTGAACACCGAGACGATGTATCCAAAGAAGAAGCCAAGCACTGACAAGATGATTGCCAACAACGCACCGTTAAAAAGTGCACCTTGCTGAAACAGCCACTCGCTGTAAGACCAAAAATGATCGGGATTAAGCCGCATGATGAGGAGATCCGCCGTGCAATTTCAAAATCAGTTGGAGGTTAAAATCAATCCAAAGAGCTACAAAGGGAAAAACTAATTGCTACCTCGACCACCGCGACGACCCGGTCGCTGTTCGCTCTCTTTGACGATCTCGAGGAACAAGTCCTCCATGGTTGTCGTTGGGTTGTCCATCCGATCGACTTTGCCCCCAGACTTCTCGATAATATCTCGAATCTGTCGCTTGGCATCCTCCGTCAAACCACTGGCATGGATCTCGGTAAGGTCTTGAATCTTCAGCAAGCTGTCGACTCGGCCAAGCTCCTTGAGTTCTCCTTGGTGAAGGATCGCCACCCGATCGCAAACATCCTGAACGTCTGCAAGTTGGTGCGAGCACATTAAAATCGTTTTGCCCTCGTCCCTCAGACGCAGGATCAAATCTTTCATGTCTCGGGTTCCGAGCGGATCCAAGCCGGTCGTCGGCTCGTCGAGAACCAAGAACTCCGGTTCGTTGATCAGAGCTTGAGCCAAACCGATCCGACGAGTCATCCCCTTGGAATACTCCTTGAGTTGGCGACGACGGGCATGCTCGAGCTTGACCATCTTGATAAGACTTTCGATTCGCTCTCGGCGAACATCCGCAGGCATGTCAAAGAGCCGACCGTAGAAGTCCAAAGTCTCTTCTGCGTTGAGGAACTTGTACAAGTAGGATTCTTCGGGCAGATACCCAATCCGCTCATTCTTTGAAACATCCGTCGCTTCTTTGCCGAAAACAAACACTCGGCCTTGGGTCGGGAACAACAGCCCGAGCATCAGCTTGATCGTCGTCGACTTGCCAGATCCGTTCGGGCCCAGCAGGCCGAAGATCTCCCCACGGCGGACTTCCAAGTCCAGGGACTTGAGTGCCTGAACCTTCTTGCGACCCCAGAAATCGCGGTAGACTTTGCCGAGATTGCGGGTTTCAACGATCGTTTTGGTTGGATCGTTGTCGTAGGTGCTGGGGCGGTTTTCCAGGTCCGTTGAGGTTGCCATGGGATCGTTCGAAATTGAAAGGACAAGGGTGATTGGGGCCGAAAAGAACACTCGTTCCCCTGGGAATGGTTAGACTACGAGAAACCCCCACTTTCGGTTCACAAGCACCCGAGAGCATCCGGACAACTTGCGAGTGTTTTTCGCCTGTTTTCAGATGCCGAAGCATTTTTGGCTTCTATAATCGCGACATGAAACGTACAGACCCGCGCTACCTAGCCGCAATAAACCACCTGCTGGATCGCATCAACTACGAGAAATCCACCGATCGGCCATACACCAAAAACAACTTCAAACTCGACCGAATGGCCCACTTTCTGGAGTTGCTAGGCAATCCACAGCTCCAAGCCCCAGTGATTCATATCGCAGGCACCAAGGGCAAAGGTTCCGTCTCCTGGCTCCTTGCCGAAGCCTTCCGCAAAAACGGATTGAAAACCGGTCTGTACACCTCCCCCCACCTAGTCGATCTTGAAGAACGGTTCGTCGTCGACTCCGAACCGATCGAGCCACAGGAACTGGTCGAAATCGTCCATCAGATGCGCCAAGCCGAAGAGGCTTGCCGTCAAAGTTCGCACGGTCTGCCCACCTTCTTTGAAATGGCCACCGCTATCGGTTGGCTCGCTTTTAGCAATCGAAAAACAGATGTTAATGTCATCGAAGTCGGCCTTGGGGGACGTCTCGATAGCACCAACGTTTGCTCGCCCGCCCTTTGCATTATCACAAGCATCAGTTACGACCACCAGCAACAACTCGGAAACACCCTCGCTCAAATCGCCTCCGAAAAAGCGGGCATCATCAAACCATCGATTCCTGTGATTTGTGGAGCGAGGGTTCCCGAGGCCTACAAAGTCATCCAGCAAACAGCTAGCGAAAACGGATCGGATCTCTTGCAACTAGGTCGGGACTTTCATGCGCAATGGAAACCCTTACCCCAAAACCTTTCGGCCGTTCTCGAATACTCAGACACTCGGGTCGACGCTCGCCAATACTCACTGCGGATGCTCGGGAAACACCAAGCCGACAATGCCGCGATTGCTGTGGCCACTTGGGACAAGCTCAAAGAATTGGGCTGGAACCTGAGCGATCAAGCCATAGCCGAGTCGCTCGCGAGCACTCAGGTTCCCGCACGCTTGGAAGTTCTTTCCAACAGTCCCTATTGGATTCTCGATACAGCCCACAACGAAGCATCGATGGATGCCCTCGTCGATACCATCGAGACATTTTTTCCCAAGCAACCCAAGTCGGTCATCTTCGCGTGCTCGAAGGACAAGAAGGCTTCTGAGATGCTCGATCGCTTAACAAAATTCGCCGATCGGATCATCTTGACCCAATACCAATCGAATCCTCGATTCACCCCCGTCGAAAAACTTGTATCGATCGCCCAGCGATCGGCATCGGCATCGCGCTGCGAGATCCGATGCGCCGGTGACTTGAAGGAAGCGTTGGGATTGAGCCAAGAGCCATTTGCCTCGGGCCAACAACCCAAAAACGCTGTGCACATCATTACCGGTTCGTTCTTCATCGCTTCGGAGG
>JBJSXX010000123.1:0-13119 GCA_046086605.1 Pirellula sp. | reverse complement strand
AACCATATCCACCAGATCCTGCGTTCCAGGCCCGATGCGGTCAAGCAGTGGACGGATCTGGAAGTGGCTCGTCGCTGGATGACCCTTTGTCCAAAGTCGAAGAAATGTCTCGTCGACGGCGATAAGTTTGTGCGTGTGCCGATCACCCCGAAGGAAACGCAGATCGAGGCTCTGGCGAAGAACGAGAAGAGGATCGCTGTGCTCCGAGAGCAACTCAGCAGCATCAGTTGGTGGATGCGCCTGCTTTGTCAGAAGATCGCGCAGAGAGCCAATATCGAAGACGGTGGTTCGATGGGTCACTTCTGGAAAGGCCGTTTTCATGCGACGGTCATCGAGGACACCGATCACCTGCTTGGATGTAGCTTTTATGTCGACCTCAATGCAATCAAGGCGGGCTTTTCCCTTGGGATCGACGACTACAGCTACACTTCGGCCAAAGTCAGATTCGATAGGCTCCGATCCCAGATGCAGGAGCTTGAGAAACAACAGCAGGAGGGGCCACCGGTAGAGCCAATCCCAATAGACGAATCTCAGGGGAAAGCTTCGATTCCCCAAGTCCTTGAAACATCGGAGAAATCACCAAGCGAGCCGAAAAGCGAAAAGCCTCCGGTTTGGATACCGAAGATCTCCAAAGGAGAGTTCCTTAGCGTGGTGAAGATCAGCACGCTATCGAATGATCCACAGTTGCACACGGGTGGATTCCGGTGCAGTGACAAAGGGTTCTTGGATTACACCGACAAGGAGTATTTGCATGCGCTTGAGTGGTGCATCAGGAACAAGATCCTCGAGCGGGAAATGAAAACGTTGCCTGAGGATATACCCTTGTGCATTAAGGATCATCGCTTTGGCGCCGAGGTGGTGATCAAGCAGGCCAGGGATTTCGGTCAGATGTATCGCTATCGGACCGGGAGTGAGCCGAAGGAAGACCAGCAGCAAGCATGCTCAGCTGACGGCCCATCGCGATCCGCGTAAGCTTCGGGTACAAGACCGACCCCATTTGAAAAGAGCCCTGAAGGGGTTGTGGGTATCGGTCTGCGCCGAGCCGGCAAAAACTGGGTGCTGATTGTTAAAAATCGCTTTGCGAGCCCCCTCGTTGGGTGGAATCATGCTCGATTCCGCTCTAGATCCCCCAAAAAAATGCTGGCATTTACCTCGCCCTCAATGCAGGGTCTGTCCCCTGAGTAAGTTGGCCCTTAACACAGGGTCTGTCCCCGGTTTTTTCGGTTTTTTAATTAAATGCAGGGACAGACCCTATGCAAAAGACGCTGCTTTGCAGATATGAAAAATGGTTCACGCCCATCGGTTTTCGGCATTGCAAATGATGAACAAACCCGACTCCTACGATGCAAGTTGATCGTCGATGACCTATTTGTTGGGAAATGCCGTGCCAGAGCCTGTCATCAGAAGGATCTTTGTGTGGGTTGGGTCTTTACAAGGAGCCACAGGATCTTTGAATACCGATGGCATGTTTTTGAGTACATATTCATTCGAAGGATCGTCCCCTGGGGCATTGAAATTATAGCGTTTAAACAAATCATAACCCTCACCATCTCCTAAAAAAGGAAGCACTGCAACTCGCCATGAATGCCATGGCTTGCCATCTGGGCCAAAGGCGATAGCCGCCGGCAGTTTCCTGTAGGCCGCTTGATGGTTCATGAATCCTAACGCTATCTGCTTTGCGTTGTTACTTGCAGACATTCTTGCGTTGGCGTTCCATATACTCGTGGTCTTGTGCTTAGATTGTCCTTTGGGATAAAGACGCTCCATCGCACCGGTATCATTTCCGGCGACGGTAAAAAAAGCTCTGAGGGCTTTAGGATCTGCACCTTGCTCGACTTGAATGTACTGGACGGAACCATTAGCAAAGCAGAAGTTGCCATCGGCGTACCGGTTGTTTTCCGATGGAAAGGTTTCATCCAAAACCAAATCTTGGGGTTTGGTCCAAGGTACTGAAAGATGGTCGGGAACCGTTCCAAACCAGATTGTCTCACTCCCGCCGTCTTTCATGTCCGATGCACCCGTGCGGCTAGAGGGTGTGGTCCTTACAGGAACACTTGAGCGTGGCTTCGCTGTGGCTGGCTGGGGGTCGCTTGGCGAGGCCTTTCGAGCCGAATTCTCCTCATTGGATTTCCAGTCTCGTCGTTCCCACAGTCAGTGATCATCACTTGGATTCTTTGAGCAAACTCAACATTGCTTGCCCCATAGATTGGCCGACGTCCATGTAGACTTCCGCTTTGCCACCATAATGGCCGTTGCCGCTACCTCCTTGTGCCATCGGATGCGTATAAACCGTAGCGACATTTCCCTTGAACTCAGGGTACTTGCCTGAATTTCCGTCGACCGAAAGATGAGCTTCAAGCACCGCTCCGATTGGACCACTAGACCCTTTGACCGCCTCACCCAACGTCGCACAAACGAACTTGGCTTTCGGTGCGTTGAATTCCTTGCGCAGTGCTTTGATAAACGCCACAAGATTCTCCTCGTAATGGGCTGCATGCCCTGCGTTCCCCGCATCGCGTTCGCCTTGCCAAAAAAAGAAACCGGTAACCTCGTACCCTTTCGCGCCAGGGTAGTGTTTCTCTAATTCCGCAAGCACTTTTTTTGCATCCCCAATATCGGTGTCCCATTGCTTACCAGCATACCAGTCAATTGGCTTACCCGCTCTGTCTAGCCAGGGTGCAGGCTCGGTCTGAAGACCTTTCGCTGGATCCATCTCCCAAAACTCTGGCTTGTCTTTGTAACCTGCATAGACGAGTTTCTTTTCGACGCCCGATTTGTCTTTGGAGATATACTGTCGTCTGGCAGTCCCCGGTGGCAACAGATCCCATCCAAGTGCCCGATTGCCTATGCAGCATTTGAGGATCATTACCGGTGCTTCGATCGCATTCCCTAGCGGATGACCAATTCCAAGTTCAGGTCCAAGCGTATTTCCCTGAACGCTCATCCATTCGTTGTTCAGTGGCCCTTTGCCTGACATGTAGCGAACAAAACGTACATCATTGCGTTGTATCCAATTCCCAAGTTCGTCGATCAGATACGGATACTTTTTGTTCTCTCGAACAACATGCTCCAATGAGGTATCTCCTCCCTTGACCTTGCCCAAGCCGACCATGTTGGACTGTCCCAACAAGATGAACACTTGCACCGGTTGACTCATGTCAGCCGGTTTGCCATCGTGTTTATCAATCGCGACAAGTGCTTCTTGCGCAAGCGTGCTGCGGACTCCTAAAAAGCTCAGCGCCAGTCCGACTGTAATGATAAAGTTAATATACGACTTATTCATGGCGTAATTCCCTATGTGGTCTACTACTGCTTGCTAAGGGTTTCATCGAGATTCAACAGGACTCTGGCCGCTAGGGTCCATGCTGCTGCGTCTTGAGGGGTCGTTCCCTCGGGCAATTCCTTGAGCTTGCCAGGATCCCCGGTGAGTATCTCGCGTGGATTGAGCCAGCCGTCGGCGAGCCTCTTGCGCTGCTGCTCTAAGAACTTGATCAACTGCGACTTTTCCTCGGCGGTCGCACTTCGTGAGGTCGCAATCTTGTAAGCCTTCTCGATCCTTTCGAGATCCGACGCAGGTGACTCTCGCAGAATCCGCATCGCAAAGCCATTGGCCGCTTCGACGAAAATCGGTTCATTCAAGCCTGTTAATGCCGCAAGGGGTGTGTTGGATCGGATGCGACGCGCACAGGCTGCATCGCCGTTGGGTGCATCAAAACTACTGAGCACCGGATCGGGCATCGATCGCTTTCGGAACATGTAAAGAGCTCTTCGATAACGTTCTGGGCCTTCGGCCGCTTTCCAATACCCAGGATACACATAGTTGTAATCGAGCACATTCTGAGGAACCGGTGGGATCACACTCGGACCTCCTAGCTTGTGATGCATCAGTCCCGAAATGCTCAGCACTATGTCGCGAACTGTCTCGGCATCGCAGCGGAACCTTGGGCCTCGAGTAAGCCACCGGTTCTTGGGATCTAGCTCGAGCATCATATTCGTCGCATGCGAACTTCGCTGGTAGGTGTCACTCAATACAATCGAGCGAACGAGTTTCTTAAAACTCCAATTCGAATCCATAAACTCGACTGCCAAAGTATCGAGGATCCCTTGGTACTCAGGTACCGGTGCCCGTGTGCCGAAGTCCTCGGAGGTCTCGACAAGACCTTGTCCAAAGATCTCCTGCCAGACGCGATTGACGGCCACACGCGAAGTGAGCGGGTTTTGCTTATCGACCAACCAACGCGCCAATCTCAAACGAGCTGGCTCAGGGGTTTGCACAGTTGGATGAAAACTTCCAAGTAGCTGCGGCTCGGTAGGTCGATCGGGTTGATCCCAATTCCCACGCTTGAGTGTGTAAGTCACCCGTGCATTGCGAGCATCCCGCTCGCTCATGTGCAACACACTGGTCTTAGCACTTGGAAATCGCTTCCAATGATTCTCCATCGCTAGATTCTGATCTTTGGCATCTTCTCGAGTGGCCATCCAAGCTTGAAAAGCCTTCTCGGAAATTTCGGGGGATTCGATCATCGACAAGATGGCATCATGATCGATTGCAGGAGCGCTAGGTGTTGGCGTGTCGGTAACGCTAATGCGACAGCATCCGATCATTTCCCCTTGCCTCCACACGAACTTGAGCTTGTGGTCTTGCAAGTTTTCGAGAGGTTTTTCCAATTGTAAGACGACCACCGACGATTGATTGCGACGCCCCAATCCTCGATCGGACTTCCAAACGGTTTCATCCTTGCCATCGATCAGATTGGCCACAGGGCCTGAAGAATTCTTGCCATCGGCAGACTTCTCTTCGGGGTTGCTAAAGTCGGCTGATGCTGCAGAGAACTTTTGTTTCTCCCATTCAGAGCTGCCTGGTTTTTGAACAAAGAGTTCGATTTCACGCAAATCGAACATGCCTACATTGCTGCGACCTGGGCCCCTAAATGGTAACTCGCCATGCGTAAGGACTTCAAATTGAATCCCTGTGATCGTAGGTAACGTTGCTGGTGCGATCATGAAGATGTCGCCGCTGTGATGACCGACCATCAAGATCGAGTCGTCTGATTCTTGGACAGGATGATTCAAACCACTGATCGTCTCGAGCAACTCAGCTCGCAGGGCTTGCCATTTGGGCCTCGATGCAAGGACTTGCTGTTTCCAAGCTTGAAAATTCGTTTCCCAATCTGGATGGGCTTCTTTGTACTGCGAGACAGCCGACGCGATTCCATCGCGGACTTCTTTGATCAGCGTGAGTTGTTCAGGTGTATAGACCCAGGATCGAGACTCGAAGGTGTTGTTCAGGAAAGCGAACATCCCGTAGTATTCGTCTTGGGTGATCGGATCGAATTTGTGGGTATGGCACTGCGCGCACTGCAGGGACATTCCCAAGATTCCTTTTCCGATGCAATCGATCCGATCGAACATTTCAACCATCCGGAACTGCTCAGGGACGATTGCACCTTCTTCGTTGATCATGCTATTGCGCAGGAAGCCTGTCGCGATGATCTGTTCCTGAGTTGGATTAGGGAGAAGATCCCCGGCGATTTGTTCGATGATGAATTGATCGTATGGCATATCCTTCGCGATCGCATCGAGCACCCAGTCCCGCCAAGCCCATTGGTCTCGTTGCAAGTCTTTTTCGTAGCCGTTGGTGTCCGAGTATCGCGCCACATCGAGCCATGGGCGGGCCCATTTCTCGGCAAAGCGATCGTCGGCCAAGAGTTTCTCAACTGTGGCCGATAGGCCTTCGACTTGAAACGCTTCGACCTGCTGAGGGGTTGGCGGTATTCCGATCAAATCCAGATAAAGACGACGGCACAACTCCCAAGGATTGGCTTGGGCTGTGCTTGGCCAGCCTTTCTTGTGGAGCGTATCGGCCACGAGCCAATCGATCGCATGATTGACTTTGCGACCGTGTACAGGTTGGCTCAGGTCGACTTCGCTGCGCGTGGGTGGGACAAAGGCCCAGTGTTTGTCGTACTGAGCACCTTGGTCGATCCATCGCTGGAGCAATTCGATTTGCTCTTTGCTCAGAGGCTTCTGCAAGCTTGGGGGTGGCATTACATGGTCTGGATCATCCGATAGGATTCGGCGAATCATCTCGCTCTCGGAAGCTTTCCCCACGACAATCGCTAATTTGGAAGATTCGCCTCCAGCGATTGCCGATTCACGAATATCTAATCGCAAGTTACCTTCGCGGGTTGACTCATCGACTCCGTGGCACTGCCAACAGTGTTCTGAGAGGATCGGTTGAATCTGTTTTCGAAAATCGATGTCTTGCGCATTTGTGGAAGTGAGGGTTATGAGGCTTACGAAGCACAACCACAGCGTCACAGGGAAAGTCCCGTAGATGGCTTGCGCGATTGATCTCAAGTTTGGTAGGATCATTGATGATGGGTTCATGAGGGGTGGGTGGGCCTGAGGTGATGCGAGGTCTTAAGTTGCATCGATAGTTGTTGTATTATCCATGAAAATCGCTTACCGAAAAGCGAAAACTCTTTGAATTTGGTTGGTCTAAAGGTGGAACTGTGGGTAAGGGTACACCGAGGATTGCGTTTGCAAGATCTTGGCCATAGCGCATTCGGTAGCCGAGATAGCTTGAAGTCACGCGGGCGTTGATTTCAAGGGGAATCCACAGGTTATTGGATTGAATGAGAAAATCGATTCCAACCCAACCTGCGTGTTTGCTTGGCATTGCATCGAGAAGGTTGCCCGCGAAGGCTTCGAGCCTTGTCGGGTCGCTATCAAGAGGACCTTGGCCACCGATGTAGCTAAAGGTGTTGGAGTCGAAAAGTTGCTCGGTCGGTCCGAGGACTTGCAACGAGTTGCTCGTGTTACCTGATGCACCGACCACGGCAAGGCTTGCTGGTTTCCCGCTGAGCCACGGTTGGACGATCCAGTTTTCGAGGCTTGCCATGCAGGAGAGATGTTTGGATAGTTCGAACTTCGACGCGAACCTCTGCATATCGGTCGAACCAGCGGTGAGTCTGCGTTTGAGTACCCATCCTAGGGACTCGAAGGGATGGGAATCAAGACTGTCTGGATGCTCAAGCCACTGGCTAGCAAGCGTCGTTGGCGCAGTGAGTTGTTTTCGAGATAGCCAAGCTTGGTAAGTTTCCCATTTGTCTGAAGCGCACAAGATGAACGGATTTTCTGGAGCGATGACTCGGCAGCCTTGCTCTCTCATCGCTTGGGTTATCCCCGGCAGAAGTCCGTCGAGTTCTGGGGCGATGACGATGGCACAATCGGAGTTGTTGTAGGCTTTCGTCCATTGCCTAGCGAGTTGCTCGATGCTCGGGTTGTTGTTCGATGCGATCGGATGGATATTCAGGAGTTTCAGCGCTGAGGATTTGGAAGTCTGTTTTTTCCAGGCCTCATGGATGGAGGGTTCAAGGGCTATCGATACATCGTGTTTGCAGGCAACAAGATCGCTGGCAAGCGACAAGAGCATCGCGGAGCCTTCGTCTAAGAGTGGTGCGTAAGGCCCCGCTTGGCCGGTATCGCAGTAGGCGCCGCTTGAACAGAGAAATTCAAAGACACAGATGCGCAAGAGAATGTCGCTTGGGGATCCTAGAGATCAGTATTCGTCTCTTCGTAGGTCGAGATTTTGGACCGCATGTTTTTGGGCGAACCAGACCCGCCACTGATCCATGTTGTAGCCGAAGTTCTCGCCGGTGAGTCTCGATAGGGTGTTTAGGACTTCTTTGTGTTGGACAACGCGTCGTTGTGCCGGAGTTGCGCCTCCACCGAGTCCGATGTTTCCGTTTCCGACGCCGGCGTTCAGGCCACCTGGGTTGCCAGCAGGCCGGACTTCCTGGGTCGATAGCAAATGGTTAATCAGGATGCTGATGTAGCGTTTATCGACCAGGGGGCTCATGCAATAGGCGGCTCGGTCACGAGTTGACGTATTGCCGAGCTTAGAGGCAAAAGCAGTCAGAGCAGATTCTTTGACCCAGTCGTCACCGGTTTGAATTTGATCGAGAGCTTCACCTACAACTCCCATGTTGGATTCTTCGAGGGCGATGGATACCAGTGCGGGGGTAGTCGAGCGGATTGGAAGTTGTTTGATCAGTTGCCAGCCGATTTGTTTTTCGGCTGCATCGCCTTCGCGGATGAGCTTCACGATCCGACTTAGGAGCAGTGGATTGTTTACGCTATCGAGATAAACTTGTGCTTCAGCTTGGAGTCTTGGGACACCGTTGAAGAAGGTTTTGAGTTTCCCGTCGAATTCGCGTTCTAGATCTCGTTTTTGGATTTTGATTTTTTCATCGAAGTCCAGAAGTGCTTTTTCCTGCCAGGTGTACCACGTGCGGCTTTTGTCCCCTTTGATTTTACCTCTGCGGTACATGACAACATCGCGGCGAAGCCATTTTCCGGTGGCTTCGTCGGGATAATATCGGAGAGCTTCCCAGTTTGCTCGGTCGGCTGGATCGAGTTCGGTGATCCGTTCGCGGTGTGCGTTGGCGATGTTGTTCATCTGTTCGTTGGCGCACTTTTCGACGATCGCACGATGTTCTTCGAGGGAGTCGCCTTTTTGAAGGATTTCTTCGGCGTATTTTTTATCGCGATCCAAAGAGATTCGAATCCGGGCAATCCTGCGATCGACTTCGATGAGCGTGCCGTCTTCTGCTTCGATTTGCACCATCTGACCCGATTGAGGGTTGAGGACTTTGCCGTAGATGACTCCGCCGTCCTTGAGTTCGATGATATCGGCACGAGCCAAGAGGGGAACGAGCAATAGGGTGACTGTTCCAATCGCACAAGTAAGGTTGCGATAGGTATCGCCGTTGGCTTTTGAAAGTTTCACTATTGGGACCCCTTACACGAGTTGAAAGGCACAGAACTCAAATTCTACGAGGATTTAACGTCCCGATCCAACGGGGAATCCAAGAGAAAGTCCGAAACTGGTTATAATCGGCAGGATATTCCCACCACCAATTTGCCCTCGTTATTGTTTCGGAAAGAACCATGCGAAAGTCGATATTGCTTGCGAATCTCATGTTTTTGTGCGTCGCATCGAGCCTTGTAAAAGGCGAGGATTGGCCCGGTTGGATGGGGCCAAGTCGCGACAACCAGTGGAATCCTCAAACCGTTCCAAGTTCGTTTCCTGACGGCGGGCTCAAGGCACTTTGGAGCACCAAGATCGCGGGGGGGTATTCCGGGCCAGCGGTGGTCGCGAATCGGGTTTACGTGACGGATATGGTCACGCAGGCGGATGCCAAGGTGGATAACTTTGGCCGCAAAGCGTTTGATGGTACCGAGCGTGTTCACTGTATCGATGATGCCAGCGGCAAGGTACTTTGGACGCATGAATATCCGGTGACATATGCGATTTCCTATCCTGCTGGACCACGTTGCACACCGATCGTCGATGGGGACAGACTCTATACGCTCGGTGCTGAAGGGGATCTGTTTTGCTTTGAGGCAGCCACGGGTAAAGTGGTTTGGTCGAAGAAGCTCAAATCGATTTACAAGACCGAGTCGCCACTGTGGGGTTATGCCGCCCATCCGCTGATCGATGGCGAGAATCTGATCACACTTGCAGGTGGAGAAGGCTCCCAAGCGGTGGCTATAAACAAGAAGACCGGACAAGAAGTTTGGCGGTTTGGGACGGCCAAGGAGACTGGCTATTCGCCTCCGACGATCATCCAAGCAGGAGGGGTTCGTCAATTGATTTTGGTCAATCCTGAGGCCGTCAATTCGGTGAACCCTGAGAATGGGAAACTCTATTGGTCGATCCCCTATCTGGCAGACAATGGCTCGATCATCATGAGTCCGGTTCGCAGCGGCAACTATCTATTTATTGGTGGTTATTCAAATCGAAATCTCCTCATTGAACTGGCAAGCAACGAACCCAAGGCCAAGGAAGTTTGGAGGAATCAGGCCAAGAAATTCATGTCGCCAGTGAATGTGCAGCCAATGGTCATCGGGGATATTGTGTATGGTTGTGATCAAAGTGGCGAGCTGATGGCATTTGATATCGCGACAGGGGGCCGACGCTGGGAAACCAGTAAACCTATTAGCGATCGGCCTCAGGGAAGCGGCACAGCGTTTATCGTCAAAAGCGGCGATCGATTCTTTTTGTTCAATGAGTCTGGTGAGCTGATAATCGCCAAGATCAATCCGGATGGTTATCAGGAGCTAGCGAGAACCAAAATCATCGAGCCAACAAACAATGCCTTTGGTCGCGATGTGGTTTGGTGTGCACCGGCGTTTGCCAACGGTTCGATCTATGTTCGAAACGATGAGCAGATTGTTCGAATCCCGTTGAAATAGAACTTTAGGAGATAAGCAAATGCAAGAAACTGACCGATTAGAACCGTTCTCGCGACGAGGTTTTGGTAAGGCTGCCCTTGGGCTCGGGGCCTTGGCCGCCACAGGTTCTGTGGTCGCCTCAGCGCAGAGCCCAGCGGATGACAAGCCTGCGGATGCCAAGGCAGGGCGGCTGAATCAGTCACTTTGCAAGTGGTGTTATGACAAGAACCTATCGCTTGATGAGCTATGCGTTCATGCTAAGAAGATGGGACTCGTGGGAATCGACCTACTTGGACCAAAAGACTTTGAGACCCTCAAGAAGCATGGCTTGGTCTGCACGATGGTAACCTCGCACAAACTGAGCGATGGGTTATGCGATCCGAAGTACTGGGACGAGGCGCTCAAGACCATCAATGATTCGATCGAGGCTGCTTCGGCCGCTGGGTTTCGAAATGTCATTTGCTTTTCGGGGAACGCTAGGGGGATTGATCGCAAGACGGGTTTGAAGAACTGTGCAGAGGCGCTTCGTAAGATTGTTTCTGTGGCAGAGAAAAAGAAGGTGATCTTGAACATGGAGCTCCTCAATAGCCGAGTCGACCATGCCGACTACATGTGCGATCTGTCAGCTTGGGGGATCGAGCTTTGCAAGGAGGTTGCAAGCGACCATTTCAAGTTGCTCTATGACATCTACCACATGCAGATCATGGAGGGGGACATCATTCGTTCGATTCAGAGCAATCATAAGTACTTTGGTCATTACCACACGGGGGGGAATCCTGGCCGTCACGAGATCGATCAAACGCAGGAGATCTACTATCCGCCGATCGCCAAGGCGATTGCCGACAGTGGTTTTGACGGCTACGTGGCTCATGAGTTTCTGCCTACCCGCGATACCGTCGAGAGTTTGGCTCAGGCGGTGAAGATTTGCACGGTGTAGGAGGTTGGGTGGTTTATGGCAGGTAGGGACTTAGGGAAATCGGCAAAAAATTGCCCAATTCGCTATTTTCCTTGAGGGGATTTACCCTGTATGCTCGCCAATCTTGTTGAGGGGAGGATTCCCGGAATGGATTCGCTCGCAATTGTCTTGCTCGAAAATGGATTAAGGGGATCATGAAGATCAATATTGGAAAGTCGATCAGGGTAGCTGGGGTGCTGGCTCTAGCGTGTTTGTTTGCATCGCTCGGGAATCACCGCCTAGATGCTGCCGTGATAATGACGATTGGTAACACAAATGCACCTGAGTCAACTCTTGGTGGCTTTACGATGTCACCATTGGCACGCACAAGTCCGCGGTTTGCTCTGGTCGACACCACCTCAAGCTCTCCAAGTGTGAGCTTCAATCAGGGTGTTTACGAAACGAAGATTGATGCAGGTGAGACTCCACCTCCGGGAGCATCTCTCTTTGGATCTTGGTCGCACGGGTATACGGGAAATGTCTGGCAGACAGCCGAATCCGGAAATCCCAGGTCTTTAACGATGACGCTGCCTTCGTCGACCAAGGCTTTCTATTTCTACGTTCAACCTGTCGCCCTCGGTATAGTGACCATTACCATCGACTATCCAGGGATCCCGTCAAGATCCTTATCTGCAACCGGAAATGCGGGTGCAGTCTATGTTGGTCTTCACTCCGACGCGGGTGAGGATTTGACTTCCATTAAAATAACATCTGATGAATTTAATGGGGCCCTTGGTTTTGCCGTTGGCGAGTTTGGCATATTCAACAGTGGTAGCGGTGGCGGAGTCGTACCGGAACCGACCTCGATGGCTATTTTTGGGCTTTCAGGATTAGCGTTCTTGGCCAAGCGAGTGACATCCAAGCGTCGTGTTGGAAGTTGCTAACTGCCCAGGTTGATTCGACTGGATTTTCCAAGCCGCAGAAACTCTACAGGCCCGCGATGTTTTGAACTTCGCGGGCCAGCCATTTTCTGGCGAAGGCCCAATATCTTTCGATCGTCGGCTCGGAGAGTTTCAACTCCAGGGAGCACTGAGGGATCGTAAGTCCACCGAAGTACTTGAGCTCGACAACTCTTGCATGGGTGGGATATTCTAACGCAAGCTTGTTCAAGGCTTGATCTAAGAAGACAAGGCTCTCGGCTAGATCTAGGTTTTCTGCCAACTCCTTGTGATCCGGCTGCTCATCAAGGTTAATTTCGATCCTTGGGAGTCTACGGTCTCGACGCGTGCGTTTCCGGGCGTGGTCGATGATGACCCTTCGCATGGTTTGAGCAAACAGGGCTTTAATGTCCTGTATCTCGTTTGCTGGATTGCAGAGATATTCGTTTAGGCGACAATAAGCTTCGTGGAACAGATCCACCGAGTTCATCGATTCGACTCGTCTTTCGCCCTTGAGGATCGACTTAGCGACCGATTTGAGCTCGGAGTAAGTCTGAACATCGGGAATGCTCATCCTGGCAGCCTCTCGAAAAAACCTTCCATGGCACAAAAGTAAACGATTGGAGGATTATCAGGTTCTGGCTGCGAACATGCAAGCAGGGGTACAAAAGCAAACCATTTCCGAAGTGCCGAATTTTTTTCCTGTCCAACTAGATAAACCACCCTGGATCGCGCATCCTTATAGAACCATGGTGCATTCCCAAGATCTTTCCGAAACGACCTTCAGCAGTGCACAAGCCACCGCGTCTTCGGCATCATGTTGATTTCGGGTGATGGTGGCCGCAAACCGTACCAGGCGTACGCTATTTAGGTCGTAGAGTCCTGCGACGGCCGCGATTCCATGCACTGCGATGGTATCGACCTGTCTTCGAACGGTTTCGGAAAGATCTTGGGAATGCACCATGGTTCTATAAGGATGCGCGATCCAGGGTGGTTTATCTAGTTGGACAGGAAAAAAATTCGGCACTTCGGAAATGGTTTGCT
>JBJSXX010000122.1:0-2356 GCA_046086605.1 Pirellula sp. | reverse complement strand
CCTCGACAAGAAGGTCGAACTTTCCGTCGAGCGAAATACCGGGTCAAGCAAACAAACCGTTGTCGTACCGATCGATCCGCTACCACTTAAAACCATGGGGCTCCGTTTCGCTCCTGATGCAGTGACCGTAGTTGCAAGTGACTCGCCTGCGTCTGCTGCCGGCATACGTATGGGCGATGTTCCCACCAAGTTCAATGGCCAAGTGATCGAAGATGCAATCACGTTACCGAATCGAATCGCCACCATGGCCGGACAGTCGGTGAAAGTGGAGTTTGCTCGAGCCAATAGCGATCCGATCGTTCTTGAGTGGACGGTTCCGAATCGTTTTCTGCTTGAGAACAATCTGCCGATGTACGGTGCCGTCGGCATGGAACTACCAGGGGCTGGTTTGGTGTATCTCGTCTCGCCAAAGATCACTTCGATTGTTCCAGGAAGTGAGGCCTCTAAGAGCGGACTGCAAGCTGGGGATCTGCTCAAGCAAGTCGCCTTTGGGAAGCTCAGTGATACCCAAGCGAGTTACCTGAAGGACACCAAGTTGGACGCCTTGTTTTCAAAACAGGCTCCTGTGGATAACGTGAAAAATTTGCAGTACATCCATTCGGTTCTCCAAGCCCTTCCTACAGGCCTTCCCTTTGACCTGGTCGTTGAACGGGAGTCAAAGATAGAAACTGCAACGGTTGCAATTCACGAGGAAACGGATGTATTCTCACCGGATCGTCGAATCGCACTTGCGCCTTACAGACAAACCTACTACGCGAAATCCGTAGGCGGTGCGTTGCAGAAAGGTTTTCAAGAAATCCGTCGAGGCATCGGCGATGTACTTGAGTTTCTTGGGCTCATCGTTACGGGCAAGGCTTTTAATTACATCGGAGGTCCAGCAACCATCGCCGTTCAAGCGACCTCGGCGGCATCCGAGGGTGTAAGCACTCTGCTGATGTTTCTAACACTCCTGAGCGCGAATCTTGCGGTTGTCAACTTTCTTCCCGTCCCTGCTCTTGATGGTGGCCACATGGTTTTTCTCGCCGCTGAAGCCATCACGGGCAAACCAGTCAACGAAGATCTCCAAGTCAAACTGACCATCGGCGGGATCATCGCCCTGCTGTGCTTGATGATCCTAGCCTTCCGCAACGACTTCCTCCATTTGTTTGGGGCTTGGATGTAAAGCAGTGAAACCCTGGCACTATTTGGCTTCCTTCCTAATTCCGGTTCTTGCAGCCATCGGGCTAACTCTCGGTGGCCCATGGGCCTGGCTAACCGTAGCTGGCGTGTTCGTCGCGATTCCGACACTCGATGCTTGGCTGGGTGTCCAAGACGCAAACCTCGATGAGAAAGCCTCAACACAGGCTCGCAAAAAGCCATTCTATAGCCTGATTCTGTATTTCCATTTACCGATCCAGATTCTGCTGATTCTCTACATGGGATATGTGTGGAGTCATACAAATGAGCCCCTATGGGTGCAACTTGGTTGGATTCTCTCCGTGATGCTTAGTACCGGAGGCATTGGTATCACGGTGGCCCATGAATTGATTCACCGAAGAACCGCTTGGGAACGCTGGATCGGTAAGTTGTTATTGATGTCGGTACTTTACATGCATTTTGCAATTGAGCATGTTCGTGGTCACCATGCACTCGTGGCAACGGATGATGATCCTGCTTCGGCACCCAAAGGGATGGATGTTTATCGATTCATCCTGCGAACGATCCCTCTTCAGTGGCTCTCGGCCTGGAAGCTCGAATCGAAACGTTTAAAAAAGCACGGGCTCTCGATCTACAGTTATCGCAACGAAATGGTATGGTTTCTCCTGATACAAGCCGCTTGGCTCGCTCTTCTGACTTACCTGTTCGGCCAGTCCTTTTTGATCGTCTATGTCGCTGTGGCTTGTTTGTCCTCTCTGTTGCTTGAGATTATCAACTACGTCGAACACTATGGACTGCGCCGGGAGAAGTCCGCTCATGGTCGCTGGGAGTCGGTCTCTGAAGCTCACTCGTGGAACAGCAATCATCGCGTCAGTCGAATGATGCTCTTTGAACTCAGCCGCCACTCGGATCACCACATGTCCGCCGAGAAACCTTATCAAGTCCTCTGCACCGAAGAGGCGAGCCCCCAAATGCCTAACGGATATCCAGGGATGGTTCTCTTGGCCTTGATCCCACCACTTTGGTTCGCCGTGATGGATCGTCGATTGCCTGGATCTAGGAATACAGTTGGATCGCTTTGATAATATCTTCGATCTTGTTCGGGACGGCGATCGCTCGGTTGGCATAGGAAGCCCGCGTGACACCTCGGCTACCTAAAACCTCCTCGAACTTGTCCTGATCGGTCGTATGATAAGCGACCGTGGCGGTTGGGTCTTTG
>JBJSXX010000121.1:0-22758 GCA_046086605.1 Pirellula sp. | reverse complement strand
TATCCGACTACAACCGAGCCCAGATGCAACTGCTTTGGGCACGAGGATGGGCTTACTCGAACATCCACTAGCGAGTGGACTTGCTCGACGTGTCGCTAGCTCCAGAACCCAATGGCCACTGAGCTCCGCTGCGGGGTTGGCTTGAGCTTGAACCCCACAAACCCGAGGACAGCGAAGTCGAAGGACGCTTGTCGGATCCAGACTGGCTAGGTTGGGAACTGAGAATGGCGGATTGGCCGAAGGTGTCAAAAAAACCGGATCCTAGGAATTGCCCTGATGGGGATCCAACAGACGGGGTGCGTACCATAAAAGCTGTCCGGGATTATTTGAGCTTAAAGAAGAATCGGCATTCTCGTTATCGTCGATTCCTGTGTGCAACTTCAGCACGTTTTCGGCCAAAGCAGTACCTTTTTTTGCGGTTGTCGTTACCCTAATAAAACTTCCGTGGCGCAAATTGGATCGGGTGAACAACATCCGGTTGAAAAGACTAACTGTTTCATCAAGAAATTACCAGATCAATGATCCTGTTGATCGACAACTACGACTCGTTCACCTACAACCTTGTTCAACGTCTCGGAGAGATTGATCCGGGGCTCGATGTTCGTACGGTTCGAAACGATGAGTTGACCGTCGAGCAAGTTCGAGCGCTGCGTCCTGAGCGAATACTCCTGTCGCCAGGTCCTTGCACACCCAATGAGGCGGGGATATGTGTGCCGCTGATCGAAGAGCTTCATCAAGAATTTCCGATCCTTGGAGTTTGCCTTGGGCACCAATCGATCGGCCAGGCCTTTGGGGGCAAAATCGTCCGGGCACCGGAACTGATGCATGGGAAAACCGATCGAATCTACCACGATAATCAAGGGATGTTTGCCGGATTAGCCAACCCATTCATCGCCACACGATACCATTCCTTGGTGATTCTTCCGGAAAGTTTACCTAGCTGCTTGCAGGTTTCCTCGTGGGTGGAAGACTCCCAGGGAAATCGAATTATCATGGGGGTTCGCCATCGGCACTATGCCGTCGAGGGATGGCAGTTCCATCCTGAGAGTTTTTTAACCGAACCTGGGCCGACTCTGTTAAAGAGATTTTTAAGTTGGTCCGGTCCGCCAACCAAATCAATCTAGTCTCTTTTCATTATCTTCCAGCATGCTTTGCGTCACTGTCGCTCGAACTCGCCACAAGCACACCATCCAAGAGCATCTCGACGTAGCGGCCCAAGGGGCCAAGCTGGTCGAATTGCGCATGGACTACATCGCCCGTAGCGTAGAACTAGCACGAGTTCTTAAGAACCGACCTACGCCGGTGGTCGTCACCTGCCGTCGCAAGGAAGACGGTGGCCGATGGGAGAGATCCGAAGAGGATCGATTGCTACTGCTTCGACAATCGATCGCGACAGGGGTCGAGTACATTGATCTCGAAGAGGATACGGCAGCCAAAATCCCGCGTTATGGCAAGGCCAAGCGGATTATCAGCTACCATAATTTTAAAGGGGTTCCCGAGGATCTCGAAGAGATCCATGCTCGGCTTGCCAAACTCGACGCAGATATCGTCAAAGTAGCAGTGCAAGCCAATTCGTTCGCAGACACCCTTCGTGTGATCGAACTGATGCGAAATGCCAAGGTTCCAACCATCGGGATCGCGATGGGTGATTATGGCTCGATGACAAGAATCTTGGCCATGCGTTACGGTGCTCCTTTCACCTACTGCGTCTTTAATCTGGATCGCCGAGTCGCACCCGGTCAGTTGTCGTTCAACGACATGAAGAACATCTATCGTGTTGAGACCATCACGGCTAAAACCAAGATCTTTGGAGTGGTCGCCGATCCTGTGGCGCATTCCTACAGCCCGATGCTCCACAACAGCGCCTTTCAGGCCAACGATTTGGACTACCGGTATCTGCCTTTTCGAGTGGCGGCCCAAGACATCGAGCCTTTTGTGCGATGGGCTCAGCGCGAAGGCATCGGAGGACTGAGCGTCACGATTCCACACAAGCAATCGGTACTGCCATTGTTGACTCAAGGCGAAGCAGCCGCGCAGGGCATCGGAGCTTGCAACACCATCGTCTTTAATGGCGAAGATCGTATCGGATACAACACCGATTACCGAGCTGCGATGGAGTGTATAGGAAATGGTTTGGCGAAAATGTATGAGGAGCCAAATCCCTTCGAAGGTCGATCTGCCTTGCTGCTAGGATCCGGTGGGGTATCTAGGGCCATCGGCTGGGGGCTGGCTCAACGCCGCGTCCGTGTCGCGGTGACAAGTCGCAACTTTGAATCCGCCGATAAGCTCGCAAAAGAACTCGGTGGCCGCGCCGTCGCCTGGGATGACCGCCATAGTGTCCAACCAAATATCCTCATCAACGGAACCCCTATTGGTATGTTCCCTGAAATGGACGCCACGCCGTTTCGCAAAGACAATCTCGATCAACGAACGCTGGTGTTCGATACGGTTTACAACCCCGAACAAACACTTCTGATTCGCCAGGCCAAGGCTGCCGGTTGCCCGGTCGTTACGGGACTGAGCATGTTCGTTCGCCAAGCCGCCTATCAGTACCGACTCTTCACCGGTCTAGAACCACCGATCGAGGCGATGACCAAGGCTCTTCGCAGAGCCATTTCTCCACTGAATTACAATAACATCGAACAAGACGACGATGAGGATACTCATTCGCCCGATGAGGACGATTGATCAAGTGCCGTAGGACTCCAAGTCCTCAACGAGACTCATCAGGAATGCGGCCGCAGGTGCTCCATCGATCGCGGCATGATCGAACGTAAGGCTCAAGGTCATCACATGATGAGCTTCGACGCGTTGCTCATCGATGAAAACCGGCTCGCGTCGAATCGCTCCGATTCCCAAGATGGCAATCTCCGGATAGTTGATAATCGGAGTGAATGCATCGATTCCAAAGGCACCTAGGTTGGTGATGGTGATGATGCCGCCTTCCATTTGGGCTCGCGTAAGCCGCCCCGATCGTGCGAGTCCAATGAGTCGCTGCGACTCGAATGAAATTTGATCCAATTCCAAATTCCCGATGCCGTGAATCACAGGAACCAGCAATCCGTCAGGAGTATCGACGGCTAAACCAATCGAGCAAGCCTTTGGATCGACGGCTAGAAGATCGCTGTGGTCGGCATTCCAACGCACCATCATCGCAGGATGCTTGGACAGAGCACCGACTAGTTGCTGAGCGATGATGTCGTTAAACGATGGGACACTCGTCGCTCCATTCTTCTTTAGCATCGTGCGAAAGTTGACTAAATAAGTAGCATCGCAACGAGTGTGGAGTGTAACAGGTATCGTGCGATCGCGGCTCAATCGCAACCTTTCGGCAATCGCCTTTCGACGTTGCGTATAGAACTTACTGGAACTCGATGAAGATCCAGCAGCAAGCTTGACATCCCGTTCTCGAATCCGACCAAGTCGACCAGAGCCGGATAACGAGCGCCATTGGATGCCCAACTCTTTGGCCAATCGGCGTGCACGAGGTGTGGCCCTTATCTTTCGAACTTTGGACTGTTGATCGACTCTGGCGATATCCTCTTTGGTGACCCGACCAGAAGGCCCCGTGCCTTGGACGTTCTGCACATCGACTCCGAGCTGACGCGCGAATCTTCGAACCGATGGAGACGCTGCACCTCCCACAGGATAATTCTCTTGTGGGTTTTCTGTCACAGACTCATTGGCCGTCGGTGACTCCGATGGTTCGTCGCTTGAAGTAGGAGGCGTTTCGCCTGGAGCAAGCAAATAGCCGAGCAATTGACCGACAGCCACCACCGTATCTGGCTTGGGGCCTTCGGGAAGGCGATAGAGAATTCCTGAGCCGATCGATTCGATCTCCTGGACCGCTTTTTCACCTTCCATCTCAAAGAGAGGTTCGCCTTCGCTGACACTCTGGCCGTTCTCCTTGAGCCAGCCGACGAATCGCCCATCCTCCATCGACCAACCCAAACGAGGGAATCGAATCTCCTGTGCCATGGCTATTCCTCCACCAGTTCACGGATCGCGCGAGCGATCGAATCGGCCGAGGGGACCACCACTTTTTCAAGCGATGGGCTATAGGGAGTTGGACACGCCAGCCCCGTATGACGCTTGATCGGTGCATCGAGTTCATCGAATCCGATATCGGCCATCCTTGCGGCGATCTCTGCGGAAAATCCACAATGCGCGGGAGCTTCGTCGACCACCAGCAACCGACCTGTCTTTGCCAAGGATTCTAAAATGGTCTGGGTATCGAGTGGATTGACGGTTCTCGGATCGATCAGTTCTACCGAGATGCCTTGAGCCTCGAGCGACTCGCAGACGCTCAGGGTCAAATGCACCATGCGAGCGATCGCAACGACCGTAACCGATTTGCCTTCACGTACGATGCGGGCTTTGCCAAATTCGATCTCGAAATCACCATCGGGCACCGCTTCTTTGGTTTGCAAGATCTCGCGATGTTCGAGAAATAGCACTGGGTCATCGCAGCGAAGTGCATGCTTGAAGAGCCCCTTGGCATCGGCAGCCATCGAGGGCACCACGACCCTCAGACCAGGAACTTGGGCGAGCATCCCATAGTAACTGCCCGAATGGTGCGTGGCTGCCGAGTGGCCTATACCGATGCAACCTCGCAGTAGCACTGGCATACGCAGTCGACCACTGGACATGTACTGCATCTTGGCGATCTGATTGATGATCTCACCAAAACCATCGAGGACAAAGTCGGCGAACATAAAGTCGATCACTGGTCGCGTCCCGGTCATTGCCGCGCCGCAGGCAAGTCCGACAAAGCCTCGCTCACAAATCGGTGTGTCGCATAATCGTTCTGGTCCATGGAGATCGTAGAGCCCTTTGGTGGTCACAAAATTTCCACCCCGAATGCCGATCCCTTCTCCCATCACAAAGATTTTGGGATTGACCGCCATTTCCTCCGACAACGCTTCGAGAGTTCCTTGGGCAAAGGTAATCACACGCTTCGTATCAGTCTTTTTATTTCCATACGAGGGAATCAATCGAGCAGGAGCATAAATATTCAGTGTGGCAGATTCGCCACTGGGTTCCGGACTAGCTTCGGCCTGAACCCTCGCTTGTTTAACAACCTCTTTGACCTCGGAGTCGATCTGATCGAAAGCCGAAGTGTCGGAACCGAGTGTTTCGGTTGTTTGCGGATGGCTTCGGAGTCTAGCGATTGGGCATCGCAGTTTCCACTCTTGCACTTCTTCTTTCGTGCGGTAGGTAAAGTCGCCCATACCTTCGGCATGAGCGCGCGTGCGATAGGTTTTGCATTCAAGCAGGCTCGGACCACCCCCTTTTCTAGCTCGCGCGACCGCTTCGCTCGCTGCGCGATAGACTTCGATCACATCGTTGCCGTCGAGCTGATAACCGCTCATTGAATAATTCGCTGCACGCGAAGCGACACTGTCGTTGCTACTGGAATACGAAAAGGGAACTTCGGTTGCAAATTGGTTGTTTTCGCAGACGAATAGAACGGGCAGTTTCCAAATGGCCGCCATATTGAGACCTTCGTGAAAGGCTCCGTTGTTGACGGCTCCGTCTCCGAAAAAAGCTACCGCTACCGAGCCGTTCTGCAAAATCTTAGAACTGTATCCTCCACCGCATGCTTGGAGGATGCATGGTCCGACGATGCCACTGGTACCCATAAGTCCGATTTCGGGAGCAAACAAATGCATGCTACCTCCACGGCCACGAGAGCAACCGAGCTCCCTTCCAAAAAGTTCGGCGATGAGCGACACAGGAGGAAGACCCTTGGCCAGTGCATGGCCGTGTCCTCGGTGGGTGCTAAAGACCGCGTCTTGAGCCGTCAGATGAGCACACACCCCCGTAGCGATCGCTTCTTGGCCGACGTACGTATGGCATGCGCCATGGATCAAGCCCATCTGATGGCATCGCGCCAGCTCTTCTTCGGTTTGGCGGATGATCTGCATCGTACGATACAGATCGAGAATGCGTTGACTATGGATTTCGGTCATCGTAGAGATACGTAGGGATACTAAGATTTGTTTTTCGATTCAGCGTGGAAGCTTTGTACTTTGGCAGCTTGATGGCCCGGAGTGCCACCGGCATTCATCGCGAGGTTTCCACCGTCCATCGGGATGATCGCTCCGGTGATCCATTCCGAGGCATCCGAGGCTAGCAGTAGGGCCAGTCCCATGATATCGCGTGGTTGACCTAATCGGCCCAAGGGGATGCCCTTGAGGAAGCGTTCTTCAAGGGTTGGGTCGTCGGCAATCCGAGCTTCGAGACTCGGATTGACGACCTGAGCAGGCAACACCGCGTTTACCCGAACGCCGCGATGGCTCCATTCGGTACTGAGTTCACGCGTCATTTGGATGACGGCACCCATGGCCATGGAATAAGCGATATGTCCTCGGCCCAAGGCGGTGGTGCTAGCCAGAGAGCCGATGTTCAAGATCGATCCGCGACCAGCACGCAGCATCCGCTTGCCAGCCTCTTGGCACATGCAAAACCGACCGATAACTAGGTTGTTTAAGACTTGTTGGAGTTCACCGACGGTAAGCTCTTCAGGCTTGGCGAGAATCCCATCCCCGGCAATGTTCCCAAGAAAATCGACGCGGCCAAAATCGCGATCCACATGCTCGAAGAGTTCTTTGATCGCCTCTGGATCCGAAACGTTCGTGTCGCGACAGATCGAACGGACACCAAAATCGAGGGCTTGTGCCGCCGTGCGCTCTGCGCCAGAAAGATTGCGATCGACCAAGACCAAATGGCAACCGGCCTGAGCCAGGGCAAGCGCGGTGGCTTGGCCGAGCCCTTGAGCGGCCCCAGAGACGACCGCGACGCGGTCCTTGAGATTGAACATCGATGGAATCATACCGACCTGAAGGTTCCTTGGGATTTGAGATTCTTTGTGAAGTTCTAGTATACGGTCAGTCGCTAGTGATTCCCACCATCGGACAATCCTTTGGGCTCCGATATCCCAGCCTTTCTTTGTCGGCAAGAATCTGCGTGTGTGCCTCAGTAAAAATGAGGATACGGCGATCGAGGTGACAGTCACGAACTATTTTCGGGGAAGGCAATTCAGATGAAAACCGACAGTGAACTCAAACAAGATGTCGAGAACAAGATCATCGCAGCATTCCATCGCAATGCGGACATCGATGCGCGTCGGATCGAGGTTCAGGCCCAGAGTGCCGCTTGGGCAGCACCCGGTGTGACTGCAGTCGTAAACGACATTGTCGTCGTGCCGTAGGGTTCGTCAAACGAAGTTGCGGGTGTTAGACCTTCGAGGCTCGGTATCGTTCGATAAGAGTGTTCGTTGAGCTATCGTGCTTGAGTTCAGGAGCCGACTTGGACTCCAATTCAGGGACGATTCTCTGGGCGAGGACTTTACCGAGCTCGACCCCCCACTGATCAAACGAATCAAGATTCCAAATTACCCCTTGGGTAAAGACGATGTGCTCATAGAGAGCCACCAGCTTGCCGAGGGCTTCGGGGGTCAGGCGATCGAGTAGCAATACATTGCTAGGGCGATTGCCATCGAACTCGCGGTGGGGAGCCAACCACTCGGCGGTCCCTTCGGCCCGAACTTCTTGGATCGTCTTGCCAAAAGCCAACGCTTCGGCTTGAGCAAACACATTGGCCATGAGCAGATCATGATGTCGACCAACAGGGTTGAGCGAATTGCAAAACGCGATGAAGTCGCATGGGATCAGCCTCGTACCTTGATGGATCAATTGGTAAAACGAATGCTGGCCATTGGTGCCTGGTTCGCCCCAGTAAACCGCTCCGGTGTCGTAATCGACAAGGTTGCCAGCGAGCGTAACTCGCTTGCCATTGCTCTCCATCGTCAGTTGTTGAAGGTAGGCGGGAAAGCGTTTGAGGTATTGGTCATAGGGCAAGACTGCGATCGAAGACGCACCGAAGAAGTTGTTGTACCAGATCCCAAGTAGGGCCATGATCACTGGGATGTTTTCTTTCCAGGGTGCGGTGCGAAAATGCTCGTCCATGGCTCGAAAGCCTGAGAGCATCTTATGAAAATTCGCAGGGCCGATAGCGATCATGTTCGAAAGCCCGATGGCCGAGTCCATCGAATAACGACCTCCGACCCAATCCCAGAATCCGAACATGTTTGCCGTATCGATTCCGAATTCGGAGACTTTGGCTGCGTTGGTCGAAACAGCCACAAAATGCTTAGCGACCGCTTCGTTGCCGGCCCCTAGTCCCTTGAGCAACCAGTTGCGAGCCGTTTGCGCATTGGTCATCGTTTCTTGGGTCGTAAAGGTTTTCGATGCGACAATGAAAAGTGTCTCTGCTGGATCCAAGCCTTGGACGGCTTCGGCAAAGTCCGTTCCGTCGACGTTCGAAACAAAGATGAAGCGTCGCGTCCGATCGCTGTAGCTTTTGAGGGCTTCATAAGCCATGACTGGTCCAAGATCCGAACCACCGATTCCGATGTTAACGATATTGAGGATCGGTTTGCCGGTGTGACCTTTCCAAGCCCCTGATCGAACTCGGTCGCAAAACTCACCCATGCGATCGAGGACTTCGTGGACATCGGGGACCACGTTACGTCCATCGACCTCGATATGCGAGTCACGAGGAGCCCGAAGTGCCGTGTGCAGCACCGAACGATTCTCGGTGATGTTGATTGCTTCGCCGCGAAACATCGCTTCGATCGCTGCTTTTAGTCCCGACTCATCGGCCAGTGAGAAAAGCCCATCGAGAGTTTCTTTAGTGATTCGGTTTTTGGAATAGTCCAAGTAGATACCGACCGATTCGACGCAAAAGCTTTTGCCTCGGGTTGGGTCTTGAGCAAAGAGATCACGTAGATGGAGATCTTGGATCTTTTCGAAGTGATCTTCGAGTGACACCCAACTGGCTCGTTTGGTCAATGATGAAGGAGAGTTCATTGTGCAGGCCCCAATTGCTTTCGTCTAACGTAGGTTCTAACAACACATTCAAGATTCGTGCATCGTTCTCAAACAGAATATAATGGTTCAAGAGGGCAAAATCAGCCACTTTCATGGGATTTTCGTGAGCTTTAGACAAAGATTTGTGGGTGTTCGAAGCGGTTTGTTTTTGAACCGCTGATGAACACTGATCAACGCTGATGGGAGAATTGGACTAGGCGACTAGGGCAGAGCTTTTGATCACTGTCGAGCATAGTGGCGGCTGCTCAAAGTTGCTGCTCAAAGTAGCAGGCACATTCCATGTGCCGTCAGCCAGGACTTAATAAGTTGTTTAACGAATTCTAGTCCTCGGCATCGAAATAGAGTTGCAGGCACTTACAAATCTCCTCGATGCGAATCCGCGCCTGTGGCTCGATCGTCTCGTTTTGTCCTAAGCGGTCGATGTAGCTGATCAATGTTAATACCGTCGAAACTCTGTGCATCAACATCGCTTCGTCAAGCTGGTATCCTGGGTCGCCTAGAACCTCACAGTAGCTACTCCAAGCCTCATTCCAAAGCAAACGATCACTCAGTACCATCGTTCCAATGGCCCGCGAGAAATCGAACCCTGGCCAACGGATGTCGGATTGGCTAAAGTCAATCAGCCCACGGACTCTGGCACCTTCGAATAACCAGTTGCCTCGCCATGCATCTCCGTGGATCGGATATCGAAGTCTTGTCGCTTGACATAGTTTTTGCATCGCTTGTTGCGAAGTAATCGCAATTTGCATCGCAACACCCAATGCCAACCTAATGCAATCAATAAACGCATCACTGAATTGGTCATCGAAATTGCTGTTCAGCGCGGACCTCTTAGGCCTGAGCGCTAAGCGATCGAGCACCCTGTGCTGCGAGCTCAAACGCGTGTGCAGAAGTTGCTGAAGAAGCCTTTCTCGCTGGAGCATCCGCTGATCACCAAGATCTGATGCATCGAAACTGCAGCGCCAGTGCCTCGAATGGCGATGCAATAAACCCAAGGCACTGGCCACCGCACGTACTTGCTCAAAGCCGACTTGTTCAATCCTGCCGATCGATTCACCCGGCATCCACCTGATACATTCCCAGCAACCCTGTGCGGATGTCTGCTCGTTGTCGGCGACGACAAGAACTGTCGGAATCGTATGTCGCAAAGATCCGGGCCACGATATCAAGCCGGGTACCAAATTCGGTACCGAATCGGCCCAGCGTTTTTGATACTGATGGATCCGAGCAAGACGCTGAAGACTTGAAAAAGGATGCTGCTTGATCGCATAATCACCGACGCGATAGACCCTAGCACCCGACAACCCGGCTTGGATCGCCGCATATTCGTGCTGCACGTCCAAGCCGAGATTTTTGAGTTCATCCCGAATGCAAGCCGGGAGCATAAACGCTTAAGAGGCTATTGACCTTGGCCTCTGGAAAAACCAGGTTTGCCATCGAAGTTATAAAGACCTTCGAACTTCACAAACTCTAGACCCGCTTTATGAATTCGTCCTAGCAGTGCTAGGATCGCATCATGTGTCGTCGCCTTACCAGAGCCCTCAGGAAGAGCAAAGCGGCAGCGGCTAACGTCGACGGTGAAGGTTTCTTCGAGTCCACCTGGCCAAACTTTCATACCCCGGTTGGAGATCATTTCCAAGACCATTCCATCGGCAGCAAGGGGTTGGAGTTTCGCAGCTAGCGAGTCGATCTTGTCGGTCCAAGCGATAAAGACATCCGCACCGACGAGTTCGCGTTTTTCGGTCGAGCGAACATACGCAGGACGAGAAGTCAGTGGACGGCTGGGGGCCTTGCTATAGTCGACCGACCGTAGCACTTCAGGTTTCTTACCGAGTCGCGCAACAACAGCCTTAGCAAACTCCTTGGTTCCGACCTTCTCCTTCGAGATTCCCTCTTTGAAGATATCGTAAGTATGAACCCCATCTTCGATGGTTTTGAGCCACGCGTTGTGGGCTCGCTCTGCGATGTCGGCTTGGCCGATATGCACGAGCATCTGAATAGCACCGAGGAAGAGTCCCGAGGGGTTAGCAAGGTTTTGACCTGCACGCCTTGGGGCCGATCCGTGGATGGCTTCGAACATCGCACAACCGTCTCCGATATTGGCGCTGCCCGCAAGGCCAACCGAACCGGCGATCTGGGCTGCAACGTCTGAGAGGATATCGCCATAAAGGTTTGGCATGACGACCACATCGAAAGCCTCTGGGGTATCGGCGAGTTTGGCAGCACCGATGTCGACGATCCAATGCTCGTTTTCGATGTCCTTGTATTCCGCCGCGATCTCATCGAAGATCTTATGAAACAGACCATCGGTGAGTTTCATGATGTTGTCTTTGGTAAAGCAAGTTACCTTTTTGCGACCATAAGCTCTCGCGTATTCGAAGGCGTAGCGAACGATCTTCTCGGTTCCTGGCCGAGAAATCAATTTCAAGCACTGCATCACGTCGATCGTGTGGCGGTGCTCGATCCCCGCGTAGAGATCCTCTTCGTTCTCACGAACAATAACCACATCCATCTTCGGATGCTTGGTGCGAATGAACGGATCATAGCTTAGGCAAGGACGGATGTTGGCATACAGACCAAAGGCCTTGCGGGTCGTGACGTTCAGAGATTTGAACCCACCCCCTTGAGGTGTCGTGATCGGTGCTTTGAGGAAGACTCGGGTAGATCGCAAGCTTTCAAAAGCACCCGGCTCGATCCCTGCCATGTTTCCTTTGAGGTACTGCTTCTCTCCGATCTCGATGACGTGTTTTTCGAGTCGAGCGCCAGCCTCTTCGATGATATGAAGGGTGGCTTCCATGATTTCCGGACCGATACCGTCGCCGTAAGCGACCGTGATTGGGGTAGCTGATGCCATAATGGGGAGGGGGTTAGATCGATGAAAAAAGGAGAGAAACGAAGTAGAAAATGTATTCACCAACCCCCTAAAACACAACTGCAGATGCGAAAAGTTGCTTAAGAGCGTACAATCGATACCCCGGCTACTTTCCTCTTGTATTCGAAGGAATTGCGAACTCATGAAAAGCCTCTTGCGAGCCGTTTGCCTAACGATTTTAGCCACCACAGCCAGCCTAGCTGCTTTGCCATCGCACGTCGTGGGCCAAGAAACCGCTCCGAAACAAGCCTTCCATCCAGAGATGTTCAAGGAGCAAAACTTGGTCGCTTGGTGCATCGTCCCGTTTGATTCCCAAAAAAGGAATCCGGAGCAAAGAGCCCAAATGCTAGACCAACTGGGTATTAAGCGATTGGCCTACGATTACCGAGCCGAACACGTAGCCTCCTTCGAAGAGGAGATCACCACGATGAAAAAGCACGGTATCGAAATGACGGCGTGGTGGTTCCCAACGGTGCTTAACGACGAAGCGAAATTGATTCTAAGCTTAATCAAGAAACATCAAATCCATCCACAACTGTGGGTCACCGGAGGTGGAGACCCCTCGATGAACCAAGAGCAAACCAAGGCGTTTGTCGATTCTGAGTCAAAACGCATTCGTGAGATCGCCCTGGCAGCACAAGAAGCTGGATGCAAAGTCGCCCTGTATAACCACGGAGGTTGGTACGGAGAGCCCGATAACCAAATTCGACTCATCCAAGCCATCGATCTACCGAACGTCGGAATTGTCTACAACCTTCACCATGCCCACCATCAACTCGATGCGCTCGAAGCGAACCTGAAAAAAATCCAGCCTTATCTCCTAGCCATCAACCTCAATGGAATGGAAACCAAAGGGGATCAGGTAGGCAAGAAGATCTTACCGATCGGACAGGGGGATCGAGACAAGGAAGTCCTCAAGCTCATCGGTCAGATGGACTTCAAAGGACCTGTCGGTATCCTCAATCATACCGATCTCGATGCCAAGACCCGTTTGAAGGAGAACCTCGACGGGCTCAAGCAACTAACAACACAGCTGATGCCCTAAAATGAGTACTCGATCACGCAACGATTTGGTCGGAGCCAAGGGCCGCGTTCAAAATGCGCTGAACAATTGGCGAGAATCCGTCGCTTGCGTCACCGAACGTTGGAACGACGCAACGAGCACGAAGTTCCTCAGTGACCATTTTTCCGATACCGAGCCTCAGTTGCAACGAATCTTGATCGCCCTCCAGGAAGCTGCAGACCTGGTGCGGAGTATCGAGAAGAAAGTTGCCGACGATGAAAGCGATCACCGATGATTATAAATGCGAACCACTTGAGCCTGATCGTTCTTGGCGGGCTCTTATCCACGATATCCATCCTTCCAACTCTGAGTCATGCTCAAGACTCGCAAACGAAAACCATTCGCGTGGCAACCTTCAATGCCGCTATGAATCGAAAATCCCTTGGAGAACTAAGCCGGGGACTTGAGCAAGGCGATAAACAAGCATCCGACATTGCGGCAATCCTTCGAGCCGTCTCTCCCGATATCGTCTTGATCAATGAGATCGACCGCGATGAACATTCGGCAGAACTTTTTTTGAAGCGGTATCTGAACACTCAACTCGCAGCCGATCAAACGGCTTGGAAATACACCTACGCAGGGGCCGTCAACACCGGCGTCGACTCAGGCTTGGATCTCGATGGCAATGGCAAACTCCATGAAGCCAACGACGCTTGGGGTTTTGGGGCTTATCCAGGCCAATACGGCATGGCGGTCTTTAGTCGCTTCGAGATCCAGCAGTCAGCGATTCGGACGTTTCAGAATTTTCGCTGGAGTCAAATGCCTGGTGCACTCCGACCCATGTTGCCTGCGAGCGGTAAAGAGCCTGCTTCAAGCTACTACCCTGACTCGATATGGAACCAATTGAGATTGAGCTCGAAATCCCACTGGGATGTCCCGATCCAAATTGGAAACAAAGTCTTGCATTTGATCGCTTCCCATCCGACACCTCCAGTGTTCGATGGCCCAGAAGATCGCAACGGTTGCCGTAATCATGACGAGATCCGATTGCTCATCGACTACATTTCAGAGGATCAATCCGGTGACTATTTGGTTGATGATCAGGGCAAGTCTGGACCCATCGCAAGCGATGCTCGTTTCGTAATCTTAGGTGATCTAAATGCCGATCCGGTCGACGGCGATGGGCGAAGTGAGGTGATCCGAAAATTGCTCGATCATCCACGCCTGGCCAAGTACCCGACTCCACAAAGCCAAGGTGCCGTCGAAGCGGTGGAAGTCTCCCAGGGTGCGAATCTGAAACACAAAGGCAATCCGGCTCACGACACAGGTGACTTCAACGACAAGAACCCCGGCAACCTTAGGGTCGACTTTGTGTTGCCTTCAGCGAACCTCAAGGTATTGGCAAGCGGTGTGTATTGGCCCGCCAAGTCCCAGTCCCCCGAATCCAATGCGTTAGCCGGAGCCTCGGACCATCGACTCGTTTGGGTTGATATCGAGATCGAGTTATAAGACACTCATCCGCATTGTGCTTATCGTTTTGCGAGTCGCTCCGGCGACCTTCTCCACATAGTCGATATCCTCAGGCGTGTAATAATTGAGGATTTGCTGGTCGGCAAGTCCAAGGATGGGAGGCACGACATTTTCACGATTCGATGGCCGGAAGGTTGTGTTTGGGCTAGGTAAACCTAGATACTTTGAAATCCTTTCCAAAGTGAATTCAAACGCTCGGTTCAAGTCTGCGTAATCGAGCATAAAAAAATTATCGGAAGAAAAAGCCGTTTGAGCATCCAATGCGCTTTGAACGTGTCTTACCCATCGATCAACCATGGAACTGGCATGATGATATTGGTAGCGAGTCATCGCTCCAGATGGAGTGCATCGGAGAAAGTCACTAAAATTCTTGGTCTGTGCTCCCTCGTTCCACGGTAGACTCAGCAAATGGTGATGGTAACTAACCATGACCTCGTAAACATCACGGAATATATAGAGGATTTTGAAACCCATGGGGTTTAGCGAAAAAAAGTCTCTGTAGAACTCCAAGTCGTGATGCGACTTAAAGATATTAGCGATGGAGCAGTTTTGGAAGTTCGCTAACAAGTCCCTGAAAGCTACAGGGGAATGAAAGTTCACTCCTAAAGAACGATCAATGTTCATATAGGGATTGGAAACATAGCCGAAATTCGCTGCAAGACTGTTCATCAGAAAGTGCGTACCTGAGCGCTCATGGCTAATTACAAGTATCTTGGGACGTTCGAGGTCAAATTGTTTGACGTTGAATTCAAGGAGGGTGCGGATCGCTTCCATTTGAAGTGAAGATTCTGACTCCGGGCCCGATCGATCGGTGAGAATCAAATGCGAAGCCTTGGCCTAATTGAGACCAAGAGGATTCCAGCGATACCTGGGCGAATCTCCAACCAAGATTCCAGAGGGCGGGGAGGTTTTTTCGGGAGGGGGGAGAGGATTGAGCCTGGTAAACAGCGCAAAAACCGGGAGAGAAGCGCCGCTTAACTCTAATAGATCGTACATGATTGAAAGCGATTGTAAACATTTGTAATGCTTTTTTTGGTAGAAAACCCAGAGTTTTGAGGGATTTCAGAAGAGTCATCGAGTTTAGGGTTTGGGAAGCCCCTGTCGCCTGACGAAGAAGTAGGGACAAAAGGTAGCTGTCGGTCGATGGCAGTCTGATCTCGAATCGCTATTGGGTCGAAATGCTAGCAAGGCTACTTGGTAAGCCAAAAAGTTCTGGAAAGCGATGGCTGGATCTATTCCTTTTTGGGGTATGTCTAGCGGGCACAGCCATCGGTGGATGGTCGTTGAAAGCGCAAGACCCAGCATCCGTCGGTCAGGTCACTGAGCAGATCAAAGAGATCAAAGAGACTCAGGCAAAGGTGCAAGGCGAGCAAAAGAGCAAAGCGGATGCGGAGAAATGGACCGTCAAGCTCGGGGGGCATGTTCAGATGGACTATGTTCTTTGGGCAAATGCACCCGATTCGATTCCCAACACCAATAATTACTTCAACTTTCGACGCCTGCGCTTAGTGGCCGATGGAACTGGCTATGACACCTGCGACTTTCGATTGCAGATGACCCTCGAGCCGGAACCATTCGGTGATATTCCCGCAGAGACCAATCTCACGCCGCAGGTCAAAGACGCATACTTTTCGATGAACGAGATCCCTTATTTGGGGCGTTTTCGGATCGGTAATTTTTTTGTCCCTTACAGCCTCGAGCAGGTCACGAACGATACGAACAACATATTTCTAGAGCGATCGATTCCGACGCAGACGGTCTTTGCCGCCGATCGAGAAGTAGGGTTTGCTTTTTACAATTGTTCGCAGGACGAGCGATTGACTTGGACAACCGGATGTTTCTTTGACAGTATCAGTGAGGGGTTCAAGAAGCGTCTGGATGACAACCAAGGTTACCGAGTTAGCGGGCGGTTGACTTGGTTGCCCTACGATAACGATCAGCCCAAGTCGCGGAGGATGGTGCATACGGGTTTGGGTGTTTTATACACCGACGACAATGACGATCGGATTCGGATAAGGACTCGTCCCCAGGTATCTGAAGGGCCCCGTTTAATCGATTCTGGATTGCTCAAAGCAGACACCTATACCTCGGGGAATATGGAGGGGGCGATCGTCTTGGGACGCTTTGCGGTGCAGTCCGAAGCGTTTCTCGGAACAGTTCAGATGCTAAACGGAGATAATCCGACCCTCACTGGAGCTTATGTTCACACAAGCTGGTTCGTCACAGGTGAGAGTCGGATCTTCGAGCGATTCGGCCAGCATGGAGCTCAGTTTGGTCGCAACGCACCGTTTGAGAATTTTCGGTTCAAGCGGGGTGAATTCCGACCAGGAGCTTTAGAGCTCAAGTCACGGTGGTCTTTTTTGGATATGAATCAGCTCAATTCGGGCCGTTACAACGATCTGACCGTAGGGTTCAACTGGTACTGGAGCGATCGGACACGTTGGATGTTCGATTGGATCCATCCGATCACAACCGACCAGACGCTCTACGGAGCAACGGTCTCGGATCTGCTGGCGATGCGATTTGATTTCAATTGGTGAGTTGCTCTTGAGCGTCAGCCAAGAGCCTCTTTGCACGCCCGGATCCGACGATGACCGCTGGGAGAAATAGCGGAAAAAACAAAACGCCCAGTCCCATGCTGCAGCGCAAAAGCGTGGCCACCGTAGGGTGATCGAATCGATTGTACTTGAACAACAAAAATAAGACGAAAATCAGCACCAGTGTTCCATAGACCATCCACAGCAGTTCGATCCCTGTGATTCTCCCGTCGGTGATCGGAAGATAAAGGCTGATTCCTAATCCGATCGCAAGGCACAAACCTACGAACTTCTTGAGTAGCATCGAGGTCTTCTCGATGTACTTAGCATACAAGTCTCCGTCGGCAGCATCGACCATTCCGATAAAGGGGTAGCGAACGATGACCCAGCAAGTGGCTGCAAAACCCACAACAGCAAGCAGGCCAGAGATCCCAAGGATGGTTTGAACAATCCAAGGAACTTTGATTTTGGTAAGTATGCGAATCGAGAATATTGGGATGGCAAGTGCAGTTAGCCAGGATCGCTGTGCGATACGAACCGACAGCGGAAATTCTCGAAACAGCTTGGTTCGGTCGACGAGATTACTCATGGTCAAGCATCATCAGCGCGGTTCGCCAACAGTCGAGGTTTGCATCGCAGCGCGTGGCAAGTATTTGCACATGGCTATACCTATGAAGTAAAGGCCTACAAGAGGCACACCCATCCCGATCATGCTCGCCATATCGGCGGGAGTCAAAATCATCGAGATAAATGCGATGGCAAGAACTGCGACGCGCCATTGGCTCAAGTAAGTCTCCACAGAGAAGATCCCTAATCGTTCCAAGACGAGCATCACTAGGGGCAATTGGAATGCGATACCAAAGCCCAGAGGTAGAAACAGGGCAAAGGACATGTAGTCGGTGAGTCGAGGTGACGCGCCGATGCCCATGCTTGCGTTAAAATCTAAGAGGAAATCGATGACCAGTTGGAAGATCACAAAGAAGGCTAAAAAAGCTCCTGACCAAAACAGGATCAAGCTTGTTGGTAAGAAAAAGTAAACGTACTTGCGCTCATGGGGATACAAACCCGCAGCGACGAACTGCCAGAGGTGGTAGAAGATTCCGGGGCTTCCAACCACTGCGGCAACGACAAATGCGGCTTTAAGCCAAATCATAAACGGTTCTTGCAAACCCAGTGCTTCGGTGCTGGCTTTGACGCCGACAAACATCCGAACCTTCATCATCTTTGAGGGATCTGGCAACCCATCTGAATCCGCGTTTGCTAGATACTCTGCCGTCGGCTTTTGGATGTCTTGAACCTCTGGGCTCGATGGCTCAGAGTCCTTCATAACCAACCTTCGAGGATCGATCCAAACGTATTGGCTAACCACCTTGTTGGCCTTCATCCAAGCTTGCAAATCGGGGGAGACTTCGCTCCCGGAGGACTTGGACATCTCTTGAATGGATTGCTTCTTGTAGAAGTTCTCCAGGGACTTTTCCAGGGGGCCTTGCATGTAGGAGACCACGCGGGTTGCAAGGAGCAGACCGACGACCATGCCCAGGGCGAGCCATATCGAGGATTTCACAAGTGCGATGCGGAGTTCTTCGAGGTGCTCGCCGAACGTCATCGAACTCTTTTCAAAAAGATCGTCACCTTTCATCGGGTGCGGATCCCCTCTCTTACGGAAAAACGCGACTACAATACGAAAAACGCATCGAATGTTTTGCGATGCGGTTTAGAATTCTAACCAACTTTGATTGAATCCCTCAATTTGGCAATCCATGTTTCCGGCATTTCCTCCCTTAGTCTTCGAGCCACTTTTCCGGTCGTACCTTTGGGGAGGACGGAACCTTGCCACAAAACTCCAGAAAAACCTACCTGCTGAGGGTATATGGGCCGAAAGCTGGGAGATTGTCGACCACCCTCAAGGTCAGTCGATCGTCCAGTCCGGGCCCTGGCAAGGCTGGTCGCTCGGCCAACTGGTTCAAGAGCATCCCACGGCGATCCTAGGTAACCAGCACAACTTTTCCCGGTTCCCGCTTTTGCTTAAGTACCTTGACTGCCAGAACGTTTTGAGCGTCCAAGTCCATCCTGATGATGCTTATGGATCCCAGATGAAAGTGCCTGATCTGGGCAAGACCGAAGCCTGGTACATCATCGATGCCCAACCCGGTTCACTTCTCTATGCTGGACTCAAGCAGGGAGTGTCGCGAAGGGATCTAGAGCAAGCCATTCGCTTGGGCAAGACCCAGGATTGTTTGCACGTCCTATCCCCATCACCGGGAGATTGCATCTTTATTCCAGCCGGTACGATCCATGCTCTAGGTGCAGGACTTGTTGTTGCTGAAATTCAGCAAGCCAGCGACTGCACCTTCAGGCTCTACGACTGGGACAGAGTCGATGCATCAGGAAGTTCAAGACCCTTGCATATCGAGCAAGCATTAGAGGTGATCGACTTTGACCGAGGGCCTGTGGATCCGATCAGGACTGAGTCGATAGGTGCTGATAGGATCGAGACGTTGGTTCAGTGCGACAAATTTCGGTTGATGCGATTGAGTAAGCCCGAGAGTTACGAGCTTGATTTGTCCACTTGCAATGTCATTGCCGTACCTCAAGGAACAGCGACGCTCGAAACCGCTCATGGGCAGATCGAACTGCGTATGGGACAGTCGGCTCTTGTTCCACATGCGTGCGGCCAGGCCAAAGTGACTCTAGGTTCTGATTCCACGGTGCTTGTGGCAGAACCTGTATCCGCATCCGTACCGCTAGAGGGTGGTAGCCAATGAATCGGATCGAAGAGATTTTTTCCAAGGCGATTGCCGGTTCAGATCGCTTCGAGCAGCACTGGGAGTGCATAGGAATTTCGCCGATGCATCGAGCCCTGATACGACGTCTCGCGATGTCGTACTTGAAAAAACACCACGGCAATGACCATCGAATCGTTTGGAGTTCAGATTCACCGGATATCCGATGGATTGATTCAAGTCTCTTCCTTGAAGATTTGGGTTCTTTGGACAATCGATCCATGCAGATCTTATGGTGTTGGAACCAGCCCAATTGGCGTGAATTCTTACCTGCAACACCTTGGACTCTTACAGGTGTGGTTTACAATCTTCCGACATTGAAGTCATGGATCAGCCGATGTGTACTGTTGGGTAAGTGGCAAGCGGCACAGGGGAATAAGTTACCCTCGATCGAATTATCCTCCTGAAGGTTTTCATGAAAACGATTCTTGTTACCGGAACAGCGGGTTTCATCGGCTATCACTTTGCCAAACGATGCTTGGATTTAGGCCACCGCGTCGTCAGCGTCGATAGCATCAATGACTATTATGATGTGCAGCTCAAACATAACCGGCTTAAACTTCTTCAGTCGCATGCGAACTTTGAATTCCATCAGATGGGCCTCGAAGACCAACAAGGCATATCGAGGTTATTCCAATCCCATCGGTTCGATCGGGTCGTCCACCTAGCGGCTCAGGCGGGCGTTCGATACTCACTTGAAAACCCCTACGCTTACACCAAATCGAACATCGATGGCACGATGACGATCCTCGAAGGATGTCGTCATCACAACATCGAACATCTGATCTTTGCGAGCAGCTCAAGCGTTTATGGGCTAAATAGTCAGCAACCGTTTTCGACGTCTCATTCGACAAATCACCCGGTGAGCCTCTATGCGGCGACCAAAAAATCCAATGAGATGTTCGCTCATTGCTACGCACATCTGTACAAGCTACCTTGTACCGGCCTGCGTTTCTTTACGGTCTATGGGCCATGGGGCCGACCCGATATGGCGTTGTTCAAATTCACCAAAGCCATTTTTGAAGGACAGCCATTGGAAGTCTACAATCATGGCAAAATGAAAAGAGACTTCACGTATGTCGATGACATTGTCGATGCGATGATTCCTTTGATGGATAAAATCCCTGAGCCCGATCCAAATTGGGATCACGCAAATCCCGATCCTTCAACCAGCTCAGCTCCCTATCGCATCTACAACATCGGTAACAATCAACCGACCGAATTGTCTTACTTTATCGAAGTGCTCGAAAGAACCATCGGTAAGAAAGCCAATCTGAAGTACTTGCCTATGCAACCTGGGGATGTTTTATCAACTTACGCCGATGTCGATTCGCTTACCCAAGCCGTTGGTTTCAGGCCGAAAACGAAGATCGAGGATGGGATTGCTAAGTTTGTCGCTTGGTATCGAGATTACTACTCAGTGACATCAGGGACAGTGGCGACCTGAGACAACGGGCCCAGTTCCATCAAGTCGTCCACTTGCAGCAACTCACCGATATCAACCAAACTCTGCCATTGCGATTGCAGAATATCAAGGTATTGGTTGAGCACTTGGGCGACGGTTTGCTGAGCCACGATCACATCGTTGAAGCTGACGCTCGCAGGATCGGCGAGGTAGCGTTGGTAGACTCCTCGGTATGCACGAACTTGATCTCGCAGCGCTTCGGATTGGAACGATTCGGCCAATTGCCGACTGGCCTCGTACTTGCCAAACGCATTAGCAAGGGATGCTGTAAGGGTGTTTCGTGTGTTTTGGACTTGTTGGCTGGCCCTGACAGCTTCGGCCCTTCGAGCAATCCGATTGCCCTGATTGCGGTTCAGAACCGGCAAATCACCTCCGAGCATCAGATTGTAAGTCGTCGTGCCGGGTTCAAAGGTGTAATCGCGCTGTAGTACAAACCCGACGTTCACATCAGGGATCACTTGTCGATCAGCCAATTCCACGAGTGTTTGTTGTTTCCGGACAGCATTCTCAGCCATTTCAAGATCGGTATGAACGGCGTTCATCCGAGCCAAGGCTTCTTCGTATTGGATCGCAGGAACACTGCAATCGATTCGACCATCGATCGGTGTGGCTTGCAGATCAGGACAACCCACGGCGGCTCCTAATCGCCTCCAAGCCGCGATCGATTCCTGCTGGGATTTGATCACCGATGCTCGAGCTTGTGTCAGTATCACACGCAGTTGCAACGGCTCATACGGTGCTGCTTCGCCAGCCGTAACGAGTTGAATCTGCGCTTCATAAGCTCGATGGGTCAAATCAAAGAAGGCACTTGCAAGTACCATGCGCTGCCTTGCAGCAAGCACATCAAAATACGCTCTGCGGATCTCGGTCATGACCGTAACCCAAGCCTTACGCTGTTCGACCATGGCGTTGGCGTAGTCAACCGCGGCGGCTTCGGCCGCGAGTCCTAACTTTTGGGCCGTGACAACCGTTTGCTGCAAATACGCACCATGGTACCCGGGTGTGTTCAGGGTGCGAACGGTATCGGCCTGGTAACCCACAGATGGATTCGGCGGCAGACCCGCTTGGATCATCAACCCGCGGGCGACCTCGACGTTGGCTACCGCTGCTTTAAGGCCTGGGTGATTCTGTCTAGCCAATTCGTGGAGTGACTCTAGCGCAGAGACTCCCCCGGCAGGGTCGGGCATGGCTATGGCGTTGCTCTGGATCGTCGAGGGTTCCGGATAGAGGCGCTTGAGTTCCTCTTGATAAGCTTGAGGTTCAAGCTTGTCTCGCAGGGGAGCAATAAGATCGGGTGTTTGGGTTCCAGGCAATTCAGGTGGTAGTTTCAGCGGATCGCTCGATGCGAGTGTCGGGCTGTTTGCGGTTGGAACCTCGCCGCATGTTTGCAGGTATTGCGTAGCGACGTTGTCGGCCGTCTTGGGCACGCAATCCATGCTTCGATAAGCCCACCAAGCAGGTGTTTGGCAGCCGGCGATCGATCCGGCCAGCAATAACGCGAGCGAGCCGATTCGCAGATGTTCTCGTGAAAGTTTTGGTGGAGAAGTTCTGTTCGCCAAAGGCTTCATTGCAAATGCCAATGATTACGAGAGTACTTACCGAATCCCTATGGATTGGTGTTGGTCGCCAAAGGCGGAACGATCGCTATTCCCGGTAAGTTTGTTAAGGTTGATC
>JBJSXX010000120.1:0-12576 GCA_046086605.1 Pirellula sp. | reverse complement strand
AGTTGCTTCTTGCGTTCGTTGATAATGTCGTCTTGGAGACTGCGTGGCACGGCGGAATAGCGGGCCAGTTCCATAGCGAAGGTTCCTTGACCCTTGGTCATGCTGCGAAGATCCGTGGCATAGCCGAAGGTATTTGCCAGGGGGACTTCAGCGGTGATGTACGAGATACCGTCGCGGGCATCGGTATTATTGACCAATCCCCGACGGGAGATGATGTCACCTACGACCGAACCTTGATCGTTCTCAGGGCACTCGATGTCGCACTTCATGATCGGCTCAAGGAGCATTGGGTTAGCGGCTCTCAAGGTTTCGCGGAAGCAGTCGCAGGCGGCGATATAGAAGGCTCGCTCGCTGGAGTCGACGTCGTGGTAGCTACCGTCCTCGAGATCGATCTTAACACCCACGACTGGAAACTCAGCCAAGGGGCCTTTGAACATCGAGTCTTTGAAGCCTTTTTCGACCGGCGGAATGAATTGCTTTGGAATACGACCACCGGTGACATGGTCTTCGAACTCGAAGGTCTTTTCCCCTTCGGGATCCATCGGAGAAAGCTTGCCGACGATGTGGGCGAACTGACCTGAACCACCGGTTTGCTTTTTGTGTTTGTAGTTGAACTCTCTGGCTTCGCCGGGAGTTTCTCGGTAGCTCACTTTTGGTGCACCGACGTTGACTTCGACCTTGTACTCTCGGCGCATTCGTTCAACATAGATATCCAAGTGCAATTCACCCATCCCGCAGATGATCGTTTCGCTGGTTTCTTCGTCGTTGTAGACTTGGAAGGTCGGATCTTCTTTGCGGAAGCGGTTCAGGGCCTTGCTCATCTTATCGGCATCGGCGCGGCTGGCTGGAGTGACAGCGACTTTGATGACCGGCTCGGGAACGTACATGCTTTCGAGGCTACAGAACTCGCGGTCATTGCTGTATGTTTCACCGCTAGCACAATCGATACCCATGATTGCAACGATGTCACCGGCTTCGGCAATATCGATTTCTTCTCGCTTATCGGCGTGCATGCGAACGATGCGGCTGAAGCGTTCTTTTTTGCTAGTCCGCTGGTTGACATACATCTCGCCTTTAGCGATTTTCCCTTGATAAATTCGCATGAAGGTCAACTGACCAAACGGATCTTCGACGATCTTAAAGGCCATGCCGACGAAAGGCTTATCGGGTTCTGGAACCAGAGCCATCTTCTCTTCTTCGTTGCCGAATTTACGGGCCGAGATAGATCGCTCAAGGGGGCTGGGCAGGTATCGCAAGACGGCATCTAGCAGCAGTTGGACGCCTTTGTTCTTAAAAGCTGAGCCGCAGAAAACGGGAGTGATTTTGCGAGCTTGCGTGGCGTCTTTGCAAGCCTGATAAATCAGCTCAGTTGGAACCTCTTGTTCGTTGAAGAGCAATTCCATGAGTTGTTCGTTGAAGTCCGAAAGGCCGTCGAGCATCTTTTGACGCATTTCCCTGGCCTTGGCCACGTAATCTGCGGGAATCTCTTCCTCGCGAACATCTTCACCGTCCTTGCCATCAAAGAAGAAGGCTTTCATGGTGATCAGATCGATCACGCCTTCAAAGGTTTCCCCCGCACCGATGGGTATTTGCATCATGATGGCGTTGGCGTTGAGTTTGTCGCGAACTTGTTGGGAGACGCGGTAGGCATCTGCACCGGTTCGATCCATCTTGTTGACGAACGCCAAGCGAGGCACACCGTAGCGACGCATCTGGCGATCGACCGTTAGCGACTGGCTTTGAACACCACCCACGGAGCAGAGAACCAAGACGGCACCGTCGAGAACGCGCAGCGAGCGTTCGACTTCAATCGTAAAGTCGACGTGGCCCGGGGTGTCGATCAAATTGATGATGTTATCTTTCCATTGCAATTGGGTGGCAGCCGAGGTGATCGTAATGCCCCGCTCCTTTTCCAATTCCATGTAATCCATGGTCGCTCCGTCGCCATCACCCTTGACCTCTTCGATCTTGTGAATGCGTCCGGCGTAAAACAGAATGCGTTCGCTGAGGGTGGTTTTGCCCGAGTCGATGTGTGCGCTGATCCCAATGTTGCGTAGTTTGGATAGGTCCATAGTCTTTAATTCACCCAAAGAAAACGAAAATGTGCCACATTTCCTAGTAATTGACGATTGGAGAGTTTACAGAAGTCCAGATTTAGGAAAAGACCAAATCGAGGGTTACTCCGACTGGCCAAGCGGACTAAAATGCCTGCCTGTAAGGGTTTAGGTCGATAAGCATGCCCAAGGGTCTGTTGCGATCAGGATCCTTTCTATCTTAACCGAATGCCACTCCCCCCCATATTTCTCCGCGAGTAACTGAGCATGCGACAGTGGATCGACTGGATTTTGCACGTCGATAAACACCTTCGAGAATTGATGGAGGCTGTCGGTGCCCCGTGGCTTTACACAATCCTGTTCCTGATCGTTTTCTGCGAAACCGGCTTGGTCGTCCTCCCATTTTTGCCAGGTGATTCGCTGCTGTTTGCCGCCGGGTCGCTCTGCGCGATCGATGGTAGCCCAATGAGCATTTGGGTACTTTGGCCACTATTGACGGCAGCTGCGATTTTGGGCGATGCGGTCAATTATTGGATTGGATTCAAAACTGGGCCTAAGGTCTTCCGGAGCGATACTTCGAAATGGTTTCATCGAGAGCATTTGGATCGAGCCCAGCGGTTTTACGATCGTTACGGCCCAAAAACGATCATCCTCGCACGCTTTGTCCCGATCGTTCGAACCTTTGCCCCCTTCGTAGCAGGGATTGGCAAAATGAACTTCTTTAAGTTTTGGCTTTACAACATTGTCGGAGGCTTTGCATGGGTCAGCATTTTCCTCTTCGCAGGATACTTCCTAGCCAAAGTTCAATGGATACAAGAAAACTTTTTCCTCGTTACCATCGGCATCATTCTCGTAAGCGTTTTGCCTATCGTTTGGGAGCTTTGGCAAGACAGACGCCGAAAGCGTAAGGAAAACTACCCCGATGCCGTCTAGGTTCGCTCGGCTGGTATACTGAGGGGTAGAACAGCAATTCGATTCAACGCAAGGGATTCCTCTACCCATGGAAATCGTTCATCACGGCGGCTATCTAGGCGTCACCGGCTCGTGCCACCAACTCCATTTAAATTCCTCGGAGTCGATCCTCATCGATTGCGGGTCTTTTCAAGGTGCCGATGCTCGGCGGCGTCCATCCCCGGAAATCGATTTCCCCCTCGATGGCATCGCCGCTTTACTCCTAACCCACGTCCATATCGATCACATCGGACGAATCCCATACTTGATCGAGGCCGGGTTTCACAAACCTATCTACTGCACTCCTCCGACGGCCAAGTTCCTACCGGTGATGCTCGAAGATGCCATCCGTTTGGGGATCACACGAAATAAGAAAGTCGTAGCCAACCTACTCAAATCGATCACTGAACTGATTCATCCGGTTTCTTATGGCAAGTGGCAGAGCATACCCGGTAACGCTGAGTTTAGATTCTCGACCGCAGGCCATATTCTGGGTGCAGCAGTCATCGAGGTTAAGAACAAAGAGTCATGGGTCTGCTTCAGTGGTGATTTGGGCTCGAGGTGCACACCGATCCTCAATCCGCCGGTATCTCCCGAACGCGCCGATATCCTGATTATGGAGAGTACCTATGGAGACCGCATCCACGAAGGCCGTGAGAATCGCATGCAACGTCTCGAAACGATCTTGCTCGACACCCTTGAGAATCGCGGTGTGACCCTGATCCCTGCTTTTAGTCTCGGGCGAACGCAGGAATTGCTCTATGAATTGAATCAGATCATCGAAGGGATCGGCAAGAAGCATGGCCACTCAGCACTCAGCGCCTACGACATCATCGTCGATTCTCCTCTGGCTATCAAATTGACCGACATCTACGAGCAGATGGAACCCTACTGGGGCCAAGAGGCCCGCGAGATTCTCACCGTCGATAGCCAGCCGTTTGTCTTTAACAACCTGATCGAAATCGATCGGGGAGGCGAGTCTGCAGGAAACATCGAATACCTTAAACGCTCCGGGAAACCAGCGATCATCATCGCTGGCAGCGGCATGTGTGCAGGCGGGCGAATCATGGACTATCTGCGAGCTTTTCTTCATCGGCCAAATACCGATGTCGTTTTTGTCGGATACCAAGCTGTCGGCACCACCGGACGGGCGATTCAAGATTGCCAGGAAGGAAAGTGTTCGGTGAGAATCGATCAGAAAGAATATCCGGTTCGAGCCAAAACACATACACTCAGTGGATACTCCGCCCACGCGGATCAATTGGATCTGATTCAATTCGTTCAAGGTATCCCCAAGCCACCGAAGGAGATTCGCCTCGTTCATGGCGAAGAGCATGCCAAAGAAGCCCTTCAAAAGAAACTCACCGAACTCGGATACAACGCGCACTACTTCAAGGATCAGCCAGGGGACACCCCAATCCGCAATGACTCAGTCCGCGAAACACCAGACCGCGAATAACCCTTCGATGCAGATTCGCGGTGCGGCAACGCACAACCTTAAACGTATCGACATCGATCTGCCTCGAGGAGAACTGATCGTCTTTACGGGTGTAAGCGGCAGCGGTAAAAGCTCTCTGGCCTTTGATACTCTGTTTGCCGAAAGCCAGCGTCAATATCTACAGAGCCTATCGACTTACACTCGCCAGTTCCTAGACCAGATGGAACGGCCGAAACTCGATTCGGTTCGCGGCCTACAACCATGCTTGAGTATCGATCAGTCGCAGGGCGTTCATAGCCCTCGAAGCACTGTCGGCACCATCACGGAAATCTACGACTATCTTCGACTCTTGATGGCTCGCGTGGCGATCCCCTCTTGCTATCAATGCCAGCAACCGATCCTGCGACAATCCTCCGAGGCGATTGTCGAGGCGATCCTGAAAGCTCCCGAAGGAACCAAGCTGACCATCATGGCACCGATGGTCTTGGACCGTAAAGGTGCTCATGCGGATGTGTTGAGCAAAATAGAAAAAGCAGGACTGCTCAAAGTTCGCGTCGATGGACAACTCTACGAACTCGATGAAGTCCCAAAACTCGCAGTTCGTAAAGAACACACCATCGAAGCCGTCGTCGACCGCATCATCGTCCGCCAAGAGAGTCGCGATCGAGTCGAGAAAGCCACTCTCGATGGACTGCGACTGACATCCGGATTGATCCGCACTCTGAGCGACCAAGGCGAGCACCTCTATTCGACCCGCTTTGCCTGCATCAAGTGTGGTATCAGTTTGCCAGAGATCGAGCCTCGAACGTTTAGCTTCAACAGCGCCTATGGAGCGTGCCCCAAATGCGAAGGTTACGGAACACTAGGAGAAAACAACAAGACCTGTCCTGCATGCCAAGGAACTCGGCTCAAACCTGAATCGCTCGCGATCCACCTCGCTGGACTTTCGGTCGCTCAAATCACCGCTATGTCGATCCAGACGCTTCGAACATGGTTATCACAACTCGAACTGGATCAAGAACGCCTTAGAATCGCCCAGCCTATTTTGCAAGAAATCCTTCCTCGATTGAACTACTTAGACCAAGTAGGCCTGGGATACCTCTCGCTGGATCGGCCTGGTCAAACTCTCAGCGGTGGTGAACTCCAACGCGTCCGATTGGCCACTAGTGTCGGTACAGGCCTAACGGGTGTCTGTTACGTCCTAGATGAACCTTCGATCGGACTCCATGCTCGCGATACCCAGCGATTGATAGCGATTCTTGAGTCACTCAAGGCTAAAGGCAACAGCGTCGTCGTGGTCGAGCACGATGAGTCGATGATGCGGGCAGCCAGCATGGTTGTCGATATGGGGCCAGGTGCCGGAACCCAGGGTGGCCAAGTCGTTGCCCAAGGAAGCCTTGATCAAATCCTGGCCTGTCCTGAGTCGCTTACCGGTAAGTACCTTCGTGAAGACTACACGATTCACCGGACTGAGCGCAGATCGGTAGACAAGAAACATCCGATGCTGCGAATTCAGGGTGTGACCAAGAACAATCTCAAGGAGTTGGACATCGAATTCCCCTTGGGGAGATTGATCGCAATTAGCGGGGTCAGCGGTAGTGGCAAAAGCACGCTCATCCACGATACGCTCGCTCCGGCATTAACCTCGTGGCTAGTCGATTCAAAACGATCTGGAGAGCACTGGAGAAGTATTCAAGGAGCCGACAAGCTTGAACGACTTATCGAGATCGACCAGTCTCCGATCGGTCGCACACCCCGCAGTACTCCTGCAACCTATTGTGGGCTCTGGGATGCTGTACGCAAAGTCTTTGCGGCCTGTCGCGATTCCAAGACTCGTGGGTATCAAGCCAATCGTTTCAGTTTCAACTCTGGGGAGGGACGCTGCGAGACGTGCGCCGGAGCCGGTCGCGTCAAGTTAGAAATGAGCTTCCTCGAACAAGTCGATGTTCCTTGCTCTGATTGCTCAGGCAAGCGATTCAATCGCTCAACCTTGGCTGTCAAATACAGGGATCGCAGTATCGCCGATGTTTTAGAGATGACGATCGATCAAGCTGCCGATTTCTTTGAAAGCTTCACGGATCTCCAAAACGCGCTGCGATGTCTTCAAGCCGTCGGACTTGGATATCTGACTTTGGGGCAGAGATCCACAACGCTCAGTGGAGGGGAAGCCCAGCGGATCAAATTAGCCACCGAGTTACAAAAAAAATCCAATGGATCTACGGTCTATATTCTGGATGAACCGACCACGGGTTTGCATCTAGCAGACATCGAACGCGTTGTGCATTTGCTTATGGGTTTAGTCGATAAAGGCAATACGGTCATCGTCGTCGAACATCAGCTCGATTTGATATCATGCTGCGATTGGATTATCGACTTGGGGCCAGAAGGCGGCTCGCATGGAGGACAAATCGTAGGGGTCGGTGCTCCTGAAGAAATCTCGAAACTACAAACACCGACCGGCCAAGCCTTATCGCAATTCTTCATTAGCAGGAAACCATTCAACTCATGAGCTGAATACAGATCTTGTCGGCTCTCAATGAATTAGTGGTTCTCAGCATGCGATGCCAGCAGGATCACCGATGCGACGTTCGATTTTAGCACTTGGCTGTCTTTCGCTTCTTGCCCACGAGCCCCTTGGCTTGTACTTTTTCAACGATGTACTGGCTGACGTCGGGCACCTTGCAGTCGTTATCACCCAAATCGGCCGTTACCTTCCCGATCTTCTTGGCAGCCTCGAGCACCTTCGATGTCAGCGGAGCAACGTAGCTTCCCAGCGAGATCAAAAATGCATTCATCTGATAACGCACTAGATCAGGCTCGTCATGAATCTTTGAAGCGATCCGATCGATAAGTTTTTCGAGCAGCTTCAAATCCAATTCAGTATCTGCTTTGACAGAAACAATTGAACCGAGTGTTGCCCATCCGGCCACCGCAACGCCGTGTTTTTTAGATTCAATCCATTCGATTGCTAAGCCCCATCCATGCGGGCTCCCAGCGGCCACCCAAGGCACGGTCCAACTCCAGAGCATTCTGCATTTGGCTTTGGACAACCAGCCCTTGAGATCCTTCTTGGTCATCTTGGCATCATCAGCGATCAAACCTGCAAGATACATCGCGTCGTAAATGCCCGAGTCGTACAACTCCAAGGCGAGTCGATAGTCCTTTTTGACACGCTTGACGATCTTCTGCATATCCGAGATCTTTGTGCCGTAACAAGGCTCGGAAACCCCATGCTTTAGGAGCACGCGTTTGTAACTTTCGGAACCGAGCGATTCGAGCTCGGCCAAGATCGCTTCGGCTGTGAACCCGTGATTTGAATCAGGCATATAACTAGCTTAACTCCCAGCCTTTGCGATACGGTTTGCTCAGAAGCTCATTGGCGGCTTCGATTCCTCGATTGGCGATCGTAGCCGGGGTTGCCTGAGTCGTCTGGGCCTTGGTGATGCGACCCTTCGATGGATCGTATGTGATTGCTAGACCGGTTCGGTAAGCGACATTGCCGAGCAAAACCACTTCGGTAAATGCACCTGCGTAATCAAACGAACTACTTGCCTTTCCGTTTCCTTTGGCGGCGTCGATCCATTGACGATGGTGCCCAGGAGAGGCAGGCAAATAAGGTTCGGGAGCCTTGAGTTCGCCAGAGGGTTCGTTGGGAATGACCTTTGGCATCCCATCGTGGGCAATAGCGATCTTGCCTTTGTCACCGATAAACAGTGAGCCATTCATCGGCAACTCTTGGGCGATGGTACCCTTTGGCGCTGTCTCTCCTTCGTACCAATGGACTTCGACCGGTGGCAAGTCGCCACGCTGGCCAAACTCAAATCGAGTATGCATCCACTTCGGAGCGCAGTGAGCGTCTGGCGCTGGGCCTTTGGATAAGACGTTCACAGGACCAGAAAGTTTCAAACCCCAGAAGGCCGGATCCATCAGGTGGATTGCCATATCGCCGACTGCACCGCAGCCATAGTCCCACCACCCTCTCCAGCGGAAGGGGACAAATGCGCTGTGGTAATCTCGCTCTGGGGCAGGTCCAAGCCACAGATCCCACTTGAGGTTCTCTGGAACTGGCGGCTTATCGGTAGGTAGCGCGACTCCTTGAGGCCACCACTTACCAGGTCGATCGGTGATCACGTGGACTTGTCGTACCGCGCCGATAGTATTGCTTTGCAACATCTCGACCAAACGCAGGTAGCCAGGGTGCTCATGATTTTGAGTACCCATTTGCGTGGCAACCCCTTTTTCTTTGCTCAGGGCCGCAACCAATCGAGCTTCCTGCACCGTATGTGTCAGCGGTTTTTCGCAGTACACATGCAGTCCGCGTCGAAGTGCGCGTACGGTTGCCGGTGCATGATGATGATCGGGTGTTCCGATCACGACCGCATCGAGTTTGGTCTGCTCGAGTAGCTCTCGGTAGTCGAAATACTTTTTAGCATTGGGGAAACGACTCGCGGCTCCATCGAGGGTATTGGTCTGTGCATCGCAAAGAGCAACGATGTTCTCTGAGCTGACGGCGTCCAAGTCTCCGGCTCCTCGTCCACCAACTCCAATCGCTCCGATATCGAGCCGATCATTCGCACCAAGGATACGAGAGTAGCCTTTGGCACTTGTCGCGAGAATGCTCGCAGCAATCGCGCTTGTGGTGATTAAGAAGCTCCGCCGCTTGGGCGAGAAAGTCGATTTGTGTTCGTGCATCGGAATCCACCGTGATCGTGTTCGAGGAGAAAGAATCATGCGATTTTGAACTGTGTGTTCATCTAGCCAATTATTAGACTTTTCTGGAATTAATGTGGCTAAAAGTATACGCTACTGGCAATCCTCAAAAACCGAATTTAACAGTTGTTCGTATTGCGGATCTGGTTCTTGAACGCAGGTGTCAGTAAACTCTACACCTCGATAGATATCTTGCATCGGCAAGTCGCAGCCGATAGTCGTCGACCGAGACGTAATCCGGGATCTCTGCGCTGCTCATCCTCTGAGACCTTAAGTGAGTGGAACGAAAACAGACCGTGCGTCATTCTAGACTTCCGCGACACGAAAGGCTACGAAATTTGGTATCCTTTGGAGCAATCACAATTCTTTGGACAAGGAGCCGAGCATGAGAAAAAATATCCTCGCCATGTTGTTTGCTTTTGCGATTGGGCTCGATGGCTTGGCCATCGAGGAAGGACCCAAACCAGGTGATACTCGTCGGGTCGAACTCGGTGGGGGAGTAACGCTCGAAGTCCTCTACATCCCGCCTGGAGAGTTCAGGATGGGGAGTACGCCCGAGGAAAAGAAATGGGCCACAGGCATCGAAGGCGGGGCGCAAGCGGGTACGGAACGAGAATCTTACGAGGGCAAAGAGCCTCGTGCCATGAAGGTCTCACAAGGCTTTTATATGGGACGCACGGAAGTGACTGTCGGGCAATTTCGACGCTTCATCGAAGAAACCGGCTATGTCACCGATGCAGAGAAACCGGATGGCAAAACGCAATGCTTTAATCCCGCATGGACTCGGTACAACTTGAGCACCCAGGTCACTCATCCGTGGGAACCGATGCCAGGCAAGAGTTGGCGAGACCCGAACTTTCAATTTCCTCTTCGAGATGACTTTCCGGTCGTTTGTGTCAGTTGGACAGATGCGAAAGCCTTTGCGATGTGGCTAACTCAACATGAAAGATCTGCTGGACGACTTCCGGAGGGGCTAGTCTACCGACTCCCCAAGGAGGTTGAATGGGAGTATGCCTGCCGTGGTGGTAGCAAAGAGAGTCTCTACTTCTGGTGGGGCAATGAACTTGCCGAGGGCCAAGGTCGCTTCAATATATCCGCAGTCGATTTCCTTCCCGATCGCGATCAAAAATGGCCGTTGGCTAGTGCGCCTTGGAGTGACGGTTATGCATTTGTTTCACCTGTAGACCATTACGGTTCACGAGGCCGAAATGGGTTTGGACTGGCCGACATGTGCGGTGGAGTTTGGGAGGTCGTCTTGGATCACTTTGATGCAAATGGAGGACATGAAGAATTGCACTTGACCAAAGAGAACTATCGTCCTGTATGCCGAGGTGGTAACTACTTTGATGTGCCTGGTAATGCAAGGTGCGCCGTAAGGCTTGGACTAGCAGGCCCTCATTATTCCGACTCGCGAGATGGTTTTCGAATCTGCTTAGGTAATCCAATGAGCGAATAGTCGCAGGAAAACATGTACCTTTGAGAAGTATCGATTTATTTCTCAGTCATAACTTGATCCCAGGAGCCCAGGCCGGTGATCGGCAGTAGCTCATCGGCTGCTGGTCGCCATTGTGGGGTTCCAGCCTTGAGGAACAGATTGTAGATCGGCTTGGGACTCTCTGGATCAGCGATGCTTCCGGGAATGTTTCGCCAGAGTCCAAGCCTGAGTCCACCTTCTTGGGAATGGTCGACATGACGGTGATAAATAAATGCCTCGATCAAGGGGAGTCGCTGGCATTTTTCCCAGGCGTAGGCGTAGGCGGCGGCTTGTTGCAGTTCGCTCTCGGGTTTTTGATTGCTGTGGAAGCCTTGTTCACTGAGGATGATACTGCGGGGCTGGTTGTTGTAGAGCAGTTCAGGGGTTTGCATGTATTTGCAAAGGATCTCTAGGTTCTTAAAGGTGATCTTTGGGGTATCATCGCGCAGGGGGGCTTGTGGGTCAGCCCACAGGTCGACTCGAAACAGATTTGAATGGTAAGGGTGATAGGCTAGATTCCAATCGAAATCACCGCGTTGCTTGGCGAGTTTTGCAAAAGCATTGATGAGGTCTTTGCCGGGTACGGATTTCGAAGGTTCCTTGGGTGTGTGGGCTTGGCTCCAATGATGATCTAGCGAAAGATAGACGCGCGCTTGGTTCGACGACTTTCGAATAGATTGGTTCCAGATACGGACGATCGTCTCGTACTCGTCGACTAGGTCATCGAGGGTGCTTGGGCCACGGTAGTGCCACATATGGTGCGAGTTGACTTCGTTTCCGATAATCCAACCCCAGACTCGCCCGTAAGGGGTTTCGATACCCGAATAACGAGCAGCTAAGAACTCGCTCGCAGCGCGAAGCCAATCTCTTGCATCTTGAGATTGAACATTGCTTGAGGCTACGGTGTAACTGCGATCCTTCTGTGCTTGTGGATGTATCACCAGAGCATCGATCGAGGGGTTGCCGGTGGGCATTGCCAAAATGATCAAGTAGACGACTAACCCGGCGTCGGATAGCGTTTTGACTTGGTGGTCTATGTGAGCCAGATATGTCGTCGAGAAGTAATAGGTCTTGCCGTTGCTTTCCCATTTCGCTGAACTAGGATGATCTTTTTCTGCGAACATTCCATTGAGGGCGAAATTGATCGCGGCGTGGCGGACACCGAGTTTGATTGCATCATCGACCATTTGAACTTGGAGGCCTTTGATCGAATCGGGCTTAGGGAAAGCAGATGTTTCCTGAGCCTCGGTTCTGTCGACCGCTAGAGATAGAAGTCCGAACAGCACTAGGATCGCGCAAGTTCGACTTTTGAGTTGGAGAGTTAGCATTGAGAACAATTTCGATCGGGTTGATTTGACACTCTGAAGCTGGTCCATAGGCTATCGCCTTTGAGTAACAAAGCAATTGCTGGTGACCTTGTGGTATACTTATCAAGCTCCTGTGCTATCCAATTAAAAAGAGTTATCCTCGTATCCTCGCCCCTAATTAGCATCAAGAAGATTTTTGTTTTGTTTTTCATTGCGATTTTGGTTGTCCCGGCTCCCGAGAACCATTACTGAGACATTGAGGTCGGGCTGTGTTGGTGGCGAGATACACGGTTTACCACCGCCGACTCGAGGTTCTTTGGCTGATGTCGATCCGGCTTTGATTGTTCAACCGTCCGTGGGGTTGGAGAAAGAGTATGTGCCGATCGTTACAAGACAAGAGAGGCTCGATTAAAACGTTTTTTCGGAAATTACTATGGCCAAGAATGGTTCTCGGGAGCCGGGACAACCAAAGTTGCAATGAAAGACAAAACAAGAATCTTCTTGATGCTAATTAAAGGCGAGGATGCGAGGATAACTCTTTTTATTTGGATAGCTCAGGAACTCGACAAGTATACCATAACGTCACCAGCAATTGCTTTGTTACTCAAAGGCGATAGCCTATGGACCAGCGTCAGAGTGTGA
>JBJSXX010000119.1:0-17960 GCA_046086605.1 Pirellula sp. | reverse complement strand
CGGCTGAGGACAGCCGTTCAACATTGGTTCCTAATGTAAAACGATTGTCCTCAATCGTTTCGGCTGTTTTGGCCCTCATTTTTGCCGATCAACAATGGATTGCTCTATCCGTGGGGGAGTAATTTTGTCATCTTCGGAGGGATTGCTTTCCCCTTTTACCACGGCTCTCTGAGTGCTTTCGGATGCGAGCGCTGATTTTCGAACCGCAATTCGCCGGTCATAACTTGGTGTATGTTCGGCACATGATCCAAGCTCTCTTGCCCTTGGGGGTTGAGGTTGCGTTACTGACGAGTCGTCAAGCGACTGAGTCGGAGGAGTTTGCAAAACATCTTGGGTGTATGCAAGGTTCCTATGATCTTCTGGCTTCCGATCTTTTTTCCAATTCAAGCAAATCCGGTCGCATAAGAGTCAATGGTCTAGCGGGTCTGTTCAGTTCGTTAAGAACGATTCTCGACGGATTGAAGTCATCGAGGCCCGATCATTTCTATGTCCCATTCGGAAATCCACTTGCGCACGCGTTAGGGTTACCGAACCCAGTATCTCGGTATCTGCAAAAGAATCAAATCGAGTCAGAAATCGTACTGCTGTTTGGGAAATATGCTTACAAGCATGGCGATTTTGCATCGAGGGCTAAGGAGCAGTTGGCCTTGCAATTGCTCGCCAGCGGCCCCTGGACGAGGGTTCATCATATCGTGCCTCATGCGATCGATGTGATGCGTGCTCACAGTTCTCGACTTAGGCAAATCGCCCATTTGCTACCCGACCCAATCGATCCGCCTGTTTTGATGAGTCGGTCAGATGCCTGCAATCTATTGGGGCTTGACCCGAGTGCCAAGTATGTTTCGCTTTTGGGGCTGATCGACCAGCGCAAGGGGGTCGAGGATTTGCTCAGGGCAGCCGAACGACTCGACGTGGATGCTGATTCGCAAGTTAGGGTGCTTCTTGCAGGCAAGAATTCGACGGAGGCTCGCTCATTGCTTGCCGGTCGTTACCGCAGATTGGTCGAGAGCCAGCGGGTCGTTGTCATCGATCGACATTTAGATGTCGATGAGATGTGGGCCGCATGCATCGCCTCGAACCTCATTACCACCCCGTATCCTTCGCACCGCTACTCGGCCAGCATCCTCATAAGGGCTGCTGCAGTGGGGGTTCCGGTACTTGCCAATCGCATCGGTTGGATGGAAGACGTGACGCAACGCTACGGCTTGGGTTGGACTTGCGAGACGCGAAATCCATCTGTTTTCGCCGGCAAAATCGCGGAGATTCTTGGGCTCTCGGAGGCTTATTCCCCAGGCCAAAATGCCAAGCAATTCGTGGAGTTTCACTCCCTAAGGAACTTTCAAAGCCAAATTACTAGGCAAATCGCAAGTCGTATGGACTCAGGGATCCATGCCAGGGGGACGTCGAAGCTTGGATGATTGGTGGGGGAGAACCTAACTTGCATCTGTTTTTTTGGTATCTTAATGCAAGGTTCATGTTCCTTTTCCTTTCATTTAGGAGTCGCTAATGACTGCTTGCAAAACTTCGTCATCTATTGTCCTTACGCTGCTGGTTGTTTTCACCTCAAGCTTCTTGGGTTGCGGAAAAGGCGGCCCGTCTTTGGTTCCTGTAACTGGTAGCATTACGGTGGATGGAAAGCCAGCCAATGGCGCGACGGTGATCTTCCATCCGACAGACAAGGAGCAGAAACTCATTCCTGCTGCGACTACCGATGAAGGAGGAAAGTTTGCGCTTGCGACCAGCGCCAGAGTAGGCGCACCGGTTGGCTCGTATGATATCACCGTGATTTGGCCAGATCCATCGGTGCAACCAACTCCAGCCCAAAAACTCCAGGGACTTGGTGAACAAGGGCCGGATCTTCTAGGTGGTAAATATGCCAAGAAGGGTGAAACGGGTCTCAAGGCGGATATTACTTCTTCCACCAAAGAATTACCACCGATGCAACTGAGCAAGTAACAATTGCATTTGGCGAAAATTCATTATTGCGAATACACCAAAGCGGCGATTGCTTTGGTGTATCTCATCGACCCTATTCCCTTTAGCCACAATCATTCTTGTGTGCTTCCCACTTATTCCACGGATTTCCTATGAAACGGTCTCTTGCTTGGTCTCTTCTTGCTCTGGTCGGTCTTAGTCTTTGCCATTCAGTAGTTCAAGCCGAGCCACCTGCTGGTAGTAAGTTAACGCCGCTGGACAACTACGTCGCAAAGCCCGACTCGGCGTATGCTTGGAATGTTGCCGAGACGATTCAATCCGGGGGGCTAACAACGCACGTGATCCGGTTGACATCGCAACGTTGGCGAACCGAGCAGGAGGTCGATCGGCCTCTCTGGGAGCATTGGCTGGTTGTGACCGTGCCAGCCAAGATCACCACGGATCGGGTCTTCTTGATGATCGGAGGCGGAAGTCACACGAGTCCCCAACCCAAAGGTCCCGATGCGATCACTGGTGCGATTGCGGCTTCGACTGGTGGCGTAGTAGCCGAACTAAAAAACATTCCCAATCAACCTTTGGTTTTCCACAACGACGGCACTCCTCGGGTCGAGGATGACCTGATCGGATACTCGTGGGCTCAGTTTCTTGAGACTGGCGATCCGACTTGGTTGCCACGTTTGCCGATGGTCAAAAGCGTAGTGCGGGCAATGGACTGCATCACGGAGTTCTCGGCAAGCGAAGCGGGGGGGAAGCGTAAGGTAAACAAGTTTATCGTCGGGGGTGGATCCAAGCGGGGCTGGACGACTTGGATGGCCGGTGCGGCTGATAATCGCATCGAAGCCATCGTGCCGATTGTGATCGATGTGGCCAACGCAAGATCCTCGCTTCAAAACCATGCAGAAGCTTATGGGTTTTGGGCCGAAGCCATCGGCAACTATTACCAACACAAGATCCTGCAGAGATTTGATCACCCACGGATGCAAAAGCTTTATGAGATCGTCGATCCCTACTACTACCGTGACCGATTGACGATGCCCAAGTACATCGTCAACGCCAGTGGCGACCAATTCTTCTTGCCCGATTCGTCCAAGTTCTACTACGACGAATTGCAGGGAGACAAGCTGTTGTGGTATGTCCCCAACGGCGATCATGGGCTCAAGAATACCGATGCGGTTCAATCGATCGCAGCATTTTACAGCATGATCTCCTCGGGGAAGAAATCTCCACAGTATTCTTGGAAGTTCGAGGACAATGGCTCGATTCGCGTCGTTGTTAAGACTCAGCCAAAGGAGGTGGTCCTTTGGAGAGCTAACAACCCAACTGCACGCGATTTTAGGCTCAAGACTATCGGTCCGGCTTTTGAAAGCACGACTCTTAAACCTGACGCCGATGGAAGCTATGTAGCACCACCTCCTCCAGAGCAACCGGGTTGGACAGCCAGCTTTGTCGAACTGACCTACGATGTCGGAGGTCCATTTCCTTTGAAGGTTTCAACCGGCGTGCAAATCACTCCTGACGTTTTGCCATTCAAAGGGATTGAACTGACGGAAGTCAAATACGAACCAGAGATGGCCGGCCAGAAAACCCAAACGGGTAAGTAGCAACGGTCATGGAGTTGGATCGAGTTGCTCAAATCGGAAGTTACCAGAACCATCTTCCAAGACGGATTTGTTTTGGGAGAAGGCAACTCGATCGTCTCGCGGAATATTGCGAGGAACGCGGCTACAAAAGGGTTTTCTTGGTCACCGACCAAGGGGTACGCAAAGCCGGGCTCGTCGATTCTACATTGCATCGCCTAAGCAGCGTTGGGCTTTTGTGTGGGCTTTATGATCAAGTCGCACCTGAGCCTGCTTTGGAGCAGGTCGATGAAATCGGCGATGCAATTCGAGCATCTCATGCCGATGCGGTGATTGCCCTAGGTGGTGGGAGTGTCATGGATGCGACCAAGGTCGCAGCGATTCTAGCCAAGCACTCGGGAGTTGCGCGAGACTACTTAGGGATCGGACGAGTCCCATCGCGGGGCATCGCATCGATCATGATCCCGACGACATCGGGAACGGGATCCGAAGCGACCTTTGTCGCAATCTTGACCGATAAATCAACGGGGAACAAAGCCGGTGTTGTCTCCCCGCATCTGCTTGCCGATCTAGCGATTGTCGATCCATCGCTTACCGACGGCTTGCCACCTGAGATCACGGCCTCCACTGGCATGGATGCGATGGTGCATGCCTTAGAGGCACTGATCGCTAAAGTAGCGACTCCACTGGCACGGGCGATGGCGTTGGAGTCGGCTCGCTACCTAGGCTGGGCGTTACCCAGGGTTTATCAAGAGCCGTCGGATGTGCATGCTCGCGATGCGATGTCCCTTGGAAGTCATCTTGCAGGGATGGCTTTTGCGAATTCTTCTTGCTGTGCAGTGCATGCGTTAGCACTCCCTTTGGGTGGTCGCTATCGAATTGCTCACGGCGTAATCACGGGAACTTTTTTTGGCGAAGTCATGCGGCATAACGTGATCGCATGCAAGAAGGACATCGAAGATTTTTGCGAGGCGCTCGGTTGGGGTGCGCTCAGTGCGAGTGATTTTTGCGACAGGCTCGACGAGCTAGCCGAGCGTATTGGGCTATTGGATCAACTCAGAAAACATCGCGTCGGATTCGAAGCGATTGAAGTGATGGCTCAGGACGCTTGCAAGAATCGACGCTTGATGGACCCCAATCCAGTTGTGCTCGATGAGCAGCAAGTGGCCAGCATCTATCGAAAGGTCCTTAGGGTCTAGTTGAATGAGTCGCAAGATTGATCACCTATGGTTTGACCCCGTGCCTTGGATCGATGGAAGATCGATCAAGCGGTTACCGAACGAGCAAGTCACCAATCCGGCCACCGGCGAGATTGTTTCGCCAGTGGCATTTGCTGAATGCTCGGATGTTGAGCAAGCCATCCATTCATGTCAAAGAGCGCAAGATCAATGGGAAAAAACGTCTGCTTTTGAACGGGGAGAGATCCTCAAACGGGTAGCCGAAAAGCTAGAGAGTCAGCGAGATCTGCTGGCCCGATTACTCACTACCGAGCAGGGTAAACCTTATTTGCAAGCGTTGGGTGAGGTCGATTATGCGGCGAGTTTTTTTCGCTGGTTCGGTGAGGAAGCTCGAAGGGTTTGCGGTCGGATTGCTCCGCATCCGCAGGCCGATCGGGAGTTTCTTGTCGAGCACAAGCCGCTTGGGATTGCAGCTTGGATCACCCCTTGGAATTTCCCGTTAGCCCAAGGAGCTAAGAAAATAGCAGCGGCCCTCGCGGCCGGGTGTTGTGGGATTTGGAAACCTGCCGAGAGCACCCCGCTGATCGCTTTGGCCATGGCACCGATCTTCGAGCAAGCGGGAGTTCCACCCGGAGTGATTCAGATCCTTCCTGGGCTCGGTAGTCAGATCGGCGTGCTTTTAAGCGAGCATCCGGCTATCCGAGTGGTTAGCTTAACTGGTTCGGTCAGGACGGGGCGTGAGATTCTGGGAAGTGCAGTCGGCGACATCAAGCGAGTGCTGTTGGAGCTTGGTGGTAATGCACCGTTTATCGTCATGCCGGATACGGATTTGGATTTCACCGTAGATCAGCTTGTGCAGTTGAAGCTTTTTGTAAGTGGTCAGGTTTGTGTGACGGCAAACCGAATTTTCGTGCATCAAGAAATTCGATCTGAGTTCATGGATAAATTGCTTGCACGACTCGCCGAGTCGAGGATAGGTGACGGCCTTGAAGATGGAGTTGATGCTGGCCCGCTTATCCATCGGCAAGCTTGCCAGGGTGTGGAGCGGTTGGTTCAGAAGGCGTGCCAGATGGGGGCTCGTATCGTTGCGCGCAATGCCTCTTACGCGGCCAATTCGCGGCTTGCCGGCGGTAGTTTCTATCCAGCAACGGTGATCGATGGGGTGACGGAACAGATGGAGCTTTTTGGCTGCGAGATCTTTGGTCCTGTATTCCCCATCTTAGAATATTCTCAAATTAATGATGTTGTTTCGCAAGCCAATCGTGTCGAGCAGGGGCTTGCCGGTTACGTGTACGGTCAGGATTTGTCGCAATGCAGGAGAATTGCAAGGAGTCTTCAAGTAGGGATTGTTGGGATCAACGAGTGGCGACCGCTTAAGGCCGAGATTCCTTTTGGTGGTGTCAAGCAAAGCGGGTTGGGTGTCGAGGGGGGCAAAGAGGGGATCTACGATTACCTGAGTTTGCAAGTGATTTCGACACCAAGGGATTAACGACTGTAAAACGTCGTAAAAGTGCCCAAGACTCCAGATTTTCTGGCTTTGCCCAGTTTCTAAAGACCTATTTTTTATCGCTTGGATTAAAATAGGGTTCCTGACCTACATGGTAGCCGCACCGTGAGTTTTCCCTGTTTGATCTAAGCTGGTAGCACTATGCCTCAAGCACTTATAGCCCTCTTTGGAACGTTGTTTGTCATCGGCTCGATCATCGCCTTGGTCTTCTTGGCGATTCTTTCGAGATATTTTTGGCTTTGGATCCAGTCGATCATGACTGGCGCGAACGTCCGACTGATGGATCTGATTGGGATGATGTTTCGGCGCGTGGATGCTCGAACAATCGTTCGTAGCAAGATCATGGCTGTTGCTGCAGGGATCGATGACCCAGATTTAACGACCAAGGCTTTGGAAGCTCATTACCTTTCGCGAGGTAATGTTCCGCAGGTGATCCGAGCATTGATTGCGGCTCGTAAGAGCCGTCAGATCAACTTGTCGTTCCAGAAGGCTGCAGCGATCGATCTTGCAGGACGCGACGTTCTCGATGCAGTCCAAACAAGCGTTTATCCTAAGGTGATCGACTGTCCACCTCGCAACAGCGCAAATCCATTTCTTGATGCGATTGCCAAGGATGGGATCCAGCTCAAAGTCAAAGCGAGAGTGACCGTCCGGGCTAACCTCGCCCAACTCATCGGTGGTGCTACCGAAGAGACGATCATCGCTCGGGTTGGCCAAGGGATCGTCTCTGCGATTGGTTCTGCCGAAAGCCACAAAGTGGTTTTGGAGAACCCTGATGTGATCTCCAAAGCGGTGCTTGCAAGTCGACTCGATGACCAGACTGCCTTCGAGATCGTGTCGATCGATATTGCGGACATCGATGTCGGTGAGAATATCGGAGCCAGACTTCAAGCGGATCGTGCGGAAGCCGACACTCGCGTTGCACGGGCCCGAGCCGAAAGCCGTCGCGCTGAAGCTGTTGCGATGGAGCAGGAGATGTTTGCCAAGATCGAGGAGAGCCGCGCAGCGGTGGTCGCCTCCGAGGCGAGCGTACCTGTGGCGATTGCCGATGCGCTCAAAGGTGGGCAGATCAACGTGATGGATTACTACAAGCTCAAGAATATCACCGCAGATACCGAGATGCGCCAAAGCATCGCCGGTACGAGCACTACGGGCCCATCGAGCACCGGGCAAGTACGACCCGCCAACTGATCAAATCATTAGTTTCCACGATCGGATCGACACATCATGGCCGATGAACTCGACGAGTTTCTCAAGCAAGCTGCCCAGAGGCGCATGGAGCGTCAGCAGCAAAAGAAGCCAACTGGGCCAAAGCCCGCTGGTTCAAAATCCGCTGCTGCTCCTAAACCGACCGGTCAAAAACCAGTCCCCCCAGCACCGAGGGATTTGTCCGGTCAAAGGCCCAATGTTTTTGACGACAACGGCCCCGTTTCTGAGCGATCGCTCGAGCCATCGATCTCAAGTCGGCATGTCACAACACAGATCGATCAAGCCGACGAGGGGATTGATGATTATGTTCGCGCGACCATCGGCGATGCGGCCAATCTAGGTGATTTAAAAAACCGAAATAAGCAAAAGAAGCCAGGGGCCAAGACCAAGTCGGTAAGCCAATCCGACGAGCGTCCCACGGTCGAGCAACGGCCCAATGACATCGTCGGATCTTCAGAATTGATCCGTCAACTGCGAGACCCCAAAACGCTTCGGATGGCCATCTTGGCGCACGAAATTTTGCGTCGACCTTATCAGTGATCTCTCCGGCAACGATCTCTTCGGGCAATATACCCTAGGGACCTTTCAATCCATGACCGATCCAAATGAGTTGATTCAGGGCCCGGATTTTTCCCGTGGGGTTGAAGGGCTTTTGCCAACCATCGCCCAAGACAAAAAGACCAGTGAGGTCTTGATGATGGCTTGGATGAACCAACAAGCGTTCGAGGAAACAGTCGCCTCGGGGTTTGCCACCTATTACAGTCGTTCACGTAAGCGGTTGTGGCGCAAGGGCGAGGAGAGTGGCCATCGCCAAAAGGTTTTTGAAATCCGTATTGATTGCGATGCTGATTGCATCCTGCTGATCGTCGATCAGGTTGGTGCGGCTTGCCATGAGGGATACTCGAGTTGTTTTTTCCGAAAAGCCAGTGCAGAGGGTTTTGTCACCGATAAAGTTCGCTTGGTCGATCCCCAGTCGGTATACCGTCCGATAGAGTAGGTTCTAAGTAACGTCCAGAAGAAAGGCTTTTATGCCTGAATTGCCCGAAGTCGAAACGATGCGACGCGGTTTATTTCCTGCGATCGGAGGGCGGATCAGTAGGGTTGAATTTCCAAAGAATCGCTATCGTCCAATCGCAATGAGTCCTGCGTCGGATCAGTGGGAGTCGAGACTTTGCGGAAAGAGCGTTGCTGGGGTTGATCGAATTGCAAAGCGCGTTTTGGTTCGCCTAAGCAATGAGGATCGCATCGTCTTGCAACCGAAAATGGCTGGATTGACGCTCATCGCAGACCCGCCGTCCCAAGAGCATATTCGTCTGATTATCCACTTGGAAAATGCCGCCTGTGATCGGATTATCTACTGGGATCGTCGAGGGTTGGGGACAGCCCACATTTGGACACCCCAGGAGTGCCAACTCCATCTTGGGCCTGAAGTCCTCGGCCCAGATGCACTTGAAATTACATCAGAGGATTTTCATCGTCGTTTTGGAAAGCTACATCGGCCCGTTAAACCCGCTCTGCTTGACCAACGCTTAGTCGCCGGTGTAGGAAATTTGTATGCTTCGGAAATACTTCACCGGGCTGCGATCGATCCTCGGACGCTGTGCGAAAGGATCAGCAAAGCCAAGTGGCAACGGATATACGAGCTGATGCAAGGCGTGCTTCTCGAAGCGATCGACAGCGAAGGTTCGACGCTCAGCGATGGCACTTATCGAAATGCGATCAATGGCGAAGGTGGATTTCAGCATTTCCATTTGGTCTATGCTAGAGACGGACAAGTCTGTAGCACTTGCAAGTCGGGAACGATCCTAAGAATCGTACAATCTCAGCGCAGTACGTTCTATTGCCCGAAGTGTCAGCGTCGCTAGCTCGATGTTAGTTGTCGTTTTCTTCCGGCCAATGGATCGATTCTTCGAAGGATCTTACTCGCTTAAGCCCCAGCTTCCACATCGGGCTTAGCAGTCCTTCCTCTCGTCGATAGTCGGCATCGTTGCGAGTCTTTTCTGGGCTGAGCAGTTCGCGATTCGTCCATCGTTTGGACTGCTTCCAGAGCTGTAGGGTGCTATCATTCGCTAGCGAATAGATCCGAAACGCATCGGACTCTGAAACGGTAAACTCGATTGAATCGAGCAAACCGGTCCATCGATCATCGCTTGAAATCTGATTGTCGCCAAGCAGGATCGCGGCATGCTTTTTCGGTTGCTCGATGAAGGATCGGATTTTCTTTTGCCAATGCGTCTTCTCGACCAGTTGATCGCTTGGGACGATCATCCAAGACGCATGCATCATGTCGCTGTGGGTTGCTCGAGCATCGGCGTGTTTGTTCAGAAGACCGAAAGCGTGATAATATTCGCTCAGGTCGGTTGATCCCCAGTAAAAATCGTGATCCTCAATGGGCTCAACACACCAAATAAGAGTTCGATTCGATTCGGTTTCGAGTCCCTTTTGGATCCTAGGTTCCGGATCGTCGGTCGATCCCGATGCCCAAAGGGAGCCTTGTAGCCACAGCCTTCGGTTGTCTGCATAGTTCAGAAAGAAACCGCCGATGGCGTTTTGGTCGCCGATGACGACGATTCGACCTGCACCGAACTCTTTGGCTGCGACGATCGGCACAGGGCCGCTTGGCTCGTTGGGATCCTGAAAGAAGTTGCCCAGAAAACCGAGGTTCTTTCCTTCGCCATACATGGGGATTTGGGATTCATCACCCCAGCTCGTCGGGCTGGTCCAAGCGATGCCATATCGAGCATCGACGGTTCCTCCAGTTTGTATCCCGAGGTGTTTGACATTATTGAGGATCGGATGATTTCGAAACGATTCGATGACGATCCAGCCTCCTCCTTGTGCTAACGTCCTTGGGGGCTGTTCGCAAGCTGTCTGGCTAGTGAGCTCGATGTCGAGTCGATCGCACAAAGCTTCGAGTGCATGATTGTGAAAATAACAGTTGGTGTGATCGGTGATCAGGATCAGTCCACCTCCGTGGTGGACAAACGAGACGATTGCCTCGATTTCGGAAATCCGCAGCGCAGGCTTGTCGGTCGATACTAGGTTCAACACAACAAGCTGGATATTTTTTAGCGAATCTTCATCCCAAGGCTTCAGCTGCACATCGACTTGGCAGCCCATCGCTGCGAGAGCCTGAGCGGCACGCGAGGGACTCGAAAGCAGATGGTATTGATTGATGCCAGGTTGGGGTGGCGATTCAATCCATGTATGTGCATGATACGCGTCAAATCGCACATGAATGGCTGGAGCATCTTGGAATGCGAAAGTTGATTTTTGGCAGGTCGCTAGGGTCGTCAAGCAAAAGAGTAGCGGCCAGCTACTGAGTCGAACGCGAATCATTTCGACGCTTTACCCAGTGGGTTTTTGATGAATTGCGCATAGCAATGTCGGCATAAAAAATACTGGCGCCGTTGATACCACTCGTCACCAAAGTCCGATGAGCAGACTTCATCAGCCGATTCGATCAAGCCTTCAAGGCTTTCGAGTTTTTCGTCGGTCGACTCGTACTCGGACTCCTCGATATATCCTTCGGCTTCGATCTCGATAGTCACCGAGTAATGAAGGTCATCAGGAACGTTGATAGCATCAAGGCAGCGGTCACAACGAGGTTTTTCCACGCTTTTGCTCGCACTAGGGTTGATTACGGTTTGGTGCACCGGACTGGAGACTTGAGATCTCGTCACGCAGGGGGCCAAGATCTTGAATGGGTTCGACTTCCGGATCTCGATTTCCGACTGGCCGTTGTTTGCATTTGAAGAACTCGGACAGATAGTGTTGCAAGGCGGTGTACTCGGGAACCTTGTACCGATCTCCTTTTTGAAGAATCGGACGATATTCTTGCATCTGCCCAAACTGGCGATCACCGGCGACCTGGCATGGGAACCAGTGCCCCTTGCCTTGGTCATCCTCGAGGTAGAATTCAGGATAGCAGTGGTTGGGAATCCAAACGCATCGCGCGGGGATGTTGCTCGCGCGACAAATTGCAATAAAGATTCCAGTCATCTCTTCACAATCCCCACGTTTGTCTTTCATCGCCTCGCGGGTGTTGCGGATCGGGCCATTGGTGTATTGGATGTTTTCTCGAACCCAGTCGTAGATTTTCTCGACATGCTCCCAAGCCGTTTCGGGTTTGGAATCCTTGATCGATTTAGCGATCCGTTTGATATCCGAAGCACCGGCATCGATCATCGGACTGTTTCCCATAAACCAATTGAGTTCCTTAGGGATCTTTTTGGGAATCACATAGATCGATGTATCGCTCGGAGCGGTGATAAACGACTTCTCGATTTCGACTTCGAAAATCAGATCCAGTTCGCCGTTGGGTTGCATGGCTGGAATGCTCATGACCAACTGCCGCGCCGTCGGTGGTGCATTGGCAGGTAAATCGCGGTATTGCCATTGGGCATTCGGTGGGATGTTCGATTCCTTGACCCGGACTTTTTGCTCGGGCCAGTCGATTGGAAAAGCGATTGTCGCTAGCAGATCACTGCAAAAATTGTCGTTGGATTTGAACTTCATCCCAAACTTCATATCGAGTTTGCGCGGGGCAAAATAGCCGACACCTTTACCTTCATTTTGCGGTATTTGTGCGCCTGGGTCTTGAGCGTCTTGTGTGCTGCCCAAGACGACGTGTTGGCCGCAATGGATGCTGTAGCCTAGCAATACCAAGCTGGATAACCCTCGGTTCAGAAGAGTTCTTCGATCCAATTCAACACGGAGAGATTCTTTCATGAAGGCACCTATTGGTTACGGAAGAATTTCGAGCCCCGACGTTGCTCAGAAATCAGTGTAATCGGATTTTTTTTCGGCTCTTTGCCAATCTTGGCTTTCCCGAAAACCGCACCGACCCTGGATTTCATCCCCTTTGGCCACACAAACCCACAAGCTAGGGTAGAATCGCTAGCATTCCTTAGTTGCGGATCGGATCGCTATTGCGCAGAAAACTACTTTAAAACATGCATTTGCTGGAGATGTCGATGGGTTGGAGATTATCGAAAGGGTCACTAACGGCCAGGTGCTTGCGAGCTGCTGGTTGGATCCTAGGTGCGTATGTTGCTACGGGTAGCTGCAGCCTTGCGCAATTGGACAGAACGCCTGACAAAACGGCTGGAAAAACACTCGGAGAGCCGACGATTCGGCTGCCTGAGGGTTCCGAGCAGATCACAACGGGGAAGGTGACTGGAACGATTTCCTTCTTGGCAAGTGACGAGTTGGCAGGCCGTGAAACCAATAGCAAAGAGTTCGAAATCGCGGCTGCTTACGTTGCGGCTCGGTTTCGTGGTGCAGGACTCGAAGGGGGCGGCCCTGAGGGAAGTTTCTACCATGAGACGATCGTTGGTCAGTCGCGCGTTCCCTCCGATGCGGTTTTGCTCCAAGGGGACAAGACACCGATTGCCCACTATGGACTGCTGAGCACCGACGACAAAGCTTGCAAGGTACAAGGCCGGGTGATGGACGTGTCGCTTGATGCGCTTGCTGGTCCGGATGCGGATTTGAAGGGGCTTGGTGGGATTCTTCGGGGCGAATTTCAGACGCAGGCCAAGGGTTCGCGAGCTATTGGTCAACTGAACCGACTCGCTCAGAAGTTACAAGCCGCGGGAGTCCAAGCGCTGCTTCTTGAGTGCGAGTCAGATTCTGAGTGGATCAAGCAGGCAGAACTTGCGAGGTCGAAACCTAAGCTGGATCGGGGCGATCGCGCTGGAATCCCGATTCTCCTGATACCTTCAAAGGTTCGAATTGATGGGGATGCGGAGTTGACGGCATCGGGATTGATTCGAGACGACAAAAGGATGCGAAACGTCATTGGTCTGCTTCGTGGCTCCGACGAAACCTTGCAAAAGCAAGCGATCCTCTACAGTGCCCATCTGGATCATTTAGGTTCGAACCCAGCGCTGGTAGATGATCAGGTTTACAACGGTGCCGATGACGATGCGTCTGGAGTTACTGCGGTCCTGACGCTTGCAGATGCCATTGGCGCGATGAAGGAGAGACCCAAACGCTCCGTTCTTTTCATGGCTTTTTGGGGAGAAGAATCCGGGTTGCTCGGATCCAAGCAATTTGTCTCGAATCCTTCTTGGCCATTGGATCAGATCGTCGCCAACATCAATATCGAAATGATTGGTCGGCCCGAGGGTGGGGCCAGAGGAAAGATTTGGATGACCGGTTGGCGTGAATCCGATCTTGGGGTGCTCATGAGCCAAGCGGCCAAGCCCTGGGGAGTTGAGATTTTTGAGCATCCCAAGTTCAGCTCGATGCTCTACCGATCTAGCGATAATTGGTCTTTTGTCGAACGCGGCGTGATTGCACACAGTTTTTCGGCAGGGTCGCTTCATCCGGATTACCATCAGGTCGACGATGAATGGGATCGCTTGGAGATACCTCACATGACCCAGGTCATCCAAGGGTTATGGCTTGGATCGCTCCCGCTTTTGGATGGAACGCAAACCCCTAGCAAAGCAACCAGCAGCACGAAAGAAAGCAAATGAGTAAGAAGAAAGTTCTCTTTATTGTCGGGGATTTCGTCGAGGACTACGAAATCATGGTGCCCTATCAAATGCTCCTGATGATCGGTCACGACTGCCATTGCATTTGTCCTGGCAAGAAAACGGGGGAGTATGTCATGACGGCGATCCACGATTTCGAGGGCCATCAGACTTATAGTGAAAAGCCGGGGCATCGCTTCGTGCTTAATGCCGACTTTGATACGGTAGACCCGAAAAACTACGATGCTTTGGTGCTTCCGGGGGGACGGGCTCCGGAGTATTTGAGGCTCAATCCCAAGGTGCTTCAGATGGTCAGGCATTTTGCAGAGGCCAACAAGCCGATGGCTGCCATTTGTCATGGACCGCAGATTCTCTCGGCTGCAGGGGTACTCAAGGGCAAAGAGTGCAGTTGCTATCCAGCCGTCGAGTACGAGGTGGCTTCAAGCGGAGGTTCTTATGTTCCACCAAATGAAACCTTTAGCAGCGCGCATGTCAGTGGGAATTTAGTCACCGCCGCGGCTTGGCCTGCACATCCGGCTTGGATGCAGGCCTTTGTGAAATTGCTCGGTACGAAGATCGAGTTGTGATGCACTGGGCGTGAACCATCGGTCTTGTGGCTAGAGGGTTTTGTTGAAGCTGTAGGAGCCAGGTTGTCTGACTTCTACGGCAGGTGCATCACCCCATTCAATTTTGTCTGGCACCAACGACATCTTGCTATCCTTGAGATCATCCCAGCGGATGACTTCACCGGAGTAAGCGGCTTCGCGACCCATGATGGCCATGAGGGTGCTCTTGCACATGTAGTCGCCGTTGTTGAGCGGCTTACCTTCTCGAATTGATTTCATCAAGGCGACGTGTTCGAGGTAGTACATGCTAGGTTTTTCGCCTTTGTACTTCCATGGGTTTTCGCCTGTGATTTCGTTGGCAAGAACCTTGGCGGTACCCTTCGTGCCATAGACAAAGTCTTCGGTTTCGTTGAAGCAGTTTGGCATTTGCCTCGTGGCTGCGTAGGTTCGTGTTCCATCGGCCCATTCGTACACGACGTAAAAGTGGTCGTAGATATCGCCGTATTCGGGTTCTGTGCGAACTTGGCGACCGCCCATTCCATAAGCAAGCACGGGTGGTACGTCGTTGTGCAACCACATCGACTTATCGAGCGAGTGGATAAACTGCTCGACGATATGATCACCGCTGAGCCAGCGGTAGTAGAGCCAGTTCATGACTTGGTTGTGCATGGGGGTCCAGTAGTCCTTCGGTTCGCGGATCCAAAGGGTGCCGGCCAGATAGTTTTCTTGGACCGAGATAAGCTCTCCGATCTTACCGCTGTGGATTTGCTCCATGGTGGCTTTGACGCCCAGGTCGTATCTCCAGCAGAGCCCCGAGACGAGCGAGAGTCCTTTGGCCTTGGCCGCTTCGCTTGCGGCCATGACGCGACGAACGCCGACAGGGTCGACGGCGATAGGTTTCTCGCAGAAGATGTGCTTGCCGGCGGCGACGGCTGCTTCCATGTGCATGGGTCGAAAGCCCGGTGGGGTTGTCAGCAAGACGACGTTGATATCGGTTTGCAAGAGTTTATCGATGGCATCGAGGCCCGAAAAAGCTTGATCATCAGGAACGGCATATTGTTCCCCGAGAGTTCGTTTGAGGTTGTTTCTTGCAGCCGCGAGCCGATCGTCGGTGACTTCTGCGACGGCCGTAAGACGGCAACCCGAATCGGCGGTCATTGCGTCTTTGGCAGCTCCAGTTCCCCGACCTCCGGCCCCGACCAATCCTACTTTGATGATGTCGGAACCTTGGGCATGCACGGATCGATTGAAAAAGCTGCTTGCGATGCCCGCAGCAGCACTTGTGGCGACGAAGGATCTACGGCCAAGTCGACTTGAAGTAGGAGTTGACGAAGTTGTCGAAGGGTTGTTGGACTCGGGGGATGTTTTTCGCTCGGAACTCATGGCAGGAATCACTCGGTAAGGGGTGACGAAAAAGGTGGGAAAGCATATCCTTGAGGATACCCCGTTTTTCGCGGGATCTCGTTTATAACCCAACGAACATGCCGTGCAACATATCAATCGACCTTTAACTTGAAATTACGATAGTTTCGATGGAATCCATGGAGCAAGAGTCCCAAGAGGCCGAACCACTGCAGCGGTCATTTCGAGACCCGATTGACGAGTCTAGGTTTCGCAGTGCGATGGCCACGAGTCTGCCGATCCAACTGGAGATCGGTTCGGGCAAGGGGTTGTTTTTGACCAATGCTGCGATGACGACGAGCGACCATTTTTTCATCGGCTTGGAGTTGGCGACCAAGTACGCCCGGGAGGCGCAGGCCAAGATCGAGAGGCTCAAGATTGGCAATGCAGCATTCATTGCAAGCGATGCGACGCGGGTGATTGCCACGGAAGTTCCCGACGAATCGGTCGTAGCGGTTCATGTTTACTTCCCCGATCCTTGGTGGAAGGCCAAGCACAAGAAGCGTCGCGTTTTGTCGGATGAAACGATCGTGCATATCCAAAGGGTGCTGAAGCCGAACGGTCAATTGCATTTTTGGACCGATGTGCTCGACTACTACGAGATCGCGATCCCCCGCATTGTCGAACTAACGGATCTGTCAGGTCCATTCTATGTCCCTGAGCCCACTGCAACGCATTCCATGGATTACCGCACCCATTTTGAACGGCGCACGCGACTCAATGGGCTCCCGGTTTATCGAGCTCGTTTTGTGCGAACTGTATGATGGATCGGTATGAGTACTCAACCCCGACGATGGGGACAATGCTCAAGCTGGTAGTTTACGCTCAGGACCAGCACGAGGCGCAAAGTTGGATCGATATCTGCCTCCGAGAGATCGAACGACTCATGCCGATCCTCAACAATTACACTGCCAAAAGTGAAATCTCGGTGCTCAATGGCAGGTGCGGCATAGCGACGAATGTTTCGGAGGATTTGTATAAGCTCATCGAGCATTCGCATCGATGGTATGAGCTTTCAGGCGGCGCGTTTGATATCACCAGTGGCGCAGTTTTTCAACTTTGGAAACAAGCTCGAAGATCACTGCGAGTGCCCAGCGAATCGCAACAACGTGAAGCCATGGAATCAAGCGGATGGAAGCACGTCGAGTGGACACAGAAGAAATCGGCTGATGGTTTGACAGAAACCTATCAAGTGACAGTCGACCGACCCGGATTGGTGCTCGATATTTCCGGGATCGCAACTGGATACATCATCGACTCGGCTATCGAGAAGATGACCCAAGCCGGTTGCAAATCTTTTTTGATCGATATCGGGGGGGATATTCGATTAGGGGATGCACCTGAAGATAAATCAGGTTGGATTGTCCAGATCGGGGGACTTGGTAAAGACAGCCCGCCGATCATGCAGTTGTCGCTTGCAAACTGTTCGCTTACGACATCCGGGGATCGAAATCAGTCGACGCTCATCGATGGAGTCTCTTACAGTCACCTTGTGGATCCTCGGCGAGCAAGACCGCTTTTGGGCCATCAAAGTTGCACAGCGATCAGTTCCAAGGCGACGGATGCCGATGCGGCTGCGACGACCCTGAGTGTCATGGGGATGCGCGATAGTTCAAAGTTTTTTGATCGTCTAGGGATTGATCAAGCGATCCTGCTTTTTTCTGAGCCGTTGGTCGCCCAGCAGAGGGAAGCACCGGTAAGTTTCGTGCGATTGTCTCTGTAATCATTATTGATCGTCATTGCCACAAGGGGCGTTAGGCTAGTGTTCTTCACCGGACGGCTCGCGCCCAATACCGTCAAATCGACATTCTGACGGTTTCAAGGAAGTTAGGCTTCGGATGTGGTGGATTTCGATGGTAATCGTACTTGGTTTTTGTTGCTTTGCTTCGCTTTTTAACGACTCGCGGGTTGATCCGGGGTTGGCGGGGCGGGATCACCTCAAAGGATATTTCTTCGATCAGCATTTTGAACCAAGCCGTTATGGATCGCGTACTTCGTCGCTTCCCAGTCGGAGCCCTTTCTAGTCTCAGATGTACGATTTCCAAAGTGGCTTTAAAGCTAAGCCTCGCCGGCTCTATGCGTTTGGTCTTGGCTGTTTGATAGAG
>JBJSXX010000118.1:0-10116 GCA_046086605.1 Pirellula sp. | reverse complement strand
TAGTGGTTAGTAGTTAGTGGTTAGTGGTTCGTGATCTTACTGGCGGTCGAAGTACGCTTCGCGAACCTCGGATTCGAGGGTGAGCGTATCGGCTAGTGCGGCTCGAAACCGATCTTGATTGAGCCAGTACAACAAGCAAGGTTCGGTGGCCCAAACGCTTGCGTTTCTCGGTTGGCCTGACAGGAGTGCCATCTCTCCAAAAAAATCCCCTTCGCCAAGCACGACGACTTCTTGTTCGGGATGTCCTCGGCGAACCGATACTCGGCCTTGGCGAATCAAGTAGAAGCGATCGCCTGGGTCACCTTCACGGATGATTTGTTCTCCAGCAGCGACGCTTTCGATTTTGAATTCGTCTGCAACGCGGGTGAGGGTTCGCGGGGTGACTTGTTCAAAGACGCGGCATCGGGCAAGCATCTGAGTGATGATCGCAGCTTCTTTGACCAGTGCATCGGAGCGGATCGAACCATCGACGAGTGTTAGGATCCGGTCAGCGACATCGAGGATCCGATTGTCGTGAGTTACGATCACGATCGTGGTTTGTTTTTCTCGAGCGAGTTTCTGGAGTAGTTCGACGACCGTACGTCCACTTTGTTCGTCCAAAGCCGCCGTCGGTTCGTCGGCCAGTACCAGTTTGGGTTCATGGACGAGTCCTCTGGCGATGGCAACCCGTTGCTTTTGGCCACCGGAGAGTTGTTTGGGCCTGTGGTGCATTCGGTTTTCGAGTCCTACGGCGGTGAGAATCGCTTCGGCTTTGCCCAGTTGCTCTCGGGCAGAGAGCTGGCTTTGGCATAGTTCGAGAGCCATCCGGACATTTTGCGTGGCTGTAAGGGATTCAAAAAGATTATGAGCTTGGAAGATAAATCCCACCTGCCGGCGAAACTCTTGCATGGCTCGGGGGCTAGCTCCAACAAGAGATTGGCCCAGCACCTCGAGGTTTCCCTCCTGGACGCTTCGTAAGGCACCAAGAAGGGTCAGCAAGGTCGTTTTCCCCGAACCGCTCGGCCCGGTCATGATCAAGATTTCCCCTGGGTAGACGGACAAATCGTTCTTAAAGAGAACCTGTTTGCGAAGTTCGCCGGTTCCGAAATAGTGGCTCAGCCCTTGAGCCTGGATCGAAGGGGTTTGCCCCAGAGAAATTTTCGAACGGGTCGTCGGGTCAAATTGTGTCGCCCGCTCGTCGGTACGAGGGATCATCGCGTTTTGGCATCCATCGTTTGGGATTTCTTTGGTAATCTTTTTCCTGGAACCTCTCGCTGGTCCATGTCTCGAATTACCCTAGAAAAAGAATGATAATCGGACATTTTATAAAAAAATCATCGCAAGCGAAGTTGCCATTGTTTTTCAGGGTTTTCCCTGTTTTGGTGCTAGCGTGTGGATTGATCGGAGCTGGTCTCAAAGCGGTTTACTCGCAAACTCCGTCCCCATCGGCCAAAGGGAGCATTGTCGCTCAAGGGCGATTGCAACCGACCAAAGGGATCTTGCGGCTCTCGGCCCTTCCAGGCGATCGCGTCGAAAAGGTGAGCGCACAGGCCGGCTCGGTTGTGAACCAAGGCGCCCCACTGATTGTTTTCGAGAGCGCGAAACTCAAGCAACTCGAACTGGAAATCGCAAAGCTGAAACTTACAGACGCTACTTTGCTTTACCAAAGTTCACTCCGGGAGGCCCGTTTGGCGGTCGATACAGCCGAGTTGAAACTTCGCTCCACCGAGCAAATGCAAAAGCAAGCCGAATCGAATCTCGAACTCGTAGGCCGTCAGACTCAAATCCTCCAAGGCCTCGAAGAGCAAATAAAAACACTTGAATCGATTCGCAGCAATCCCCGGTTGCGAGGTGCCGTCGGGGGCATGGAGATCGAGGCCCTACGCAGCCAAAAGATCCATGCCCAGTCCGAGTACGATCGAAGCTTGTTGGGGGCAACCCAAGCCACTCAGACCGCAGCAGATCTAGTGGCTCAGGCAATGTCGGTGGTACAAAGTGCCAAGCAAGCCGAAGAGGAACTTAAGGCCAACCCTGGTTATCGTTCCTTGGAAAAACAAATCGATCTATTAGAAATGCAACTTGAGCAGGCCACGCTACTTGCTCCATCCAATGGGACGATCCTCCAGGTCCATGCCTTGCCCGGTGAACGCACGGCAGCAAGTCCACTTATTGAGATGGCCGATCTGACGCAATTGTCCTGCGTTGCAGAGGTGCATGAAGCGGATGTCGGTCTAGTGCGCATCGGCCAAGTTGCACAGATGCAGTCAGCATCGCTGTCCCGGACGATTCGGGGCAAGGTCAGCCGCATCGACCGCGTTGTCGGTGCCCCTCAGATCCGCTCGCCCAACCCGCTTGCCCGCTCTGACTTTCGGTCGATTGCCGTTTGGATCCAGATCGACCCCGAGGATGTCCCGTTGGCCTCCGAGAGAGTCCAGTTGCAAGTCGAGGTATCGATCAGCCCGTGATCGGGGCTTTGGCATTGACCAAGACCAAGGCGATCCAAAAGCTAACGAGCAGTAGCAGCCAAACGATATCGAGAAAGTGCCAATAGAGGGTGCAGACCTTCAATCCGATGTTTCGCTCGTGATCGTAACGGTTGGCTAGAGCATTTTTTGCTGTCCACCACAGTCCGATCGCTCCTCCGACGACGTGGGCCGCGTGCAAAAAAACCAGAATGAATGTGTATCCGTAGGCGCTTTCATTGCGAGTCGGAGCATCGGCAAGCCCATCGAGCAGGCGTTTCATCCCGTCTGACTGAATAAAAAGAAAGCCGATCCCCATGATGCAAGCTCCAATTGCCATCTGCTTGACCCTGAGCAATCGGTCCCGCTTGGCGGCCCGGTAGGCCAATTCCAAGCATACGGAGACTCCTGCGAGAAGTAGGGTCGAGGGAATAAAGCTCCATGGAAGCGTCATCCGCTGGGTGATGGCATGGTCGGACTGGACTCGCATCGCGATGTAAACCACGTATAGCAGGATGCTCGATAGGAAGAAAACCGCGAGCGATCCTATAAACAACCAGATACCTTGTGTGGCTCGGGCATCGGTGGGCAGTAAGCTGTTTCTTCCCGAGGAGGGGTTCGGGTTATCGAGATCGATGGGGGGGGCAGGATGGTTGGCCAAGGTGAAATTCTCGGTGGGGTAAATGGTGTGCTGTTGGATCGCTGACAGTGTAGCAACGAGGGAAATTGGCGGCACTGTTGAAAAACTGGGAGATGTAGGGGATTTGACGAGCATTCGGCCCCAAATGCTGGCATATCAGTGAGAATCGTTTTCAAAGTTTAGGCCCGATTTTTCGATACGCTTTACCTAAACCGACTCAATTCGACACGCTGGCAGTTCCGATACTACCAGCACATACCGATGTAGTGCGTTTTGGTACCAAGGGGGCCAAACGCGGGAACTTCGAGGAACGGGTGGGAAATCGACTATGTCAATTTTGCAACGAACTTTGCGGACATTTGTACTTACGGCGGCCGCCATGGCTGGACAGCTGGGGTTTGCCGACAGTGGCTACCACCCGTTCTCTGAGCCCGTGGACTTTGATCCAGACTGGCAGCTCTTTGCACCGATGCAGCTTCAGGATGTCGAGGATTTGTCTCCTCGGCAGCGAGCTCCGTACGGCTTGTATTTGACCTACGACCGGATCTATACGGGCATGACCCGTCCGGAGGTCAATGGTCAGAGCTATCTGATGGATTCGACCTGGGGCAACCGCTGGGATTTTGGTTGGATGAACCGAAAGGAAAGCGGCTGGTCGTTTTCTTATCAAGTCGTCACGGGGCCAAATGTCTATCATGGCTACGAGCAGTTGCGACCCAACGGCTTTACAGATGCCACGGTCGATGATGATTCAGACGTTCCGTTCTTCAGGCCAACTCCGTTCGATAACGATCCATACACTTTGGAACGGACCTATGATGTCGTTCAGAGCATCAACGTAGGTAACTACTCGAGCTTCGAAGCCAACAAGACTTGGCGGATGGAGCCCTACCGCTACGGTGGTATGCTCGAACCATTGATCGGTCTGCGATACGTTAAATTCGTAGATACCGCTCGCAGCGACGACTACCGAACTTTCCAAGCAGAAGATCCGTTTGACCCAACGGAGATCCTCGGCCTGGGCGAAGTCTACACCAATGACTTGGCTCAATCCAGAAACGACATGATCCTCGGTCAACTCGGATTCCGATACTTCCGCAATATCCGACGCTGGACACTCTCGTCGGACTTCAAAGTCTTCGCTGGACACACGTTTCAAACCCAAGAAATCACCCGCTACGTAACGACCACCGTCTATCCTGACGACGTAGCCGTTGGCGACGAACCGATCTCCGACGGTGACCATCGAGGAACCTCGTTCTTCTCAACCAGAAATAACGAAACTCCAGTCGGATTTGATCTGCGAACCGAGGCAGCCTTCAGTGCCACCAAGCACATCGATCTACGCGTCGGCTTCCAAATGATCTACTTCGGCCAAGGCATCTGGCGCGGGGCGACTTTGAATCAAGGGAATAACTTTGATACCAACCAGCAACTGGTCATGCCCGGTGTGACGTTCGGTTTCGCTGTCAACCGCTGATGCTCGGGTCATGATTCTCTAGCCAAATAACATCGCTGAGCGAGTCCCCAAGTGACTCGCTCAGTGCATTTAATGCTTGCATTAAATGCGACTTGGGATTGAGCCCAGCGACCGGAAATTGGTACATACCCTGATTGCGATCCGAAGCTTTGGATCGCAAGGTTGGAACACCAGCAGGCTCTTAATGCCTGGAACGAGGAAGCTAGGATGTTATCGAAGAAAAAACAGCGTTGCGAGCAGGCTTTCGAGATCCCGTTACTGCCATCGATCTTGGTAGGAACGGCTCTGTGTTGCTTGTTCTACTTCGTGATTCTTTTGCCTCCATTGCGTCAACCTTTGGTGCTCCGTTACGCCCTATGCCATTGGGTGGCCGTCGCGTCGGCATGGCTGTTCTTTACCGCCGCTGTCTATCTTTTTCAAAAGCTAATAGTGCTCTTTGGCCAGAGACGCTTTGCGAACCAACTCGAACCGGTCTTAGAGCAGTGGGTCGACCATCGCTCCGAATGGGACTTGGATCCATCGATCGACGGTTACCGTCGTGCGACCTCGCTCGAGTCCTTGTGGAGACTTCAAAAAAAGCATTTGGTTCAGTCTTGGTTTGGGCTGCGACTTGGTCGTTTGCTCAGCCGACAGGTCGAACGTCGTTCGATCGCCCGATTGGATGAGGACATTCAAGAGTTTGCTGAGCGAGACGCCGACTCGCAGCATTCAAGCTACGCAATGGTTCGGATCAACTGCTGGGCCATGCCCATGTTAGGATTTCTTGGAACCGTTATCGGTATCAGCGATACACTCGGTCAGATGGATGCCCAAGCTCTCGCCAGCGGATCCCAGGAAGCGATGAACGGACTCACAAGCGGTCTGTATGTGGCTTTCGATACCACTGCCGTGGGACTGGTACTGACCATGATCGCGATGTTCATCCAGTTTTTTGTGCAACGAGCAGAGCAGTCCTTCCTAGTCTCGATCGATCAGAGTGCCGCTTCGGCCATGCACCGCTGCTTGTCCGATCAAGAGCATTCCGATACCCGTGATGTCGAAGCCTCCCTCAAGCTCATCGCCAATCGCCTCATCGAGTCGACGCAGCGACTCGTTCAGCAGCAATCCCAACTGTGGCAAGAATCGATCTCCCATGTCCACACCGAGTGGGCGAACGCCAGTGCTAGGGCCACGGAGACATCGCTCGGCACGATCCAGCGAGCTCTCGCATGCACCCTGGCCGAGCATCGCGACTCGATGCGAGAATGCCTCACCCAATTGACGGTCTTGCAAAACGAAGGTGCTCAGCAAATCGATGGCCGTTTTCAGCAATGGCAAACGACCCTCTCGGAACAGTCTCGGCTTGCCTTAAGGCAACAGCAAGAAGTCACTAGAAACGCCGAGTTGCTACAAAAGCTCCTCGACTCAACACAACTGGTTCAAGCCATGCAACAACCGATCCAAGCTACCTTGGAACGCATGACCCAGTTCGATCGCTTCCAAGAAGCTGCTTTGAGCTTAACCGAAGCGGTCATGGTCTTGAGCTCTCAGCTCGAGCGCTCCGGTCATGTATCGCGGCAGGCGGTTCGTCGAAGAGCGGCCCGGGATCTGCAAGTCGAAGATTCAGCCGACGAGCTTGAAGCATCCAGCGACCAGATTGCTCAGGCTGTCGTATTGAAGTTGGATTCACCATCAACGAGAAAAGCTGGATGAGCAAACGATCGCGTGGCAACGATTATGCCCCATCGACTTTCCCTTTCCTTGCAGTACTGCTGTGCGTCATCGGTGCGCTGATCCTCTTGCTGGTCATCAGTGTCACGAATTCCAGAGCCTCAGCGAAGAATGAAGTTCAAGAGGAACTCAGTCAAGCGATCGAACAAGCCAAAGAGAATTCCGATTATCTGGTCTCGATTTCCGAGGAACTCCAGGCCAGGCGCCAGCAAGTCAAAAAGCAAATCGAATCGCGCCGCAGCGAACTTGCACGGACCGAAGACCATATCACGAGGCTCGAAAAGGAGCTCGAAGATGCCATCGCCCGTCTTCGGGCCCTCGAAGACACATCCAGCAAGTCTGAAAATTCGCTCGATAACTCATCCCGGATCGAGCAATTGAAAGATCGCATCGAAGAAGAGAAACGCAAACTCTCCGAGAAGATCGAGCAACAGAAAGACCACACACCGGCCTTTTCGATCATCCCCTACGATGGAGCCAATCGGACCACGCGGCGTCCGGTTTATCTCGAATGCACACAAGAGGGGGTTGTGATTCAGCCCGAAGGGATTCTCATCACGATGGAGGATCTAGGACCACCGCATGGGCCCGGAAATCCACTCGACGCGGCGCTTCGTGTTCTGCGAACAGCCTACCAAGCCCGCGACAATGTCTATGGGATTACGATCCCCCCCTACCCTCTTTTGCTTGTGCGACCCGATGGCATTCATAGCTATGCCCTAGCTCGCTCGGCGATGTCCGGTTGGGATGATCAGTTCGGCTACGAACTGATCGATGCCCAAATGGAACTGGCGTTTCCTGAAGGGATCCCCGATCTTAAAAACGAACTGACGAAAACTTTGGCTCTCGCCAAGGATCGCCAACGTGCCTTGGTTGCTGCTTTGCCCGCTCGCTTCAGTCGAAACCCTTATGCGAACACAAGCGATGATACCTGGGATTCCATCGATGGCCCGACGTCTGGTGGTCGAACCACTGGAGGATCACCCACAGGCAACTCAGGCAACTCAGGCAAAACAAAAGAAGATGCTCGTCGCTGGGAAATGATTCAGCAACTCCCACCGGGTGTCGTTGCCAATTCAAAACCCTCCGATCCCAGTGATCTAAACCCGACGGCAGGCGATTCGCAGGCACTAGGCTCATCCCAAGGCGAACTGCTCGGAGATGACTCGCGTGTTGCTCAAAGTGGAAGTGGTGGACAAGGTCGAAGTGATGATTCACAGGCGACTGGAGCAAGTTCATCGGAGCTCAGCGGTACTCAGAGCCAAGGGAGCACGATGGTTTCGAGCTCCTCGGGGAGGAATGCCTCAAGTCGTTTCTCGTCCTCGAGTAGCGGTTCGTCCGAGGGAGCGTCAACTGCTGGTCAAACGGCCCAAGAAGCTGAGCTCGAGCAGGCGATCAAAGAAGAGGGACTCAAATCCAAAGGGCAAGCCAAGTCGCAAAAAGGTTCTGGCCAAAGCAAGTCACCAGGTAGTGATAGCGAGCTCAAGCCGATCAGTGTTTCGGCGGGCAAGGATTGGGCGACAACTCGGATGGATAACAAATCCACACCTGTATCGCGCCCTATCCGCATCATTGCACTGCAGGACCGATGGCTCATGTGCCGCGAAGGCCAAGAATTCAAGTACGACTCTGAGATACTTCTTGAGCAAGGCCCGCAGGCTGCTTCAGAGCAGCTTCAACAAGCGATTCGAGAGCGTGTCGAATCCTGGGGGCTCTCGCTGCCAGGTGGCCACTGGGTTCCGTCGTTGACCGTACAAACGGCAGCCGATGCCGATCAAAGCGTCGCACGATTGCAAAGACTCCTTGAGGGGAGTGGAGTGGTCATACGCACAGAACCGCTTGTGCCTCCAACACCAGGAAATACCAAGAGGTAGCACGCCATGGCGAAACGCAACGAAGATGAGCTTGCAGTCGGCGAAGACTCCTTCATGGACACGATCGCAAACCTTGTGGGGATCATGATCATTCTGGTGGTGATCGTGGGTGCGAAAGGCTACGCTGCTGCACGAACGTCGGCAAGAGAGCAGGCTCATGATCAAATCGAGCAGCTCAAATCTCCGGCGAGCCAAGCAGAGAATCTCGATCGAGATCTCGATGAGCAAATCGAACAGCTTGAGAAATACCAAGTTGAAACAGCTTATCGAAACGCCGAACGCATGACGCTGGTAGATCGAAAAACGCTCATCGATCAACAGATTCGCAAGCGACTCGAACAACTCGATCAGCAAGCCCAACAAACCTTCGAGGCCCAAGCCCAGGCCCAGGCTCTAGAGAGGGATCTGGAAAAACTCATTCGTTCTCAAGGTGAGTTGCCCGAGGTTCAAAAACCGGTCGTTGCCTTGCAGCATCTCCCAACGCCGATGGCAAAAACGGTCTTTGGAAAGGAGTTGCATGTGATGCTTCGTGACCATCAATTGACTGTTATTCCATGGGATAGCCTAGTCGAGCAACTCAAAAGCAGTGCACGCGCGACGGCTTCAAGGAATTCGCAGCGGGACAAGTTCGAGGATGTGCTTGGGCCCATGGATGGGTTTCTCATGAGGTATCGACTGATCTCCAAGAGTGGACTCATGAGTGACGGTCGCGTTGCTGCCATGGGAAAGATGGTCGAGCTCGAGCGATTTGAGCTTGAGCCTACAGGCGATGTGATTCGCGAGTCGATCCAAGATAGTCTGGGGGCCCAAGGCCGCTTGCGGTCCGAGCTTGACTCATCGAGATCGAGCCACACGACGGTCACCGTCTGGGTTTATCCAGAGAGCTTTGCGGAGTTTCGTATGCTCAAGGAATTGCTCTACAAGGAAGGATATTTGTGTGCCGCACGCCCGCTACCGAGAGATATGCGCATCGGTGCTTCGCCTCAAGGCTCCAGCAGTACCGCCCAGTAGCCACCCTCATGGTTCAACGGTTGTCCTCAACCGTTATCCATTCAGTAGCACGGGTCTCCGACCCGTAAGCACTTTAGCCGACCGGTACTAGCGTCTGGAACTTCTTCCTTGTTGTGCGAACCTTTCGGTGCACCAAAACGAATAAAACCACCTTTGATTCCTCATTCGCCCGTAGGGTACGTAAAGTGGTACGAAGCTTCAATACACCGAATCATAATGACACTTGACGCTTCCTTTTCCCCCCTTCGCCCCCAGGGCTTTGGCTGGGGGAGGAGGGGGCAAAGCGCGCTGGGCTACTCGATGTTCATTGGTTGTTCTCAGTGTTATCCATTCAGTAGCACGGGTCAGAGCCCCGTGCTACTTCTCAATTCTCAATTCTCAATTCAAATGTTCGTCACTGCAATTCTTTGGAAATCGTTTTTTCGATCTGCTGCAACTCTTGTTGGTCGGCCTGAGTCAGCGGGGATTTCCGAAGAGACGCTAGATCGATTTTCGAAAGCAAATCATTAGCAAGTTGGGTTTGAGAGGATTTCAAATAAGCTTGATACAGGTGGAATCGAACCGAGGGCGAATCGTTCTTGGAAAGCAGGGCGCTGAGGATACTGATAGCTTCCTCGTATCTGCCGAGTCTCAAAAGTACGTAGGCTTTGGAGTCCATCAAGGCGGCTTTCGTGCCAACCAATTCAATGGCTCGGTTGATCAGCGGCAATGCTTCTTGGGAGTTGGTGGGGCTATCGGCAAGGAGCATCGCGAGGTTATTCAATGCGATCACATCGTTCGGACGATCTTGGACGATTCGCCGAAATGTTTCGATCGCTTGCGATTCATTTGATCTCCAGATCCATAAATCGGCCAAGGACTGCAGAATCTTTTTATCGTCTTTTTGGGAAACGCTATACTCGACCAATTGCTTTTGGGCTACGTCGATAAGACTCTCATCGGTATCGCCTTTTCGAATCA
>JBJSXX010000117.1:0-5777 GCA_046086605.1 Pirellula sp. | reverse complement strand
ACGACGAGTCCGCTTTACTTGCCTTTGTAAGGCGCGAAGAAGATGGACGAAACAAGATTTGCATTTACGGGACTCCGGGGGGTCTTAGGAAACTGGCATCCGAGTTGGTCAAACAGTCGGTTCCGAATCCACCCAAATCTTGCGACCGTGGACTTAAAAAACCAGCAGTCTGGCGAGACGTTGCTCCGCGGTATCAAGCCAGAGGCTCGAATCACCATCGATGGAAAGTCTTGGGATATTGGCGGACTTGTGGGACAACGCAACTACGCCTTCCTCGATCACTCTGTGCTCTCAAGCCTTCAAACAGACCCCCAGGCCTTTCAATTCGTGGGGCACGAGGTGCGGAAGATCCAAGAGCGAATGCCTTGGAAGCAGATACGTCCGCACGCGCCAGATGTCGCTTGGCCTCCGCGCGGTGTGGAACTCCGTTTTGATTTCGTAATGCCGAAAACTGAGAACTTGGATCTCGCCGTCTCGGTGCATTACGAACTGTGCGCCAGCCACAACCACCCAGGGCACCATGACCTGCAGGATTCTCGCTGGAATCAGTGGCAGCAAATCGCTACGTTTTATCGATGGTGCCGAGGCCAAGGCCTCTTTTTAAACGTTCCAGACCATTACTTCATGTCCGGTTCGAACAAGACTGGAATGGGCTATCGCGAAGTCAACTGGTCTCTCCCTCGCGAAGAACAAACCATCCATACACGCCAGAATATCTACGACGGTACGTGGCAGAAAACACCGTCCATGGGCTGGATGTTTGTGCCGTTGACCGAATACCACGGTGGCGGCCCAAAAGCCACGATCGAGCCGCTCGACAGAAATATCGATCACTATCGAAACATGATCCAATCCAACCTGGCACTGGGAGTACAAGCGTGCTATCGAGGGCCCCGTCTCTATGACACGGATCAAGTCAAGGAAATGGTCAAATCCCAAGTCAATTGGTACAAGGCCCACCGGGAAATCCTCGAAAGCGATTTGATCCATGGCCAAAGGGCGGATGCAAAGAGCCTTGACTGGATGCTCCATGCCAATCCAAAATTCCGTGAAAAAGGTTTGGTGGCCATTTTTAATCCCACCGGTACCGAATTGTCGGAAACACTCCAAATCCCACTCTATTACACAGGGATTCGCGATAAAACCACCGTGGTAGACGCCACTGGAAACCGCACAATCGTGCCCTTGGACCGAAAGGACTCGGTCGCTCTCCCTGTCACCGTAGCGCCACACTCGATGCAGTACTTCGTCTTCGAATAAACCATCAAGCAGCGATTCGGCATTACGGATAACGATTCTCTGATAGTTGATCAATTTTGTTTCGCAGTTCCTGGTTCTCCTTGCGGAGGTCTTGGAGCATCCCTCCAACATGGATAAAGCAGATCGGCAGAAAACACAGAAACGCAATCATCCCGGTATTGCTTGCTCCCGTAAGCCATTCGCCAGCGATCCCTGCTATGAGCGTAATGAAACACAAACAGCCGCAATAAATCGCAGGGATCCAAGGCATAAGATTTTTTCGCATAGCAGGTTTCATTTCTGTAGGTTTTGTTTAGCAAACTCGTATTGGACACAGGCGGCGAGTTCCTGAAGGGTACCGTTGTTGGGGATCACGCAAGTCGATTTTGCACGTTTGCTTGCTAATGGCCACTGCGAAGCCTCCCTGGCACGAAAATGATCCTCGGTCCATCCGCGTTCGATCGCTCTTTGCAATCGCAAATCCTCTTGCGAATCGATGAACCAAACCGCATCGCAAAATCGATCCCATCGGGATTCTAACAAAAGCGGGATATCCAACACGATCGCCGGTACCATCCCCTCACGAAGCGATCGTTCTAACCGTTGATGAATCTGAGCGCGAATGGGCCCGTGCGTGATGGCTTCGAGCATTCGTCGCCTAGCAATCGCTTGTGGGCTATCGCCGAAGACCAGTTCGGCGACTCGTCGCCGGTCGATCGATTGCGTTTCCTGCGAAAATACCGACTGACCGAACTGCCGAATGATCAGGTTGCGGATCTCTGGAACATCGAGAACCTCATGCCCGATTTTGTCGGCTCGGATCACCACCGACCCAAAGGACTCTAGGATGCGAGTCACTTGGCTCTTGCCACTTGCAATCCCACCGGTTATTCCCAGGACCCAAGGTCGACTCATACCGGTTCGCACTCCGCCCAATTATTTCCGACCTTCACATCGACTTGGATGGGCACCTTCAGCGGCATAACTGTCGACATTTCGTCACGTACCATTTTGGCTACCGCGTCGACTTGCTGGGGCGCGACCTCAAAGACCAGTTCGTCATGGATTTGCAACAGCATGTAGGCTTCAAATTCACTTTCCTGAAGCCTGCGATCGACCGCGATCATCGCCATCTTGATCATGTCGGCTGCCGTGCCTTGAATGACCGTATTGATCGCCATGCGCTCTGGTTCGAGCAATTGCTTTTTCTTGTTTTCATCGAGTGTCTCGAAATCCCTGATCCCCTTTAAAATCCTTTTACGACCCGACAATGTGTTGACGAAGCCTTTGCGACGGCAATCGATCAGGGTCTGGGCGATGAATTCACGAACCTTGGGGTATTTGGCAAAGTACTGATCGATAAACTCGCCGGCCTCCCCACGAGAAATCCCAAGAGCTTTAGCGAGCCCAAAAGGACTCTGTCCATAAAGGATACCAAAACTGACCGCCTTGGCGCTTCGACGCATACTCGATGTGACTTGCTCGATCCCAACACCGTGGACCTGCGCGGCGACGGCTGCATGGATATCGATGTTTCTTTCAAACGCATCGCATAGATTTTCATCACCGCAACAATGGGCCAGAACTCGAAGCTCGATTTGGGAATAGTCTGCCGTCATGAACCTCCAACCTTCGATCCCTGGGACAAATGCCGAACGGATCGATCGACCTTCGGAGGTCCTGATCGGGATATTCTGAAGGTTCGGCTCTACGCTGCTGAGTCGGCCCGTCGCCGCGATGTCTTGGCGATAGGAGGTGTGGATACGGCCCGTTCGAGGATTGATCAGCTCGGGCAGTGCTACCACATACGTACTGAGAAGCTTTGCCATCTGACGGTACTCGAGAATTTTGGCTGGCAGTGGATGCTCGCTGGCAAGCTCCTCGAGAACCTCGGCGTCGGTACTGATCCCAGTTTTGGTCTTCTTGACAACCCGCAGCTTGAACTTGTCGAACAGGATCGAGGAGAGTTGCTTGGGACTGTCCGGATTGAACTTCTCACCGGCGATTTCCATGATCTGCTCATAAAGCGTATCGACGCGTGCTTGGAAATCCTCCCGCAAGACACCTAGCCGCTTTGTGTCGACCCGCACACCTAGGCATTCCATCCGAACAAGAACTTGGACCAGCGGGAGCTCTAAATCGTGCATCACATGCTCGAGACCTTCGGCGCTCAGCCGAGCTTGCATTTCCGGATAGAGCCGAATCGGAATGTCGACATCCTCGGCAGCATAGGTTGCAATCTTTTCCAAGGGAACACGGTCCATCGTGATTTGCGTCTTGCCCGTACCGATGAGTGATGCGATGGGAATCGAATCAACACCCAGCCAACGCCGAGCGATATCTCCCAGATCGTGATTCCTACCACCCGCATCGAGCAAATAGTCGGCGACCATCGTGTCGAAATGAATATTTGCTAAAGGCATCCCATGCGTATGGAGCACAATCGCATCAAATTTGATGTGTTGGCCAATCCACTTGAGCTGTGGATCAGCCATCAGCGGTGCGAGCTTCGAAACGATTTGCTCGAGGGAAAGATGTGACGAAGGATCCGGGCTTAGCACTGGCACGTAGGCTGCATGGCCAGGAGCCCAACAAAGACTGATTCCCACCAAGTCGGTTTGTTGGGGTTTGGTCGATGTGGTTTCGGTGTCGATCGCAACGTACGGGGATTGCTTGAGCCAGTCGAGCAACACACTGAGTTGCTCGACCGTGGTGACTGTCTGATAATGTTCGGTGGAAAGACGCTTTGTTGGAGCCTCAAGACGGAATGCTTCTGAATCTGGCTCTTGGACTTGCCCAGAAGCTCCTTCGGGCTTGGCTTGCGCGGTTGTTGCATGCAGGAGGGTTTCTGCAAGGCGGCGAAACCCAAGCTCCCGAAAGAGTTCTTCGAGTTCGGTCGTCTTTGGCATCTGTCGTTGCAACGACTCCCAACCCTCAGCAATGGGTGTGTCGATTCTTAGTCGCACAAGATCGCGACTGAGATAAGCCTCGTGGCGATGCTCAAGGAGTTTCTCGCGTTTCTTATCGCCCGGTACTTTGTCGATATTCGCGTAGATCGCATCCAAAGTCCCGAACTGCTGCAAGAGTTGTTGAGCCGCCTTCGGGCCAATCGAGTGCACCCCAGGCACATTGTCTGTGCTATCGCCGACCATCGATTGAAAGTCGACCACTTGATCAGGTCTGATCGCCCAAACATCCATCAGCTCCTTGGCGGTGAAAAGTTCGTTTTTTCGCAGATTGAGCATCGAGACCCGAGGAGTGATCAACTGACGGCAATCCTTATCGCTCGTTACCAGTAGCACCCGTGCTCCGTGCGACTGGGCCCGATGGGCAATGGTCGCAAGAATATCGTCGGCTTCAAAACCGACGACCGACAAGATAGGGATGCCAAGTAGCTTCAAAGCATCTTGGATGATCCCGAGTTGGCCTCGGAGGGCTTCGGGCATCTCTTCGCGGTGAGCTTTGTAAGCTGGATAGAGCGTATTGCGAAACGTGTCTTCGGATGCATCGAAAGCACAGATCAAGTACGTCGGAGAATACTGTTGCAAGAGCGTGGCGATATCGCGCAAAAACCCGTGTACCGCTCCGACCTCAACCCCATGGGGACTGGTCATCGGAGGCAGGGCGTGAAAGACTTGGTAGATCAGCGAGTGGGAGTCGACCAAAATAATCAGATCGTTGGCTCGAGGCTCGCGACTCTCGGGCTCCCCGGCCAGTACCGGGGGATCTTGGTTGCTTAAGGCCACTACCTCCGCGGTCGACTCGGCCTCGGGGGTATCGGTATCGAAAAGCATCGGTTGGGAGAACTCGGATTTTGTTTTTTTCTTTGCCATGTTCAGAATTCTAGCATTTTCCAGTTCTCCAAGTACCTCTAAGTGGCTCGGAGGCGTTGGTCGAATCAGCGAGTCGAACTTATAATCCCCACTCTTTCGTTTCTAAGACCCTGATCGATCCTACCCGTACCGAGATATCCCTATGACCTTGATCGAACCGAGAACTCTCAAAGGTTTTCGAGACTTCCTCCCAGCCAAAATGGTTCAGCGGGAGAAACTTATGGATACGGCCAAACGAGTTTATCGCCGTTATGGATTCCTCCCGATCGATACTCCTACGTTGGAATACCTTGAAATCCTCACGGGCAAAGGCTCAGAGGAGACCGATCGTCAGATGTACCACTTCACCGATGCAGGGGGCCGAACCGTCGGTATGCGATTCGATCTTACGGTTCCTTTAGCTCGATTTGCCGCACAACACATCAACGAGCTTGGCACACCCTTTAAGCGTTATCACATCGCTCCGGTATGGCGTGGGGAAACCCCTCAGGATGGCAGATTCCGGGAATTCGTTCAGTGCGATTTTGATACCATCGGCACCACGGGTGTAGTCTCTGATATCGAGACGGCCTTGGTCATCCACGAGCTACTGCTTGAAATCGGTATCGACCAGTTTCGCATTCGCATCAACAATCGCCAAATACTATCAGGCCTACTTGAGAGCCTAGACCTCAAAGACCGATCGACCGTCGTCCTTCGAGCCTT
>JBJSXX010000116.1:0-5576 GCA_046086605.1 Pirellula sp. | reverse complement strand
ATCAAGGCTAGCTTCGAGCAAAACGGTTGGCCCTTGAAAGGGGCAGTCGATGAAGATCCCAAGACGGGGTGGGCCGTTTCACCCAAGCAACAGCAATCGCATTGGGGAGTCTTTGAGTTTACCAAAGTTCTGGAGATTACCGAACCGACCGAACTGCGTGTCACGATCCAGCAGTCTTTTGGAGGAAGTTTGCTGCTGCATCGATTCAAGATTTCGGTCGCTCAGCCAACCGATGAGGCCTTGTTCGTCAACGATGAAGCGGCGGTGAAAACCGCAGCCAGTCGCTTGCAAGAGATCGACAAGCAGATTCAGGCAGTAAAAGACGCAGTACCAAAGCTACCGATTCTGCGCGAGCTTGCAGGCTCGGCCAAGCGTTCGACACGCGTCCATAAGCGAGGGAGTTTCTTGGATCCGGGGGATGAAGTATCGGCTGCAGTACTGCCGTTATTTGACGTGGTCGACGCTCGATCCGTTGGCTCAGCAGTCGATCGGTTAGCGGCAGCCCGTTGGATTGTCGACCCGGGTAATCCTCTGGCTGCCCGGGTGGCAGTCAATCGCGTCTGGGCGCAACTCTTTGGTCGGGGTATCGTCGAAACCGAGGAGGACTTTGGTGCGACCGGGGCACTGCCGAGCCACCCACAGTTGCTTGATTGGTTGGCCATCGAGTACCGCGACTCACTGAATTGGTCTCTTAAAAAGCTCCTGCGTACGATCGTCCTTTCGAACACCTATCAGCAGTCGTATGTCATGGACGAGATTCGAGTCCAGAAGGACCCAAGGAATATTTGGCTCAGTCGAGCACCGCATTTCAGGCTCAGTGCGGAAGTGGTACGCGATCAGGCGCTTGGGGCAAGTGGATTGCTGAGTGCCAAACGGGGAGGGCCGCCGGTGATGCCACCACAACCCGAGGGACTTTGGCGATCGACTTATTCTGGTGCCAAGTGGATTACTAGCCAGGGGGAGGATCGATTTAGACGAGGACTCTATACGTTTTGGAAGCGTACGACACCTTATCCATCGATGGAGATTTTCGATGCCACGACGCGCGAGGTTTGTCAAATCCGCCGTATTTCGACCAATACGCCACTCCAAGCGTTGGTGACACTCAATGATCCGGTGTATGTCGAAGCTTCGATCGCCATGGCGCTGCGATGGATCAGCGATTCGCAAACGGAGACCGAGCGGATGCAAAAGGGATTTCTATCGGCGATGGTTCGTCCGATCGAGCCACAGGAACTTGATCGGTTGCAGAAATTGCTTGGGACATCGCGGCAGTATTTCAACGAGAACCCAGATGCAGCCAAGGCATTGATTTCGGAGTATCCGCTCAAGATCGATGCGTCGGTGAATCCACTGGAGCTTGCATCTTGGGCGATGCTCACGAGCACTTTGCTGAACCTCGCTGAGTTCCTCACACGACCCTAAGAGCGATACTCCCCAGATTCCTTTTATGAAACACAGAGACACAGAGAGCACAGAGTTCCAAAGAGGGCAGACGATCCCCTCTCTGTGTCCTCTGTGACTCTGTGTTTCAAATTCTTTCAAAAACCAACCAACAACCACCCCATACCCATGAAACAAAAATTCAATTCGCCTGAAGAAGCTTTGTCCTATGAGCGATTGTCCGCCGAGACACGCAGGACGTTTTTATCTCGCAGCGGGGTGGGGCTTGGGGCGATGGCCTTGGCGATGCTCAGCGAAAGTTCGCTCACAAGGAATGCTTGCGGAGCGGACACTAGGCCGCTTGCTCCCAAGACGCCGTCGGGTCGAGCGTATGCGACTCGAGTGATTTACATACACTTAGCAGGTTCACCGTCGCAGCTTGAACTGTTCGATTACAAGCCTGCGTTGAAGAAGTACGATGGCAAGGAGTGTCCTAAGGAGTACCTTGAGGGGAAACGCTTTGCGTTCATCAAAGGGGTACCGAAGATGCTGGCTCCGATGTTCTCGTTTGCCCAGCATGGGCAAAGTGGGCAATGGATGTCCGAGTTGCTACCTGGGTTGTCCAAGCATGCCGACGATGTAGCGATCATCCGATCGATGCAGACCGATCAGTTCAATCATTCACCGGCGCAGTTGCTGGTTCATACCGGGCAGTCTCGCTTGGGGTATCCGACGATGGGGGCTTGGACGACCTATGGGTTAGGGACCCAGAACGAGAATCTTCCGGGGTATGTGGTGCTTTTGTCGGGGGGCAAGACGCCTGATGCGGGGAAGAGTTTATGGGGCAGTGGATTTTTGCCCAGTGTTTACCAGGGGGTTCAGTGCCGCGCCAGTGGCGACCCTGTATTTTACTTGTCGAATCCCAAGGGTGTCGATCGCGGCTTGAGGCGCGAGGTGCTCAATACGCTCAAGGATTTGAATCAATCGCATCATCAGCGGTTAGGGGATCCTGAGACGTTAACTCGGATCGAGCAGTTCGAGTTGGCTTACCGGATGCAAGTATCGGTGCCCGAAGTGATGGATCTTGGGAGCGAGACCCAAGCGACGCTCGATAGTTATGGGGCCAAGCCGGGCTTTGTTTCGCAGGCCGAGTCAGAGACCGATCCGAGGGTGTTTTATCGGGGGGATGATCCGACGCTGGCGAACAATTGTTTGCTTGCCCGCAGGTTGGTTGAATCGGGGGTGCGATTCGTGCAGTTGTTTGATTGGGGGTGGGATCATCATGGATCTTCGCCTGGGGAGTCGATCGATGAGACGTTGCCGATCAAGTGCCAGCAGCTTGATAAAGCGGTATCGGGGTTGCTGGCCGATCTTAAGCAACGGGGGCTTTTGGAGAGCACCTTGGTGGTGCTCGGTGGGGAGTTTGGCCGGACTCCGATGTCACAGAACAATGTGCGAGAAACGCCGACGAAGGGATTCTTTGGCCGGGATCATCATCCTTATGCGTATTCGATGATGTTGGCAGGGGGAGGGATAAGGGGCGGGATGTCTTATGGTCAGAGTGACGAGATCGGCTATTACGTAGCGGAGGATCCGGTGAGTCCTAAGGATTTGCAAGCGACGATCTTGCATTTGCTGGGACTCGATCCCTATCGATTTGGCTATGAGTACCAGGGGCTCTTTAATCGCCTGATCGGCCCGACCGACGAGGGCAAAGTGTTAACAAAACTGCTCGTCTAGCGAGGCACCCGAACCTTTGAGTTTAACGCAGGGCATTTGTGGTAGATCAAAACTGAAAGTAGAGGAACGGCGAATTACCCCAACCGACGATTAGAGCCAATACGACACCAAAGATAGCGGCTGCAGCCCATGGCGAATAATTAAACCCTGTCTTTTCTGCATGGAGCTCGACAGCATTCTTACACGATAGCGCGAGGAACCACGATATCAATGTTAACCCGATAAGAAACACACTCTGAGATTGCCCATCGACCGAATGCAGTCCGAAGAGTCTGCTGAACCATGTGTTGGCTGTCTCCATATTTGGAGAGCGAAACCAAACCCATCCCAAAAGCACAACCAAGATCGTCACAACTTTTCCGAACAACTTACTCCAGTTGGTTTCAGGGGAGAATGACCTAAAGATGCAGAGCCAGAAACCATGCCAGGCCCCCCAGGCAACGAATGTCATGTTAGCACCGTGCCATATACCTCCGATAAGCATCGTCAGCATCAGATTAACATATGTCCTGGGTACTCCGAGTCGATTCCCGCCCAGCGGAATGTAAAGATAATCTCTCATGCATGTGGATAGTGAAATATGCCAGCGCCTCCAAAAGTCTGGAAGACTCACCGCTTTGTATGGAGAATTGAAATTTTGAGGAATATGCATCCCAAAAAGAAGACCAAGCCCCATACTCATTGTGCTGTAGCCTGAGAAATCAAAATACAATTGCATGGAATAAGCAGCAAGGACTTGCCATGCGCCAAGCGTGTCTAGTTCGTGGATTTTTTCGATAGATGGATCGATAAAAAATGCAATGGAATCAGCGATGACGACTTTCTCAATCAATCCCGTCAAGAAAAGGGAAACACCACGTGGTATAAACGTAGCTCGATCGGTCGAAGCGATCCGATTCAAGTCAGCTTCGAGTTGGCTGAACCGAACAATGGGGCCAGCGACTAACTGAGAAAAAAGTGAAACGTACGCAGCAAACTCAAAAAAATTCTTCGTTGGTACAACCTTTCTCTGGTAGCAGTCCACAATGTAGCTGATTGTGTGAAACGTGTAAAATGAAATCCCTACCGGTAATATGATATCCAGCCGCAATCCATGCGAACCCATCCCCAGTTTCTCACTGATTGAATTTGAAATCTCAAGGATAAAATTGGTGTACTTGAAGAAGCCTAACAGCAATAGATCAATGACGATAGGAACGACTAAGCAGGCACGTCTTGCTGAGGGTGTGGTGGAATTCAATAATCCGATTCCCGCCAAATAGCTTACGAGCGTGGAGAACCCGATGAGAAAGCAGAACCGTGGATCCCACCAACCATAAAAGACGTAGCCGGTTATCGTCAACCAGATGAATCTGGAGTTCGCAGATCTTAGCAGCCAGAAAACAACATAGGTTATTGGAAGGAACAGGAAAAGAAACTCTAGGCTATTGAATATCATTATTGTTGGTCTATTTGTAGGTAGTCTGACTCGATAGAAAGCCTGACACTTCATCCGCAACAACTTGGGAACCCGCATCCGAAAAATGGACTAAATCCGCAAAGCATTTTTTTTCGCCTGTCATTTGCGTCCATAAGTCGATTGTCTCGACGCCATCGGTTTTCCCGAGTTGAACAAGGTAGGTTCTGCAAGCTTCGCTGAATTCCCATATCGATCGGGGACTTGCTCTTGGGCGTAGCTCCCGTGCCGCTAACATATCTGAATAATCCTCTGAACGAATAGGGAATTGTGCGCTGAGGGGCTGCGTCATTAAAACAACTTTTGCACCGGATGCTACCACGCTCTGTACTAGGGCGCCGATGTGTTCTTTATACAACGCTAAGCGATCTTCAGGGATGCTTTGATAAACCCAATCCGCAGGGTGGGATTCGATCCTTTTCTTTATTTTCGCCTCTTGACGCAGTGATTGAATGGGAGCGGGTATCGACAGATGATTTCTTAATCGCTCCAAAAGCCTGGACTTCATGATAGTCTTGGGGCGCGATGTCGATTCACCAGTAGGTCCCAGGGCTTTTTTGGGTACAGTGGGCGGTAGATCGGTAAGATAAAAAAGTGGGTTCGCTAAAATGATTACGACATTTGGCTTGAACTGGACTAGCCAGTGATCCCAGTAAGGTTGCATGGCAGATGCAGGCATACCGATGATTGACGCGTTGATAAAATCGTAATCATCCGCATGTTTCTTCTCCAAGAGTTCGACATAAGAATTTCCTGGGGACTCGTACATACCAAACGATTCGGAAGCACCGAGAATCATCACCCTTGGCTTTTTGCTAGCCTGAAAGTCAATCGAGCTAGATCTAAACCCGTGTTCGTTCAATTTCCAGCGTTGATATCGGCCATTGGGACGGCCTCTTGTTATCCCTTGGTCCGCAATTTTTAACGCTTCTTCCAAGCTTGATTCGTCATCGACAGGAATCTGGAATCTCATGTAATCATCAATCCGAGCCGTCAT
>JBJSXX010000115.1:0-5300 GCA_046086605.1 Pirellula sp. | reverse complement strand
TAAAGCAATCCGCGGTGTCCATCCGCAAACGTTGGCAAGCCCTGCCTATCGACCGATGATTCTGATTGTGCACAAAAGTGAAAATAAGTGTTGGATTTGGTCGAAGAAATTTTTCGATTTTGCGATCGAAATCTTCGCGGTGGCGCCGCGAGAGAATCGCTAGCAAAATATGGCGTGCATATTCAGGGTCTGTCCCCGTTGAGTTATTAGGGTCTGTCCCCGTTGAGTTATTGCGTGGGGACAGACCAGGTGTTGGCAAGGTGTTGGCAACAGTAATTCCTGAAGAGCCTGAAATTCAAAACAAACCCACCCATGAGCCATCTTGTATTTGAGTGCAACAGCAATACCTATCTGGTTTGCATGCCGCATCAAGTTTTCGCTTCGGACTCCGTTTGGCCCTTGCAAGTGCCTCAGGGGATGGCTGCTTGTACTCTGGAAAGCTACCTATCAAGAACCGCCTAATCTTGGGACGTACCGAGCAGGGTGATTAAGAATTCGACGTTTGATGAATTCGATTTCGCTCAAGTCTACGGGAGTAGGGCTTGCACCTTCGCCATTGGATTTTCGATTCAAATAGTTAATGACGATGATGACATCCAAGGGTGATGCAAATAGATCTTCATCGATATCGATATAACGACGTGGGGTCGGGGCGACCACAGTGGAAAGATTCGTCTCTTGATTCGAATTCAGATAGTTGATGATAGTGATAACGTCCAGTGGTGAAATGGTATTGTCTTGATCCACGTCCAGGGGCATCGCATAGTTGTGCCACTGTGAGTCATTGTCCAGTACTGTCAACTGAATCGCACCGGAACCAAACTCTGGGCTTTGTGATTCAGATTCGAATCCCTTCGAAGTGATTGCCGGATAAGAGATTGCCGTGCTCTGGGGTGCCGATGCGATTGCCAGGTGATTCTAAAATCTGGATGCCTGAGCCACCATTGGGTTTTGGTAGCTTACCTGATAAATCAGTACCTAAGTAATTGCTCTCGATTGTGTTGCTACCGGGGCCGGTGATGAGGATTCCATCCCCAGGAAACGAATGAATTGCTATTCCTCTGACGGTACACTTGCTGGACTGGATCGACAAACCGTTTTCTCGGTTTGAAAGGAGTGAGCCTTGGATTTCCACAAGCGGTATTCCAGCGTATCGCGGCTGAGTCGTCGCGTCTATGATGACTTGATCGGTGATATTCGGGAGCGGCGATTTGAGCTTGATACTCTTGACCGCATCAGCAATCGCAAAGACGATCGAGTCGATTCCTACATTCTGATTTGAACTGAGGATCGCTTGCCGTATCGAGCCAGAGCCAGAGTCATTCGAGTTAGTAACTGCAAAACTCGCGAGAACTCGACGCGACTCGAGGTTTTCAAACGCCAGAGGCCGTTGGGCGTTTCTGATCACTTTTTTCATGGATATAAAAAGGCTCGAAGACGGTTGGTCGATCGGACGACGTCATCGTACCGATGTTTCTTTTCCCCAACAATCCAAGTGGTACTTGATTGTCCGAGCAAATGAAAAGAGCCATCAGAAATCATCGTAGGCTTCTAGGGCGAATCCGGGTGGATCGAATGTTGCGTGGCAACTGGCACAGGCTGGATCATCACGATGCTTAGCGAGTTGCTGTCGAATCGTCGTTGTGCCTCGAAGATCCGGTTCGATCGTTGGACTTCGGGGGGTACAGCCCATTTGGCGACAGCGGCTTGTAGTGCAACTTCAATCGCTTCGGTGTACTTCGATAGCAAGACGGGTGATACATCTAGTGCTTCAGCGGATTTCGTGAAGCCTTCAAATCGACCGTCGTCTGGAAGGAGTTCTTTGACTTCAAGCCACGGAACATCGAGTAGATCTTGAAGGGTGTTTTCGAATTCACTGCGACTCAGACGTCGAAGAGTACGGCGACCGCCTGAACCTCGCAACTGCCTGTCATATCCTGAGGGTCGATAGGTCCAAGCCTCCGCTTTTCGATTGTTGGTCGTGACATTCCAAGCAATATTTTTGGATGAACGCCGCCGAGTTTGGGGAATCCTGCGAATGCAATGGCAAGCAAAAAACATGAAAGCCTAACAACAGGAAGAACAAGCCTGTTCTGGTAGGGCGACGTCTTGAGGTGCTCATGTATTTATGCTCCGAAACAGATCCGAATTGCCTAGCCTTGATCAACTCGACGGATCCTCTAGATGATACACGGAGTCGAATCACTCAGGGACAGACCCCGCGCAGAAGGGCAAAAGATTGGGTTGTCTCGCTTTAGTGGGCCGGACTCGAGCGCCCGTAGATGATTTCGGAGAAATCATCTACGCTACGTGGGCAATCCATAATGCTAGCAAATGCCCATGCACGCCCCCCGGGACAGACCCTGCGCAGAAGGGCAAAAGAATGGCTTGTCTGGTTGTACTAAGCCGACTCGAGCGGTCCTAGATGATTTCGGAGAAATCATCTCCGCTACTTGGACAATCCATCTTACACCCCTGGCCAAAACCGAATTCCTGACTTTCGGCGCTGTTTGCATCCGGCCCAGAAACTATAATCCCCCCATTCGATCAACCCGGGTTTGCTCGCCTCCAAACGACCAACACCCCACCTTTTTCACCCTCTAGGTCCCCCACCGAAGATGGCTTCGTCTACCTCCAATTCCAAATCTGCTGCCGCTTCGATCCCAGAATCCACCTCGGATAACCCTCCACCACAGGTCTTTCGCGAAACCCTCGAAAGCTTAGCCGTCGCCTTCATCCTAGCCCTGCTCTTTAAGTCCTTCGTGGCCGATGCCTTTATCATCCCCACTGGCTCGATGGCACCAACACTCATGGGTGCCCACAAAGATATTCAGTGCCAAGAATGTGGCTATCAATACCAAAGCGGTGCCAGCGAAGAATTCGACAACTCAACTGGCTTGCGCCAAGACGTCCAAGTCATCGAAACGATCTGTCCTCTATGCCGAAAACGTCAAAACGTCGAACCCGAAAAAGACAACAACCACGTAACCTTCTCCGGTGATCGTATCCTCGTCAGTAAATTGGCCTACGCTCTGGGTTCCCCTAAACGTTGGCAAGTCATCGTTTTCAAATTCATCGAAACCGCAAGACAGAACTACATCAAGCGATGTGTCGGCCTGCCCGGCGAGACAATCAAAATTCAACACGGCGATATCTACATCAAGAACCCCAAAGATCCTGATGGACTCTCCACGATCGCAACCGATGGATTCCGAATCGCTCGCAAACCCCACTCTGTAGTCCTTGCCACTCTCCAAGACGTCGCGGATACCAAACACATTTCCCAATCGATCGCAGAAGGTACCCTGGCGGACTACTGGCAAGATGCATCGGGCCAAGCGAACCCGAAATGGCAAACGAGCATCAAGCCCATCAGCGGCAACCGTGCCTCAAAATACGACTGGACCGCTTCGGTCAAAGATGTCCCAAAAAACACCACTTCCATGATCCGATTTAGCCAACGCATCGCGGATCGCAATACCACTAAGCAAAACCCCCAAGACGACTTTCGCTTCATTTCAGACCTTACTGCCTACAACGAAAAAACGTTTCGAACCCCCGCCGGTCGTGACGATCGACTATCAATCGATGGTGCCCGATGGGTCGGCGATCTTGCCAGCGAATACGAACTATCTACGACCAAGGGAACCGAATCGATCGAACTCTTGCTCGTCGAAGGTGGTGTGGAGTTCCTCTGCCAAATCGATCTTAGCAATGGCAATGCGACAGCAATCGCAAATTATCAAGGCAATCCAATCTCGGTATTCGAATCCAACAACGGTTTGGTCGATAAGCTACAGGCTTCGACGCCGGTTCGATCTGGTTCGACCCACACCGTGCGTTTTGCCAATATCGACGATGCTCTCCGTTTGTGGATCGACGGTCGGCCTATCGCTTGGGGAATCGATGGAGGCTATTCGATTGGCTCGGTCGTTGCAGACTACCGCCATGTACCTAAGACCACACCGGAGAATCCACTCGATGCGGCACCCGTTGGTTTCGGAATTCGAGGTGGCAGTGCAACGATCCAAAGGGCCAGGGTCTTTCGCGATATCTTCTACACCAACGCCGCTTTCGGCGGTATCGTATCGTCCAAATACGACCAGCCTGTAAATATTCGCGATACCAAAGACCCTTACCACACAGCACTCGGCAACACACCCGAAAACTATTCTTTCGATGGAAACGAATATCCACTCGGACCCGACGATTACTTTCCGATGGGAGACAACACCCAGGCTTCCTCGGACGCTCGTCTCTGGGCGTCGCACGGCCAACCCGGACGTTTGATGATCGGTCGGGCTGTGATGGTCTTTTGGCCTCACTATTGGTACTACGGAAGAATCCCTTTCATCCCGAACTTTCAACGCTTTGGCTTGATCCGTTAAGCAAGGAAATTACAAGAGCATGGATGTTCTACGTGTCGAAAAACTAGAGAAAACCTATGGTCGTCGAAAGGTCGTCAAGGACATCTCTTTTCGTGTAGGAACAGGAGAAATCGTAGGACTCCTTGGCTCAAACGGAGCAGGCAAGTCAACCTCGTTTCGAATGACCTGCGGGCTTGTCCAGCCCGACAGTGGCAAAGTCTATCTCGGGCAAGAGGATGTCACGAACTGGCCGATGTTTCTCCGGGCACGTGACGGAGGTATGGGATATCTGGCCCAGGAACCCAGCGTCTTTAAGAAACTCAACGTCGAACAGAACATCTCTGCGATCTTGGAAATGCTCGGTTACTCTTGGCGTGATCGCCGCAAGAGAACCGACGAACTGCTCGAATTGCTCAATATCACCCATATTCGCGATTCCATGGCATCGACCCTCTCGGGAGGCGAACGCCGACGGCTGGAAATCGCCCGCTGCCTGGTCTCCAACCCAAAAATCATCATGCTCGATGAACCTTACGCCGGTGTCGATCCAATTACCAAACAATCGATGCGACCAATCATCCACCAATTGCAATCGGCTGGTATTTCGGTTTTGATCACCGATCACGATGCCCAAGAGATTCTCAGAAGTGTTGATCGTTGCTATGTTATCGACGATGGAATTGTCTTTTGTGAAGGCAAGCCAGATGCGGTGCGCCGTGATCCTCAAGTGCGTAAGAAGTATCTAGGGGAGCTAGCGGATTTGGAAATGGTTAGCTCATCGCAACAAAACCGTGTCGATACCCCAAACCCTGAACCAGCCGTCGTGCCTGCCCCAAAGAAAGGGCTCTTCGAGCGATTGAGCCCTCGTCGTCGATCACCCTAATCCTATCGCCAATGCGGGAATCCATACGTGTCGCTTCCACAGCAAGTCTC
>JBJSXX010000114.1:0-19470 GCA_046086605.1 Pirellula sp. | reverse complement strand
GTGGTAATAAGCCGTGTGGTAACAAGCCTTGTAGTAACTAAAACCGGAACCAAAGTGTACTGATGGCAGTATTGAAAGGCTCAGGAGTGACACATCTGGTCACTGGGTCAAAAAAACTTGCCAGATTTTTTTTGGGGGGGGCACGACATTTTCCCAGGGGTGCTACCCCTGGCTATGCTGAGTATGGCCGTTGGCCAATTGGATTGCTCGTTATGTTTGTTGGCCTACGGATTGATCTGTTTTGTTCGCCAAAGGCGATTTTCATCGTAGCCTGGGGTAACACCCTAGGAGATAGGTGTTTTCTTCTTGGTTTTCTTTGCGTCTTAGCGTCTTGAGCGCAGCGGGCGTGAGACTCGAAAACCGACTCACGCAAAGAAGCAAAGACGCAAAGGGGAGAGAAGGGGGAAAGTGAAGAAAGACAAGGTTTACGGCTTGATGAGCTCGTCGAGCTTTTTGCGGAGCAATTGCTCGTTCTCGTCGCTTGCGCCTACGAGTACCTCGACGATCCCTCCATCGCGATCGATCAGCACCGTCTGCGGGATCGCTGCGACGTTGTACTGCTTGCCCACACTCCCATCACTATCGAGTACCACCGTCGGGATCGTCTTGAGCCGCTCCAAAAATGGACGTACCCGAGCCTCGGGCTCCTCACAATTGACCAATACCAACTCCACTCCCGAATCCTTGTACTCCTTGGATACCTCGATGAGCGTCGGAATGCTGCGGATGCAAGGCCCACACCAAGTCGCCCAGAAATCCAAAATGATGATCTTCCCGCGATTCTCCTTGAGCTTGTACGGCGTGCCGTCTAACTTCATCAAGTCGAACTCAGGAGCTCCCTGCCCAATCATCCGCATCTGAGGCGTGTCGTTGGGCCGATCGTTCGGCCCATCCGGCTCGGATACAAACTTCGGATCCGGTGCATGCTGCAATTTCCACTTGCCAAACCGATTCTGCGAGGCATCCATCGCGATCGCTGCACCCAACGATATCCGCACAACACTGCTCCAAGGTAGCGAACATTCGCCTAGCTGGGGATGGATGCCCTTGAGCGACTCGGCATCGACCGAAACCGGTTGGATCGATACCCTCGCTCCCTGCTCTAAATTGATCTGATAAACGTCCGCTTGTGCCGCTACCTGCGTCTCTTCTGTTGACTCTTTACCGCTCTGGCCGGACTCCCTAGTCTCGCTACCCTCGCTCGACTCACTGGTTTCATCGAGCTTGGGCGCCGGATCCAATGCAATCAACTCGGCGATGTTCTTAACAAGCACCGTTCGCTCCTCGCCCCGCACGTCCATCACCAACTGGTCGCGATCAAATAAAATCAACTTGCCCCGCAATAAATCCCCATCCCGCGATACGACCAAATGCGTCGGCGGATTGCTGCGCTGCACCCTGGGCAATGTCAATAATCGCAAACGGGTCGCTCGATCGATCTTCTCTATCCCACGATAATCGACAAACCGTAGCCCCCGCACGAGCGATTGGGATATCGATTGCTTGGGAAACAACGAGGATTCAAAATAGAAATCCTGCGAATCCCCTCGTCGTATCACCGCCGGAAAACAATCGCCAGAAAACAAAAACAAACTCGGATCCTCAGGCTTCAGCGCCCGTCCAAAATCGTTCTCAACAGGCAACCCATCGGCTCGTACCACCGCCACCGGAGGCTCGGTTGTGCGTGCCCGACGCGGACTCGATCCTGCCGTCTGTGGCAACACCGGTTCAATCGCCCCATCGGACTTGGGATTCAATGGCACACTGCCCGTGGCATGCTTGGCCTGCCACCCAAATGTCCTCGACTCAGGCGTTTGCTCGACGACACTCGATATCCGCCCCGTCGATACCGCATCGTCGGTAATCAATCGCTGAACCACGGACTTCTCGGTCTGCGTACCTGCAGTCGACGTGGGATCCTCAAGGCTCGCGACGGGCCGCTTGGAAATCCTCTTGATCTGCGTCAGTGGGATTTGCAGCTTCTTGCCTGTCAACTCGATCTCAACGCCACTAAAGGACTCGTCCATCCGGCTCTCCAAACGATTGGTGGCATACCGCATCCCATTGCTCAGTTCGACGCTCGTGACATTGCTCGGAGGTAACTCGGCGACAGGGAACTCGATGCGCTCGATCTCACTAAAATCGAGCGACAAAGGTGTCTTCTCGATCCCTTGCACCTTCACCGCCGAAACGGCATTCTCCTGGCCACCAACGATGCTTCCAAAGAACGTCCCTCGGGCCTTGGTCATCCATTCGGTTTGTCTTGCACCAGCCGGATTCGTATCGTTTTCAGCAACCTCCGATGGCAACGAAAACGCATTTCGGCTGATCCGCAAATCCCTCAAGGTCAGTACCCCCAAGGCCGTGTTGGTGAAGCTGATCTTGGTGCGCCCAACAAATCGCTCCTTGATGTTCCCCTTGAGCCGCCCGAGAACCTGATTGTCTCGCATCAATACATAAACCCCTTTGTTCGCATCGCAAAGGAGCCGTAGCTTGATCGATTGATCCTCTTCGTAGGGCAACTGGATGGTCGTCATATCGGCATCGGCAGAATTCTCCAAGAGCAACGTGACGTTGAGTATCTTCTTGTTCTGAAGTTTGCGTACTTGCAACTCCATCCGACGGGGGTCACCCAAGGTCAGCCACCAATTCGGGGACCCTTGATCCCATGCCACATCCAAATCGATGGTGGCAAGTTCCGGCAACTCGGCCCACTGAGTAATGGTCGTGCCACTGGTATCGGTCGAAATCTCGCCGGCCTTAAGATACCACTTCGTGGCTCGCCCATTTCGAGTCGCAGGCAATACTTGTTCCCAATCCTGAGCACTGAGCACTTGGACCGCTTCGGAACCTCCTGGTATGAGCCGCAACAAATACCGAAGATCCTTCGTCGGAATCGATACCTTGCCAATCTGCGGAACATCGAGCTCGATACGATCGGGCTCGATAGAAACCAATTGGCCGCTAACGATCTCCCCTGTGGTGAGCTCGGCACAAAAAGGATGTTCGCCAAGGGAGTTCGCAGGTTCGGTTTTTTCGCTGGACTCTTGCATCTGAACAAGCTGCACGGAGTCCCATGGGAATACGATCGGATCGAGAAAGCTCGGGCAGTTCCAGCTGAGTTCCTGCGGTGTCTTGCTCCCAACCATGCTGCCTCGGTAAGTGTCCCCACCTTGGAGCCTAAGCACACTGGCTGTAGGTCTCGCAGCGTCTTGGGCCTCAATGCAAAACGATAGGCTCAAGCACCAAGCGATTGCGATCAAACCATTTCGAGCCGAAGAAAAAATCCAACTGCGGAGTGTCATTGCCATCGATCGCTTAGCGTTCATAAATCGGTAGGAATCGGAAATTCAGTGCAAGGGCTAGCAGTGACATGCTCGTTGCCACCGGGGCACCATAGTTCCCGTCGAAATGCCCATCAGATTTTTGTTTTTCCTTGAGCTCGCGAATCAGGTTCTTGTTCCACTTTTCCCAAGCGGCGATGTCGGACTGAAATAGGGCTTGGGCTTTGTAATAAGCTGTGTATTCACCATAGTGATCGCTGGTCTCGTTCGAGTCGGTTCCCTTGAGGAACGTCGAGGTGGCTTTGAACTCCTTGAGATCCTTGCGACCCGACACACTGTAGACCAAGGTTGCGATCGAAACGCGAGCCGGAGAATTATCGAATCCCCCAAGCCCACCGGCATAAGCGACCTGACCACTCGATGAGGTCATCGAGGTGAAGTATTCGATCGCCCGATCGATCGCCTTATCGGGAACCTCGATGCCAGCATTGCGAGCGGCCAAGAGACCGACCATCACCGATCCAGAGACCGAGGTGTCTGCGTCGGTCGCATCGGGGGAGTATCGCCAAGCTCCGACGGAGTTCTTGCTTTGGCTGGTGATGGCTGTACGAACGGCAAGTTCGAGTGCCTTACCGATCGACCGATGCTTGTTCTCGTTGCGAGTGACCCCTTCCCACAATCGGCGTTCGTCGAGTGCTCCATAGGCTTCGGCCAGTGCCAGCATCGCAAACCCGTGATGGTACATGCTCGAGCCGATGTAACCAGTCGATGGGTTTTGATCCTCGATGATCGAACGCACCCCTTTCTTGATCGAATCGGAGTAAACGCCAAAATTCGGATCATCGCCGTAAGCCAAGAAGGCCATGGTGGCAAGTCCGGTCACTCCCGGTCCGCTCTCTCCACCTTTGAATCGTCCGTTGTCGTTTTGATTGTTTTGCAACCAAGTCAATCCTCGCTCATACATCTCTCGAACATCGCGAGGGACCGCTTGCCCTTGAAACATGTTCTCTCGAAGCGGGTTTTGAGCAAGAGCCGAAGGGGGCCAGCCGAGGCACAGCGCCACGACCCCTGAGGCAAGCCAATAGGAAATACGTTTAGAGATCATCGCCAAATTCACGGATCACGAGTTGCAGATCATCGGAGTGTTCGAGCGGTTTCTTCAGTTCCTGGATTTGCTCTGGAGTGAAGATATCTCGCTTTTCTTTATCGGGAAATTGTTGCAAGGTTTGCCAAGCTTGGTCGAGTGTCTTCCAAGCTTCGGTGTTCGAGAGCGTGTAGGGCTCGAGCTTCTCTCGTTGCTTGGATGTCAGGCCGAGTCGGCGTGAGACTCGCAAAAGAACTTCGAGCCTGACGACCTGCTGACGGTACTCGGCTCGCTTGCGGTTGTCTTTCTCTAAGTCCTCTTTGTTCTGATCACTGAGGTTGCTATAGAGAACTTTTTGCCAAAGAGGCATCGTCTTGCGACTCGCGTTGGCTTGGTTCTGTTGTCGGAACCGTTCGGTCAGCTTGAAGACCTTGTTGTAGAACTCTGAATACTCTTCCTGAGTCGGATTGCGGGGGCCTTGGGTCGCCAATGCCAAGACCTCGGTCTTGAACCGCTGGATTTCCAATTCAGCGGTCTCTTGAACCTTCTCGCGAATCTTCTCGTCGACTGTGCAGATCAGCTCGATGCGGTTGATGGTCGAACGGACACGTCGTCGTTGCTGTTGTTCGAAGGTCGCTTCGGAGCCACCGAGTTGGCTGTAGATGACGTCCGTCCAACGATCTGGATCCATGGCAAAGTTCACCATGGCATTCTTCTTAGGTGCCTCGACCTCTTCTTCTGGCTCAGGTCGATTCCTATCAAAGGCCCTTGGGATCTTTTCGATCACTTTATCGGTGGCTTTATCGGATTTGGGTTTGGCCGCCTGCTTGGGATCGTCTTTGACCGCCGCCGGAGCAGCGACCGCCGGAGCAACAACGATCTGCACGTCGGCAATTATCCCTGCGGCAGCTTTACCTGCGGCAGCTTGTTCGATGACGATCTCTTTGGCCTCTTGGGCCTGAAGACCCATGGACATGGACACGACGACCAGCAAGCAAAATGTCCTTGCACTGCGCACTTTCTTAACAAGCGAATTGTCGAAACGTGTAGTAACCATCAAGGCTCGCGTTGTCCTGGTGCGTCTGCTTGGGGCTGTGGTTGTAGCGGAATCGATTCGTCGCTCGAGACTCCAGCAATGGTGAAACGATCTGCAAGGGGTCTTGAAGGCAGATCGATCGATCCGCCCGAGGTGTAGTACTCTTGGCGAATGCCCGAGGTATCTGCTCCAGCCGTGCGTTGGGCTTCGCTCAGTGCGGTGCTGATCCACGCGAACTTGGTCTCAGGAGTGGTTCCGTTTCGGTACATGATCCACCAAGCTTCCTTCCAGCGTTCGTGCAGGAGGGTTTCGACTTCCTTCATCTGCTTGGAGCTTAGTCCGAACTTGCGTTCCGCATCGGAGACCATCTTGCCGATGACGATGCGACGACGGAGTTCATTTCGGCTATCGAGTTCGTAGTTCCATGCGCTGCGTTGGTCTTCGGTGATCGACTCGACTTCGCGGAGCCAAGTTTTCACTGCCGATTCGACTCGAAACTCAAAGTCCACGCCTCCGCGCTGATTGGCTTCGGAGTAACTTCGAAAGACCGAAGCGAACTTGGTTCTCCATTCGGTCTCGATCAGATTGACGAGGTCTTTGGCTTGTTTTTCGTTTAGCTTGCAGAGGTTTTGTATCCCATTGAGTTCTTGCTGGATCAGACCCCGAACCCATTTGCGGGCTGCATGATCGCGGTCGTTGACCGGAGCGTTGCCAGCAACGACACCCAAGCGGGCCTGCAGCTTGACCATAGGAATCACGTTCTGTGCGCAGAGCCAACTGGGGATCCCCAGCGAGGCGATGGCACAAAAACACAAACGAACCAAGGTTCGAGCAATCATGGTCGCTTGTCGATCCTTTCGAAGTATTGATCAAGACCGTAGCGGAATTCTTCGGGCAGAAGCGAGGTGCTCGTGCCGGTGGCTTGTTCGACGCCGTGATCTTGACGGATTTCTTTTTCGTTCACACCTGGGCCGACCATGGCGATGGCCGCATCGGTGGTATCACCTGATCCACCTCCACCAGGGTTGGCACCACCGCCGCCCCCTTTGCTCTTGGGGTTGATCCGTTTGCTCGATAGCAACAGTTCGATCGCTTCGGTCTCGGCAGCCACAGCCGCTTTGCCTGTATCGGGTCGCTTGAGAGTCGACCAAGCGTCGTTCATGGCCAGTTCGACCATTTGCATCAGTTCGATCTCTTTGGCGAACTCTTTGCTTCCATCGGGCAGCTCTTCGATCTTTTCACCGACGACAACGATGCGATCTCGCAGTTGCTTTTGAGTGTCGACGAGTTCTTTGACGGAGGTTTGGTATTGGTCGGCAGGCGCGGCTGCTTTGGCTTGCTCGGTGACCCGAGTGCGGTCGCGCAGATTCATCTCCCCTTCGAGGATTTGCATGACCTCCAGGACGATCGATGGAGGAAGCGATCCTTTGGACTTACCCCCAGGGCATTGTCCCTTGGACGCTGGATCGACCAGGTCCTCGGCCCAGCGATCGAACGCATCGGACCAGTACTCAGCCTCGGCGATCGTCACACCTTGTTGCTCGACAACCTCTTGGGTGATCTTGCGCAAGCCCGACAGTGGATCTTCTTTTCGGATGTCATCGAGAACATCTCGGAACTTGACCATCGGTCGGCGTTCGTGGAAGGCTTCTAGGTCATCGATGATTTGGCCGACGTTATTGAGTGCAACATTCTCCCGCGAGGAGAGTTGTTCGAGGGCTTCGCGATCTTCGCTCTTGAGCCGTTTGGCTCGCAAGCCGAAGGCTGTAGGCACCGAAGTGCCGACCGCATCGGCCACCGAGATCTGTTCTCTTGAGGCCGCTTTGAATCGCTTCACAAGGGTGCTGCCTTCGAGGTTCGCCATGACCTTGTTGAGTTCATCGGAGACCTTATCGAATTCTTCGAGCAGAGCCAATTGCTGCTCGACGGCTTGCTCGATGGCTTCGGGGCTCTCGGGCTCTTCTTTCTTGTCGTCTTTGTTGGGTTTAGCACCTGCCAAGGTTGTTTGCGGCAGTCCGAGTCGACCTGTGCTCGGCTTTTTTTTCTTTTCGTCTTCGGACTCCTCTTGGTTTTGGCTCGGAGGTTGTTGCGAAGATTCCGCATCGACAACTGTTGGAGCTTTGATGAGATTGTCCTTTTGTGGATCTTGCTCGGACTTGGAATCACCACTACCGGATTGCTCATTGCGATTCACACCGGCAACCTTTGGAGGATCCTTGGGTTGGTTTTGGCTGTTGGCGGCTTGATTATTTTTCGCAGCCGACTTGAGCAGATTTGCGACCGAGGGCATGCGTGAGGCAGAGATGTCTTTGAGGATCTTTTGCATCTCGGCCCATTTTTCGAGGTGCCCGACTCCGATCTCATTGTTGCGAGAGGCTTGTCGCAAGAGATCTTCGCCGCGAGTGGTCAGATTCCCGAGTCGCCTTGCGTTGGCTTGTTCGGCGGCGGCTTGTTGCTCGATTTGTTTGACGACATCGGGTGATTCGAGTTCTTTCTCGGTCAAGGCTCGGAGCTTTTTGTTGGTTTCGAGAAGTTGCAATTCACGATCGCGAACTTCGAGAGCTTCACGCTGCCAGCGGTTGAATTGCTGGAGCACCCAAAGAGCATGATCCGAGGGGCTCAGGATCATCAGCAGGACAGGGTTTGAGTAGACTCGATTGCGGCCCGGCAAGTAGTCTTCGACAAAGAGTCTCAGTTCGAGTGCTTGGGGTTCGATCCCCAGTGAGGTCGCTTGGAAGACCGCATCGGCATCGAGTCGTTCGGCAGTTGCACCACCGGCGATCAGGACGCGTTCGCCTTGGGTCTTCTTGGCAGCCACTGCGCCTTCGGCAGTTTTCCATTCAAAGCCAACTTGTTTGACGCCAAAGTCATCCGACGCATGGACTTGGAATTGGATTTGTTCGGAGTCCAAGAGCACCTTTGCACGTGGCATGCCTTCGGTGTAGATCGTCGGTTCTTCGTCGGCTCGCACCAAGATGTTCAGAGGAAAGGGGCTCTTGGCTTTGAGTCCAAATCGATCGACCCACTGTACCTCGTGCGATGCGGTTGCGGATTCTTTGAGTGCATCGGAACTGAAGTTCTCTTGGGCGACTTGGATCGCTTGGCTATCGAGCGTAACGCTTGAGAGTTCTCGTGATGCTTTGCCACTTATCGAATAGGTTGTACCTTCGACGATCGTCATCGCACCGCTGCGGATGTCTTTGGTCAGCGTGTCGGGACGTTGGAGGTACTCAGGGAGTTTGAGATTGGCACTTGCGGCAAGCAGCTCGGGGCGAGTCGTCGGGATCACCTCGATTGTCGGGGTCGCATCGCCGATCCGGAGGGTCAGCTTGGTCGGTTGGATCATCGGAGGCAGATCAAACGCATAGGCATCGGACTGACGAGGAGTCTCGATCTTGGGTTGGCCAGGGAGCCATAGGTTGGCTTGCGATGGTTTCCATGGGGACTGATCGCTCAGTGGAACTTTCAATGAGATTGACTCGCCATGGGGAACGATCCATTGAGTAGGCAGATCACCGAGTTGTGCAAAGGTGTATCGAGGGATGCTGCTCCAAGGTGCAGCGAAGCGAGCAAACGAGTTTGCCGAAGCTTGGGGGTACATCAGTCCGAGTCCGAGTGCAATCGCACCGGCGATGGCTGCAAAGGACCACCATCGTCTGTGACCAGAATCAGGTGCTGCTTCGGTCAGATCGCGAGTCGATGCAACCTGGGCGACTTGTTCGAGTGCCGCGCGGCACAAAGCAGGTGAACGTTTTTGTTCTTGAGGATCCGAAGCAAGTTCGATGGCGCTTAGAAGAGAGTCCCCGAGCGATGGGAGCTTGTCGGTCATCAATCGAGCCAGCGAAGCATGGGAGCGGTAACGCAAGATCCAGCGTTCGACCCAAATCGGAATCGTTGCGACGCTGGCAAAGGCGACCAACCAAGCGACCCATCGGCCCCAGGTCGGCAGGTCGATCATTCGATCGATGATAAAAACCGCAAGGTAGCCGGCAAGGACCCCAAGGCATGCGATGCCCACACTCTCCATGACCTTCGTGCGACGAAGATGGACTCTGAAACCTTTTAGCTGCCTGTCGAGTGACTCGGGCAACTGGATCGCTTGTCGTTGATTTTCACTCATCCTGAGGGCTCCATGCTTTTCGGAAACTTCGGTGGAGTCGGTCGCTTGCCAAGTAGGTCCCGCAATGGGCCTGATCTGAGCATCGTAGAGTATAGCCGTTGCGGTTCCGTTTTTCCCGAAATATTCCGCGATTTGCGGGCGCAAGGCTCGATTTCATCAACCTTTTTTCGCTCTTGAGTGGGATTTTTGCCCTTGGCCTGCAAGCCCCAAAGGAATCTGCGCAGAGTTGCGCCGGTTGAAAATCACAGAACAAAAACACAATCTAAACCGAACATCGCTGGCCTTGGGGACCAACTCGTTACAATCGTGGGTTTCACAAGCCCGTTATTTGAGTCGACGCATCCCTCGAAAGACCTTTGTCAAACTTTATGAAAGCCTCTTACCAAGCCCTACTGAGAAAGTCCCTCGCCTGCCTTGGCATGGCGATTCCATCGATGCTTGCTACCAGCATGCATAGTCCATGTGCACGCGGCCAAGACAACCCGCTTGCGAAACTACCGGGGATCCACGCCTCGGGCAGTGTTCTCTTGCCCAACGGATGGACGATCAACGCGCAGGGCAAGCAGACGAGCCTCGGTGACTTTCCGGTCCACATGCTCGCAAGCCCTGCTAGCAACGAGTTTGCGATCCTCCATAGCGGATACGGTGAACACGAGATCATCACGATCGAGCCTAAGACGCTTAGCAAGATCACCCGCACACCGATCCCACAGTCCTTCTACGGATTGGATTTCAGTACCGATGGCAAACATATTTTGGCTTCGGGTGGCGAAGACGAACGGGTTTATATCTATCCTTACAACCAAGGCTTCCTGGGCCCACCGAAGATACTCACGCTAGCGACCAAGACCGACAAGTTCGTCGTATCAGGAGTCTTGCTCTCGCACGATAGCCAAACGCTTTATGCTTGTGGGTTGCTTGGGAACACACTCAAGCGGATTCAAAAGCCACTCGAAATACAAGGCACTACCGATTCGGGTAAGGCCGACACGGGCAAGAAGGAGGTGACCAAGGCCGATTTAGTGCCCACTGAAATTCTCGCTCTACCGGAGCAAAGCTATCCGTATGGACTTTTGGAGGATCTGAAGAACAAGAAGCTCTATGTCAGTCTTTGGGGCAGGGCCGAGATAGCGGTCATCGATTTGGTGAATTGGAAAGTCGAAGCCACTTGGAAGACCAAGTCGCACCCGACGGAGATGCTGCTGCTTGAATCCTCCAATCGCCTTGCGGTGGCTTGTTCGGATGAAAACTCCGTGGTGATCTTTGACCGATCCAGTGGCGAGCTACAAGAAGTTTTAGCGACGGCACTCTATCCTGCGGCGAAGAATGGCAGCACACCTTCGGCGATCGCTCTGTCGCCTGACGAGCGAGTGCTCGTTGCGGTCAACTCATGCAATAACAACATCGCACTATTCGATCTTTCGGAGCCCAAGAAGTCCCGCTCTTTGGGATTCATTCCTGTGGGTTGGTATCCGACGAACGTCAAGTTTTCCAAAGATGGCGATCAGATTTTCGTGACCAATGGAAAAGGGATGTCGAGCAAGGACAATCGCTATGGTCCAAACCCGATCAAAGCGACCCCGAAGAATGTGACCGAGTACATTGGTGGGCTTTTTCAGGGAACACTCAGTGCGATACCGACGCCGACTCCCGATGAACTTGCAACGATGACCCGGCTTGCATTCCAGTCGGCTCCTTTGCAAGCGGATTCGAAAGTCGATAACGCGGGTCGCAGCCAGGACAATCCGATCCCGGCTCAGGTAGGAGATCCAAGTCCCATCAAGCATTGCTTCTACATCATCAAAGAGAACCGCACCTACGATCAACTCTTTGGGGATATCGCCAAAGGCAACGGCGATCCGTCATTGTGCATCTTTGGTCAGCAAGTTACTCCCAACCAACATGCGCTGGCCAATGAGTTTGTGCTGCTCGATAACTTCTATGTTGACGGCGAAGTCAGTGCCGATGGTCACGAGTGGACGATGGCCGCTTATGCAAACGACTTTGTCGAAAAGACTTGGCCGCTGACCTACGGCAAGAGTCGAGGCAAGCTGACCTATCCTGCTGAGGGAGCCACCAAGATCGGCCAGCCATCGAGCGGTTATTTGTGGGGCAAGTGCGCCGAGGCGGGCAAGTCCTACTTCAGTTTCGGCGAGTTCATCGCCAACGGATCAAAGCCTGGCGAACCTTCGCGAGCCAAGATACCCGTCCTCGAAGGTCACTTTGATCCCAACTACCGCTCGTACGACTTGGACTACAGCGATTTGGATCGGGCCGAGTCTTTTATCAAACGACTCAAGCGGTTCGAGGCTGAAGACAACTTGCCAAATTTCATTACCATGCACTTGCCCAACGACCACACTGCAGGGACTCGCGCTGGCAAGCTGACTCCTACGGCCATGGTTGCACAAAACGATGCAGCCCTTGGCAAGGTGATCGAGGCGATTACCAAGAGCAAGTTTTGGCCCCAGTGTGCGATCTTTGTGATCCAAGACGATGTTCAGAACGGAAGCGACCACGTCGATGCACACCGTTCGGTGGCCCTAGCGATCAGTCCTTACATTCGCCGCGGCACCGTCGACTCGACGATGTATTCGACCTCGAGCATGCTGCGAACCATTGAGTTGATTCTAGGTGTCGAGCCGATGACTCAGTTCGATGCAGCAGCTCGACCGATGTACAACGCATTTGGAGCCACTCCCGATACCCGGCCTTTCGAGGCACTCGCTCCGCTGGTCGATATCAATGCGACCAACCAAGCCTTGGCTTGGGGATCGAGCATCTCCGAAGAGATGGACTTTTCGATTCCTGATGCGGCTGATGATCTGATCCTCAACGACATTGTTTGGAGAAGTGTCAAAGGAGCAGACAGTCCGATGCCTCCTCCGATCCGCGCTGCGTTTGTCTTCGCAAAGGCCCACGACGACGATGACGATGAAGACGAGGATGAGGACGACGACGAGGATGAGGACGAAGAAGAGATGAAGCGCAAGACCAAGGGGCGTTAGTTGCCAGAGCTAGGTGCAGCCCCACCTAAGATATTTTTAAGGGCGTCTCTGAGGGGACGTCTGGGTGTCTCAGGTTTATCCGAGGGTGCATTTTTTTGATCGATCGGTTGGAGACGTCCAGGGTCGGATTCCTCAGCCGATCGAGCTTTGCGCTCGAGTCTTCGTTGTCGGAGTTCTTTGATCAGATCGACGGCTACTCCGATGGCTTCGTCGGCCTTGCCGCTGGTGACTCCGCTTGCTACCTCGATCAAGGCAGCGGTTCCAGGTGCCTCATCGCCAAGTGCCGCACTGACAAGCGACAGCAAATCGGCCGAGTCCCCTCGCAAAGACTTCCAGTCGACATACGGGGAATCGATCGTGCCACGGACGGGCAGGGTGACTTGCGGAACGCCGATTTGTTGAACCGACTCTCTCCTCGCGAGCATTTCCAGAGGAACAGGGATTCCAAGACCGACGCTGATTTCTTTATCGATCAGGCCGACGGTACCGGCACTCGATAGTTGCAGTCTTTGGTCGATCCTGGGAAAGCCGACCTGAACGCCTTGGTGTTCGACCCTACCATCTGCGAGTTTGACTTGGATGATCGAGCCATCGATGAAGACGAGTTCTTGAGGTATCTCCGTTTTTCGAAGTCGCGAGATCATGTCGATGATGTTGACGATGATCGGTTCAGAAGGTCCGGATCGCACTTGATGCAGTGTCAGTTCCGCTCGGCCTTTGGAGAGTGCAGGTGCTTCGAGTGGAATCTCGAGTTTGTCAAAGTGCAAAGAGACACGGCCATCGAACCAAGCGGACTTGGCAAGCAGCGGAACGGCTCTTCCGAGTCCGAGCCGCACGAGTTCCTGAGTGACTTGGACTTGATCGAGCAGTGTTGTCGGTGCGAATTCCAGTCGAGCGTTTCCATCGAGAGCCAGGTAATGAAAATCCAAATCGACCGGGGGGATGACCAGGAGGTCTTGGCCCGAATCCTCTTTGCGCACTGCGACTGAAAGACCGTCGACGACGACTTGGACATCGAGTTTGGGCTTGCTCTTGTTCCCCGTTTGTTTGGAAGCCAGGGTTGAATTTTCGAGCGATCGAGCGAGTTTTTCCAGGTTTGAAGAGTTCTCCAAGAGCTCGATATCGAGTTTGGGATTTCGGATCGTTACGCGTCCAAGATCACGACCGTTGAGCAGATAGCCCATGAGCGATCGGTTCGAAGCGATCGAGTCGATCGATAGAAGGCTCTTGGATTTTTGCGGCGCATCGACTTGCTGGAGTTCGATCCCTTGGATTGAAAGTGGACGGAACCAAGCGAACTGAGCTGAGTCGACTTGGAGTTCGAAACCTTCGATTGCAAGTTGATCGACCAGTCGTTGGTAGAGCCACTTTGAGCCCAGTATGCTCGGGATCGAACCGACCAGAGCGATCAGACCGACGAGTCCGAGCAGAGCCCAGGTGGACCATCGACGAAGTAGCGGTTTGGATTTGCGTGTGGGCTGTTGCTTTTGATCGTTCATTGAAGAGCTTCGCTCCACGGAATGGTTTATTCGAACTCGATCCACTTGGACTTGATGAAGCGTTCTTGTGGTTTGAATCTCGCCTTGTAGTTGAGGTGCGAGTTTTGCTCGACATACAAACCCAGGTACACCCATTGTAGTCCGATGGTTTGAGCCATTTCGATTTGTTTGAGCACCGAGTAGGTTCCCAAGGACAGTTTGCTGTGGGCTGGATCGAAATAGGTATAGACGGCAGAAATCGAAACGGCGCCAAGATCGATCACCGAGAGAGCTACCAATGCGTCTTGGAGATAGTAGCGAAGTTCGAAGGTCGATTCGCAGCACGAGTCGACGAGAAAACCTTCGTAGTCATACGAACTGTAATCCCCGTCACCCTGGGATAGATCGCGCAGCCCACGGTGGAGATTAAACAGTCGCAAACGCTCGTCGGAATACTCTGGCGGGCCGATTTCCAAACGCAACATGCGATCTCCACGGTTGATCACTCGACGCCATGAATCGCTCCATCGAAACTTCGATACATCGAGTCGCACCGGCTCGCAAGCTTGGCAACCATCGCAAGCGGTGTAGTAGGCGAACCGACCCGAGCGACGCATCCCTCCCGAGAGCATTACGTCGAACTCGTCTGGGCTGACCAATCGCTCCGGGACGATCAGAGGCATGCGAGCCGTACGCTGCTCGATATACGAACAAGGATGCTCATTGTCGATGACAGTGAGAATCGGAAGGCTCGGGGGTGTTCGATGCTCGGTCGGTTCCTGCATAGATCAGCCAAAGGTTTTTCCCATAGCGTTTGCGATCACATTGCAACGGTTCATCATCTCTTGGAACTGGGCGAAATCCAAGGACTGATAACCGTCGCTCATGGCTTTTTCTGGATTCGGATGCATTTCGACAATCAATCCGTCGGCACCTGCAGCCACACTTGCAGCAGCCATATCGACTACCAAATACGAGTGCCCCGTGCCGTGGCTCGGATCGACGATCACCGGCAAGTGGGTTTTGCGATGCAAATAGGGAACGGTCGCCAGAGGCAAGGTAAAGCGAGTGTGGGTCTCGAAGGTACGGATACCGCGCTCGCAGAGCATCACGTCAGGGTTCCCTTCGTTGAGGATGTACTCGGCAGCCAAGAGCCACTCTTCGATCGATGCGCTCGGACCACGCTTGAGAAGCACCGCACGACCGCTGCGACCGACGGCTTCGAGCAATCGATAGTTTTGCATGTTCCGAGCACCGATCTGCAGAACATCGGCATACTTGGCCACAAGAGGAACATCCTCGGTGCTCATCACTTCGGTGACGACGGCCAAGCCTGTTTCTTGGCGGGCCAAGTCCAAGAGCTTCAAACCCTCTTCCTTCATTCCTTGAAACGAATAGGGGCTCGTTCGAGGCTTGAAGGCACCTCCGCGAAGGGCTGTTCCGCCGGCGGCTTTGACCGCTTTGGCGCAAGCCACGATCTGGTCTTGGCTCTCGACTGAGCAGGGACCAGCGATGACTCCGATAGCTCCGCGACCGGCTCGAAAGTCACGGACTTTCACCTGAGTCGGCTCGGGCTTGAGTTCCTTGGAAGCCATCTTGTAGGGGGCTAAGATCGGCATGACTTCAGCGACACCTGGATAACTTTCGAACGACTCGATCTTGACCATCCGCTCATCGCCTACTGCGGCGATCACCGTTCGTTCGGTTCCTCGGATGATGTGGGCTTTGAGTCCGAGTTCGTGCACCCGCTTGGCAACATTTTCGATTTGCTCGTCGGCTACGTTTTGATCCATCACTACGATCATGGTTGGTCTTTCTGTGTGGGAATTGAGTTGTTGCGTGTGCTTGTGAGATCTCTGGTAGCCCAACAAAAAACCTCAAGGTCGGTTGGCCTTGAGGTTCTGACTTGTCTGGATCCGTAAATCAACTGGATCAGCCGCGCGACCTCCGAGGCCAAGCTCGATGGTAACCGGTAAAAAAGAAGTCGGATGGATAATTGGCTAAGTTTGCTCTCATGAGCCCCAAGTATCGGAGAAAGGCCAAGGTTTTTCAAGTCCGTCCGACGGTATAAGTCTTGGATATGTGGCAGATTAAGGCTCCGTGATCCTCGGGGAGTCGTCGAAGAAAACGCATTTTGGCCTAGGTTTTGCATGAAGGGATGTTCGACGTGGTTTTCAACTGCCAAGAAGACGCAAAGCGGAGAAGTGAATATGCCATTTCGCATGGATAAACTGACCATTAAAGCCCAGGAAGCCATCGTGGGAGCCCAGTCTTTGGCCGCATCCCAGGGGAACCCGGAAATCGAAGGCCTGCACTTGCTGTCGACCTTGCTCGATGATCCTGCAGGGGTGGTCGTTGCACTTCTGAAAAAAATCGGAACGCAGCTCGACAAACTTCAATCCACGACCGCAAGCGAACTCCAGCGACTACCCCGTAGCAGCAACGGACGCCAACCTGGCATCAGCGCTTCGCTACAAAAAGGACTCGAAGCGGCCGCTAGCAGTGCCGAGGCGATGAAGGACGAGTTTGTCAGCACCGAACATTTGCTCTTGGGGTTGGCGAAAGCTGACAAGAATACTTCTGAGCTCCTGCGACTCTTTGGTGTCAACGAGAAAGACATCCTTCAAGGACTCCAAACGGTGCGAGGAAGCGCTCGTGTTACGGATCAATCACCCGAGGGCAAATTCCAAGCCCTCGAAAAGTACGGTGTCGATCTGGTCGCTCAGGCTTCGAAGAACAAGCTTGATCCGGTGATCGGTCGGGACAATGAAATCCGACGCGTGATTCAGGTTCTTTCGAGACGAACCAAGAACAACCCCGTCCTGATCGGAGAGCCCGGTGTTGGTAAGACGGCGATTGCCGAAGGGCTCGCGCAGCGAATCGTCCAAGGGGACGTGCCTCAATCGCTCAAGAACCGACGCGTGATCGCCTTGGACATGGGTGGACTGGTCGCTGGTACCAAGTTCCGTGGTGAGTTCGAAGAGCGGCTCAAGGCGGTGATTCGGGAAGTCAAGGATGCCGAAGGGGAAGTGATCCTCTTTATCGATGAGTTGCATACGGTCATCGGTGCCGGGTCCGCCGAAGGCTCTAGCGATGCGGCCCAGCTACTCAAACCCGAACTGGCTCGAGGGCAGCTACGTTGCATCGGTGCGACGACTCTCGATGAGTATCGCAAGCACATCGAAAAAGACGCAGCGCTCGAACGCCGATTTCAACCGGTGTATGTCGGTGAACCGAGCGTCGAAGATACCATCTCGATTCTGCGTGGACTCAAGCCTCGCTATGAAACGCACCACGGTGTGAAGATCCGCGATGCCGCTTTGGTCGAAGCTGCCAAGTTATCGCATCGCTATATCGCAGATCGTTTCCTCCCGGACAAAGCCATCGATTTGGTCGATGAAGCAGCCGCACGCTTGGCCATGGAAAGAGACAGTGTGCCGACGGAGATCGATTCGCTCCAGCGCCGGTTGCGTCAACTGGAATTGGCCCAGCGCCAGCTCAAGGACGAGACCGACGAGAGCACCGAAGAGGCGCTCGAAGAGATCGAGAATGAAATGGCAAGCGTTCAAAAGCAAGTTGCAAGTCTTCGCGAGCAGTGGGAAGCCGAGAAACTCGGACTCTCGGATGTCAAATCGGTTCGCAAGTCGCTCGATCAGGCCGAAGCGGATTTTCGCAAGTTAGAAAATTCGATCAAGGACAAACAGTCCTCGGGCCTTGCGGTCAATGAGGTCGATTACCAAAAACTCTATGAACTCGATCAGACACGCCGCAAGCTTCGAGAGCAGCTTGAGCAAGAAGACCAATCGAGCGAAAAAGAAGAAGAACATCCCAAGCTTTTGCGGACGGAAGTCACTGCTGATGAGATCGCTCAGGTTGTCAGTTCCTGGACTGGTGTGCCAGTGACTCGGATGCTCGAAACCGAGCGAGCCAAACTGCTCGTGATGGAAGATAGGCTGCATCTGCGGGTCGTCGGGCAAGAACAGGCGGTCGAGGCCATCAGCAATGCGGTCCGACGCAGCCGAAGTGGATTAGGGGACGCCAACAAGCCGATCGGATCGTTCCTGTTTCTTGGGCCTACTGGGGTTGGAAAGACCGAGTTGTGCAAAGCTCTTGCAGAAGTCATGTTCGACGACGAAGCCGCTATGGTCCGCATCGACATGAGCGAGTTCATGGAACGACACACCGTGAGCCGACTCGTTGGGGCCCCTCCGGGATATGTCGGCTATGAAGAAGGTGGACAGCTTACCGAAGCCGTCCGTCGCCGACCCTACAGCGTGGTGTTGCTCGATGAGATCGAGAAAGCCCACAATGATGTTTTCAATATTCTTTTGCAGGTGCTCGACGATGGTCGATTGACTGATGGGCAAAATCGCACGGTTGATTTCACCAACACGATCATCGTGATGACCAGCAATGTGGGTAGTCAGATGATCCAGCGTGTGGCCGACGAAGGGGGCAGCGTCGAGGAGATGCAAGATGCGGTTGTAGAGTCGCTCAAGAGCAAATTCTTACCGGAGTTCTTGAATCGAATCGATGAGACGATTTTGTTTGAGCCACTCAAGCGGGAGCAGATCTACAAGATCGTCAGTTTGCAGCTCAAACGGCTCGAGAAGCAACTTGCCGAGGCACACTTCAAGCTCACGGTGAGTGATCGTGCCGTCAATGCGATCGCCAGCGAGGGCTATGATCCGGTCTATGGAGCACGGCCTTTGAAGCGAGTCATCCAGAGGCGGCTTCAAAACGCGATTGCAACTGAATTGCTCAAACGAGACGGGAGCGAGGGAGGCAGCATCCATATCGACTATGCCGACGAAAGTTACCTCATCAAAGTGGTCGATAGTTAGGCGTCAACGTTGTTGACGAGGTTGTACGCTTCGTTTAGAGCCCAAACGAAAGAGTCCAGCCATCGCTGAGCAGTTGAGGGGACATCCGCTCATTCCATTACAGTTGCTCTAGCGCCAAGAGATGATTCATTGAAATGATCTACGAGGGCCGCGATCGCCGACGGCGGTTGCGGCGGGGGGTGGACGGTACTGACAGATCAGAAATACGCTTTACTCTTGTCGGGCAGACCGCACCGTGGACTGCCCCCCCGGTGCCTGCTCCCAAAACATCTGCCACTGCTCGAGAGATTCTAAACCGGTCAATATCCGATTGGCCTGACGCATGTCCCGACCCGCAAGATACCCACTATCTTTCTTGTGTACGCAATCCTCCTCCTGCCACCGCACCAAACGATGCGCCCAATCCTTAACGTCCTGATAAGAGGTCTGAATGCGGAGGTTTTCAATCGGGATGCGATCAAGAAAACCGACCCTTTCTTGGGACAGATCGATCGACACGACGAAGCCGACGTTGCCATCGACCGTGATGGCAGCTTTCTTATGTTTCTTCATTGAACTGACACCCAGAAATCAGATCACAGCGCAAGTGTGTGTCTTTCAGGTATCAAGCAAGCCA
>JBJSXX010000113.1:0-2353 GCA_046086605.1 Pirellula sp. | reverse complement strand
TCCTGGAGTTTGTAGTGGAACTCGCTAGAGTTCCTGGGGTTTGTAGTGGAACTCGCTAGAGTTCCTGGGGTTTATTGTTTGGAAATTTTCAGCAACTGGAACTCTAGCGAGTTCCACTACCTTCTGTGAGCTACCGTCTGTGAACTTTGGCTCGGGAACTCTAGCGAGTTCCTCTACCTTTTCTTTTTCTTTGGCTTTGCACCCAAGTTTGGATCGTAATCGGGATTGGGTCGCATCATTTCGGCACCTACGTTAGCTCGCCAGGATTCCAACTCGGTACGCAGTTCTGCCAACGTTTCAGGATTCGATGCTGCCAAGTTATTGGTTTCGCTCAGATCTTCTTCCAAGTTGTAAAGTTCCAATCCTGCAGGATCAAACGTCTCGATCAGCTTCCAAGCTCCTTTGCGAATAACGCTCGACGGGACGCTCGACGGGTGTTCATTGTAGTGTGGGAAATGCCAGAAGAGCGATTGACGATTCAGGCTTGTCGTTTTGCCTTGAATCAGATGGCTGAGATCAAGCCCATCGAGATGTTGATTGGGTAGTGCTGGCAGTCCACATGCAGCCAAGCAAGTAGGATAAAGATCGTTGCTGATTACAGGCTCGTCCACCACCAAACCAGCTTTCGCCTTGTCGGGCCATTTGATGATCAATGGCACGCGGATTCCACCCTCGTAATAGGATCCTTTGTTCGCGCGAAGGGGAGCTTGGTTGGTTGCCTTCCAAAATCCACCATTGTCGCTGGTAAAAATGATGATAGTGTTGTCTGTTAACTTTAGGGTCTCCAACGTCTTCACCACACGCCCGACACTCTCGTCGATGCTCTCGACCATTGCCGCATATTCGGGCAGTCCTTGTCGTTGCGATTCAGGAATCGCTTGGTACTTGGCAATCACCTCAGGCTTGGCTTGCAGCGGCGTATGGACTCCGTAATGCGGGAAGTACAGGAAAAACGGATTGTCTTTGTTCTGGGTGATGAAACTGACAGCCTCCTGCGTCAGCCGGTCTGTCAGGTATTCATCCTGCTTGCCATCGGGTAATACGTTCCAGTTGGCTCGCAACTGAGTTCCAGGAATCAACCAATCCCCTTGGTAAGGATAGAAAAAGTCGCCCGGTGCCCCGTGAGCATTACCACCGATATTCACATCAAAGCCATGATGTTCGGGTAGCGAGAAAGGCTCGCTCCCCAAATGCCACTTGCCGATGCTGGCTGTTCGATAACCGTGGCTGCGGAATGCTTCGGCCAACGTGAGTTCTTCGACCGGCAAAGCACGAAGGAATCGACCGGAGAGTAGTTTTGATTTTGGATCCCATCGCCCTGACGGCAGCCAGTCGGTTAGCATTAGCCGTGCCGGATACTTACCGGTAAGAACAGCGGCTCGCGTAGGCGAGCAAACGGCGCAGGCGGAGTAAGCGTTTGTAAAGCGTGCTCCTTGTCTGGCTAACTCATCGATGTTTGGTGTTTGGTAGTAACGACTACCTTGGCAGCCCAAATCCTTCCAGCCCAGGTCGTCGATCAAGAACAGAACGATGTTCGGTGGCTCCGACGCCGACACGGCGCTCACGAACAAGAGCAGGAGGGTAGGAAGTCTTGCAAATAGTGTCTGGAAGTATCTCATGGGCGAACTGACTTGGTTTCATATTCAAGTGAAGGGGAAACATCGTGGGTTTCAACGGTTACCTCAAAATTACCGAGATCACCCAATGCAGTGGACTCATGACAATTGAAACTATCTCTGAGCGTTTCCGGCAAGGATTTTTGCTTCGTTTGCAGGATCGAGTTGTAAGCTGCGAAGCGGCTCGAGGATTTCTGCTGGCTGTACCCAAGGATGGCCGAACCATTCGGGGCCTGGATCATTATTGCATAGCAAGGTAACGGCGATGCCACTTTTGTCCATCGATGCCAGCTTGGCTTCGACGCTCAGATACAAGGGAGGCACTTTGCGCAACCAGTCTCCCATCTTCAAGTAGGTTGTCCCTTCGCGATCGTAAACCAGTGGGTCTGTCTTGCGCTTGCGCATAAGTTCGATCACTTCCGGGAAGAACAGATGGCTTTGGCAATCGATAAACCCACTAGTTATTCGATTGGGAGAGACCCATTGAGCATTGGTAAGTGAGGTGGATGAATCCGAATATGAAGGATTCGAGCCCGTTTGGAGTAGGTTAATGCGCGATGAAATCATGAGCTCTTTTATTACTTCTTTTTCTTCTTCTCAGTTTGTTGGAGCTTTACCTGAGCTGGAAGGGTAGCGGCATCTTTGTTCGGATCTTGGGCAATCATACCATCCAGTGCGGTTTGCAATCTACTTCGAGCAATCATGGTTTCCGCATCGGTCTGGTCTGCATTTACGGG
>JBJSXX010000112.1:0-2453 GCA_046086605.1 Pirellula sp. | reverse complement strand
CTTTCGGTTCTGGGCAAGGCTTGCTCGGTCTACTTGTGCTCGAACATGCACAAGCAACGACCCCCTAATGGATAAATCGCATAACCCAAGCGATCAGAGACGGAAAACTTCAGGATTAGCAACTATTTTTGACACAAGACTTTTTCGAGTGCTCGGCACGAATAACAGCCGATCGGTCGACCTAAGGTCTTCACCCACGGTTGATGACAACCGTGCAACTTTTTGGACAAAATTCTCACTTTTTTGTCCGATCTGAGGTGTGGTTTACGAGTCTAATATCGAAAGGTTCTTCGCTATCCTTCGCCTGCTCAGAAGCTTTGATCATGTCCGATATCGATCCTATCGTCGCCGAGTTCATCAGCCGCTTGGGCTCTGACTCCGCAACCTCTCTTATCCATGAATACTCCTCACGCTACCCGAACCTAGGCACCCGACTGACCGAAGCTCTCGAACAAGCCGCCCGAGATTGGAACGCAAAACCTTGGGATGAATCCCAAGTCGACTCGCTCTGCATCGAGTTCGGAGAAGAATTCAAAAAAGGTCTCACCCCGGAGATCGAGCCATGGCTCAATCGCGTGCCCAAATCTTCCCAAAGTGCCTTACTGACACAATTGATCGCCGAAGATGTCTATCAACGGACCCGACGGGGCGAAAAGATCGATTGGGAAGCTTACAAAAACCGATTCCCCACCTTGCTCGCCTCGGTCGAACAAGCCTTCGAAGATTTCCAACCCGACCAACGCCAAACGCCCGGTAGCCGTGACCCAGGCGACGTGTCGACCGATATGTTCATCCCCGCAGGTGGACTCGGCAAACTCCTGGTCAACCGCTACCGACTCGATCGACTCTTGGGCTCAGGTACCTTCGGCATCGTCTTTCTTGCATTCGACACGGTGCTCAATCGCCAAGTTGCCATCAAGGTCCGAAAAAACATCGGCAACAGCAAGCAATCCAACGACAGTTACCTCGAAGAAGCCCAGTTCGCCGCAGGTCTTCGCCACCCGAACATCGTCACGGTCTTTACAGTCGAACGCACCCCCAGCGATGAGCTATTCATCGTCTCGGAATACATTGAAGGTGGAACGCTCAAGGATCATATCGATGCCCAAGATTTCGATTACCCACAAATCGCAAAGACGATCCTCAGCGTCGCCGAGGCACTAGGTCATGCGCACCAACGCGGGCTTATCCATCGCGATATCAAACCTGCGAATATTCTTGTCGAAGCGTCGACGCGAAATGCGTTTGTGGTCGACTTTGGGCTCGCCACCCGGGAATTCGAATACTTGCAACGGTCCGACGGTGCCGGCTCGCCTGCGTACAAAAGCCCCGAACAAATACGCCGCGAAGGGCACAAACTCGATGGCAGAAGCGATCTGTTCTCACTCGGAATCGTCTTCTACGAATTGCTTACCGGCAAAAGGCCCTTTGTCGGAAGCACCATCTCCGAGACCGAAAACCGGATCCTGTATGCCGAACCGATTCCACCAAATGACCACAAGAGCGACATCCCCGCAGAACTCGAACGCATTTGCATGAAACTGCTGCGCAAGGTGCCCAACGATCGCCATTCGAGCGGCGCGCAAGTTGCCGAGGAACTCCGCGATTGGCTTGCACCCAAAACGATCGCTATGCCTGCGAGCACCGACGAACCGGCCAAGGTGATCCCTCGGGGACTGCGTTCCTACAGCGACGAAGATGCCGGATTCTTTTTGGACCTGCTCCCCGGAGAACGAGATCGCCAAGGGCTCCCAGAGAGCGTGGCGTTTTGGAAAAAGAAGATCGAGCAGCGGGATCCCGAAAAGACCTTTGGCCTCGGGATGCTCATCGGCCCAAGCGGCAGTGGCAAATCATCGCTTGTGAAAGCTGGCATCGTCCCTAGGTTGCCCAGCAAAATCTTTTCGATCCATCTGGATTCCACGGCCGAGGACACCGAAGAGAGGTTGCTACAATCGCTCAAGAAACGCTTTACAGGACTACAAGAGGTGTCGACGCTTACCGAGGCGTTCTTGTGGATTCGAACACGGATCGAGCCCAAGGTGGTTCTATGGTTCGATCAATTCGAGCAATGGCTCAGCTCTGGATTCGATCTTAAGCATTCGGACTTGGTCGATGCGCTTCGGCAATGCGATGGCCGGACTTTGCAAGCGGTGCTTATGGTACGAGACGATTTTTTCATGGCCAGCAACCGACTGATGGACGCCTTGGATGTTCGGCTCATCAAAGGTGAGAACTTCATGACGGTCGATCTATTCGACCAAGATCATGCCGTTAAGGTTCTCTTTACTTTTGGGAAGGCTTATGGACGCATTCCGAGTGAAACGGAATTTCCACCAAGCGGTGGTTTGAAAGCTTTCATCGAATCGGCTGTCGGTGGGCTTGCCGAGGGGGGCAAAGTCGTCTCGGTGCGATTGGCGTTGTTTGCGCAGATGGTCAAGGACAAGGATTGGGAG
>JBJSXX010000111.1:0-2708 GCA_046086605.1 Pirellula sp. | reverse complement strand
ATCGCAAGACCATGCTTAGGCAAGAGCTCCTGAAGGCACTTGCATCGATCGAAGGGCTGACAGCTGAGCCATCTGCTGTCTCGGGTGGAACAGCACTCTTTTCCTAGAACATGCCATCGGCGATGGCGAGGACTTTGAATTGCTCATGGCGGTCGATCCGAGTCGAATCGACCTTCTGCCAGAGTCGATCGACGGAGTGCCGTTGACGGTTATCGGCACATTTGTGAGCCGAACTGGACTATGGTCACGCAGCAAAGGTGGCGTCATCCAGATGCCACCTCGCGGTTACATCCACGGCTAACTACCCCCTTTGCTCCACTCGCCAACAGATCCAACAGTATTCCTGTATGTCCCAACCGCTAGCAACATCCCGCTTGAGCTTAGCCCATGCTCTAGGGGTAATACGATCTTATGATTGCTGGAGACTGAGTCAGTATTTACTGCTAGGCGATCCGCACCGAGGATGCATTGAGACTCTTGGTCACGCGAAACTTCTAAGATTTCAGGATGTCGGCTACTTCAATCGTATCTACGACTTTAGTTCCTCGAATGTCAATGATCTTGGATACATCCTGGATCGATACCTGACTTCTAGGGACAAGCAGTATCGTTACGGGGTTGAGTTGATTGCAAGGCATGATTTCGATTTGGATTTAGTGTCAGAGCAACTTCTGAGCTTTGGATTTCGACCAAAAGGAATGGTTGCACGGTTAGGTTTGATTCTTGGGAGCCAATTGTTACCTGGAGAGAAATGGCCTTGTATACCATCGGGACGGTTCAATTTTCGGCATCCAGATCCCAGTGAATTTGAAGACGTGCTTGAGCTATATCTGAGTGGTTTTGGATCTCCCAGAGAGCATCACCGACCGGCGATGATCAACATGATGCAGTTGTTCGGGCATCCTGAACTCATCACTTGGTGTGCTTTTGACAATGAGCGGCCTGTAGGGCTAGGGATGCTTTATGTTCAACAACCCTATGCGCTTTTTGCTGCCGGCGTGACTGCGCCTGAGTATCAAAATCAAGGTATCCACGAATCCTTGATTCAGCTTCGCCTAGCTGATGCAAAGTCGCATGGATGCTCTGGTATTGCTGCTTGGTGCGAAAGCGATGGACAAAGTTATAGAAATCTTATCTCGCAAGGCTTTGAGGTGCTCAGGACTGAGCAAGTCTGGAAGCTACCTAGTCCACGATAGACAGATGATTGAAGAGCCATTCACTTGTAGTTTCCCGAGATCTCGCGGAGTTCCAGATTGGCCCGGACTGACAGCCGCCGATTTCTCTCCTGTTGATCAAACCGAGTTTAATCGACTTGGTACAAACGGACGGTTGCACGAAGTCTTTGACTCCATCGCTTTGAAATACCCGGATCGACTTGCGATCGTTGGCTCTGAGTCGCTGAATTACCTTCAATTGCGCCAGCGATCGGTACAGGCCGCCGTTGGGTTGACGAGCCTTGGAGTCAAACCTGGAGATGTCGTATGCATAATTGCAAGGAATGATTGGCGAAATATCGCAGCCATGTTAGGTGTATTGCGAGTTGGTGCAACTTGCAATCTTGTAGCGTCAGACGCGATATCCCAATCAGCCAAACCGCCGATTGCTAGCCTAAGCCACGCACGGACAACCCGAATCTTCTATCTATTGGAAGACCACGAAAAATCGAGTGCTATGAGTTTGACTTCGCTTCATGCGAGATCTCGAACCAGTGAATTAGCCAGCTTGTTTCATGGGAAATCAAATGAGATTCAACCTCTGAGCCAAGTTGCTAGCTGCGATTTTCCAGCTTTTGTTTTTTTCACTTCGGGTTCCACTGGTACGCCACAAGCGGTATCGATGAGCCATCAATTCATTCTTCTGGACATAGCTCGGCAGATCAATGATCTGGCCATTCGTCCGGTCGATCGGTTCGATCTTCTATTCTCTCCGAACTTTAGCGCCTTTCTTGCACCGACATTTGGAGCGATTCTCACCGGTGCAAGTCTTTGGATACGCTCCTTGGATCAATCCATTCCGACAGACCTCATCGATTGGCTCATCGATTCAGAAATTACCATTTCAACCATGTCTGTGTCAGTCATGAGAGCCTTGTTCGAGCAACTTCCAAAGGGCGGGCACTGGCCTTCCTTACGCATCTTGAGCGTGGGGGCAGAACCACTTAGGTCTAAAGATGTTTTGCTATTCCATGACAAAACTTGCGATCAAGCGATCCTTCAAAATGCCATGGCAACGACCGAGACAAGAACCTATGCACAGTATTTCTTCGATCGTAACCAAACTCCGGGCGATCCGATTCCAATCGGCTACCCCGTTTTAAACCGCCATGTCGAAATTCTCGATGATCGGCAAATTCCCGTTGCTTTAGGTCAAGTGGGACATATCCGTATCTCTTCAGAACTCTTGGCCACTGGCAATCGCTTGGAAGGTATCACTCGGTTCGACTCTTCCGATTTGGGTTACTTCGACGAAAATGGGTTACTGTATTGCGTGGGAAGAGAAGACTCGATGGTTAAAATTCGTGGCCAAAAGGTTTATTTAAACCAGATCGAAGCAGAAATTCTCCGAGTGAAAAACGTCTCTAACGCATTTGTCTTCACATTGGAAGCAACACCCAACAACGCGTTGATCATCGCTTGTATCGAGTCGGTCGATCCAACGGTACAAGACGCAGTGTATGCCCAGTTGCTGAAGCGACTTCCACCCATTGC
>JBJSXX010000110.1:0-19929 GCA_046086605.1 Pirellula sp. | reverse complement strand
CTTAAGTTCCATGGGCTGGCTTTTTCAACATGAGATAGCTGTCTGGATGGACAAGACCCAGCGGATCGTGCTCGAACCACAGCAATGGAGTTCCTCCAAAGGCACATCGAGCGCAGAGAGTCAGCGGGTGGGTAAAGATGGCTGAATCACTTGAGAGAAAGAAACATCCCGCAACCGCACTCAGGCGCCGGCGAGCCGACGACGAAGGTGTCTTCCCACGAAGTCAGGAATGGACCGTTGCCCTAACGTGGCTCATAGGTATAGCGCTGCTGCAATCACTCGGCCCCTACTCCTTTAGGGTACTCTCGGGAATGCTCGATCAAAGGCTAGGCCAAGTTCGCTTCGGTGATGAAGCCACTGCGGATTGGCACCAAGGACTTTGGCACTGCGCGATCCAAGCCGGACAGGCAATCCTACCGTTGCTTGCAGGGCTTTTTTGTGTGGGACTGGCGGTGCATTTCGCACAAGCTGGTTTTCGTTTTCGCCTGGATCGCTTGGCATGGGATTCCGGACGACTCATGCCAAGATTCAATGCCCCTTTCCATACCGATGCTTGGGTGCCTGTGCTGAGCGGGCTACTCAAACTAGCGTTGATTTTTGGGGTTCTTGGATTTGGAACGACAAGCCGTATGGCAGAGTTTGCATCCTGGAGCGAGTTACCCTTGGAGGTAGGGTTCAAGGCTCTTTGGCAGTTTCTTCTTGAACTCGGATGGTACCTAGGATTAGGTTGGTTGGTCTTGGCTGGAGTCGATTACTCTTGGAACTACTGGAGACACGAACAGGCTTTAAGAATGACCGACAGCGAGCTTCGCGAGGAACTCAGAGAAACCCAAGGCGACCCAAGTTTGCGATCCAGACGCCGCCGCATACTATCCGACTGATCGCTCGTAACGATCGATCAGTCGGACAGATTGGTTACGATCTATTGGCCTATTGGCGATTACTCGCGGCCTGCAGTTACGCCAGGCCAATCGTCCGTACGGAAAGGGGTCAAAGGCAATCCACCAGCGCTAAACATATTGCAAACGGGATTGTCAGCCCAAGCGTAACGTACCGAGACGGGCTTAGGCACACTCGGACTCGAAACGCGAATCTTTCCTCCGTCGATAATCTTGGCTGTCGCTGGATAGAATTTTTTGTCCTCACCCGCAATGGTAAAGCCGATAGGTTCGTTGACGTCAAAGGGTCGCCATCCACTTGCCAAATGATTAAAGCTCAGGACGATTCCCTCGCCGTCGGCTTGCATCGAAGCGTACCTTGGACTTTGATGTTCGACGGGTATTCCATATTCGTTAGCCAAAGCCCAGCGAGCCAATCGCCTTCCGACATCGACTTTATTCTTCGGGTGAATATCTTTGCCTTCGCCGATGTCGATGATAACAGCTTGCCCCGTATGCGGGAGCTTATCCATGGTCATGGTTTGAGCTTCACGCAGTTCGGCCCAGTCGCTTTCGCTTGGCTCCTTAGGCTCGGCCTTAAAGTCCGCCAACTGAACCCAGTAGAAGGGGAAGTCACCTTGCCCCCATTCTTTTCGCCAATTTTGAATCATCAGCGGAAATAGATCGCGGTATTGGTAAGCTCGTCCGGCGTTGGATTCACCTTGATACCAAATCGCACCCTTGATGCCATAGCCGAGGTGCGACTTGAGCACCCCATTATAAATATTCGCAGGACGCTGATTGCCTCGCATCTGATTGCCGAGGTTCTTGAGCTGATCCTCTTCCTCTTTGGTCCGTTCTTTTTTGTCGCTCAGGCTCTTGAATCGATCGGCGTTGGCGGTCCAATTCTCGACCATTTTATTGAAGTGACCATCGGCTTTGAGCACATCGAGGTTGACCCAGGCTTCGCAAGCAGACCCACCCCAAGCGTTGTTGATCATACCGATTGGAACGCCGGTGGTCTGATGGATTTGTCTAGCGAAGAAATAACCTACAGCCGAAAACTTAGGATTGTTTTCCGGGTTGCAGACCATCCATTTACGGTCATCGTGACTCCAAATCGGCTCTTGCGATCCGGTTTGGGGAAAGTTGATCATACGGATCTTAGGGAAGTTCGCAGCCAGCCGTTCTAGGTCTGGATCGTTGGATTGAGCGACCGACCATTGCATGTTCGATTGGCCGGAACAAATCCAGACTTCTCCGACCAATACATCCGAAATTGTCTTGGTAGAACTTCCTGCGACCGTGATCGTCCGTGGCTCTCCGATCTCCATCGCAGGCAACTTCGCTTCCCAGTTGCCAGCCGCATCGGTGGTGGCACTTACCTTTTTGTCACCAACACTGATGGTGACCACTTGGCCGGGGTTGTCTTTCCCCCAAATCTTGTTCTCTTGCTTTTGTTGCAAGACCATCGAGTCGGTGAAGATATTTGGAAGTTTGACCTCTGCCATTGCGTGATTCGCCAGGCCCGAGCCACCTAGGAATGCCAGAGAGAACATGGCGCGGCGAGCCCACGTAGTGTTACGAGTTTCTTTTGTAAGCAGTTGGTTCATAACGATTCAAACCCTTTCAGTAAGCCGGTCTTATCATTGGATGCCGGTCGGTGGAGAGAAAAAAAGACGGAGATCAATTCCAAGCCAAGACGATCCATCTCCATGCACAGACGTGAACAAATAGAGTACCGGTCCAAATCGCCAGTGCAATAACCCGCAGAGGGAAAACAAGACTGCCATCACTTTTCCTTCTCGAAAGCCAACCACAGCCAAGCATGGCCAAAAGAGTGCCAATGAGACTCACCGGCACAATGGCTTGCCAGCCCAGCAGGGTTCCTGCAAGCAGATGCAAAATGGTCCAGTGCCAAATCCAACCGTCGTTTCGCAAGACGTCTTGCGGGGGTTGCTCTGGATCCTTGAAGTAGTAGCGATCTAGCAGTTGGGCGGTGAAGAGTGCAAGAAAAACTCCTGCCAAAGCCCCCAAACCTGAGGTGATAGCGCGGTCGAGGTACTGCGGTGAACGAGTTAAAAACCTTTCGCCCCAAGGCTCCGTCCAAGAAACACGTAGGAGGGTTGGATTGGCGATGCAACTTGCCAAATAGATTCCAAAGAAAATGATCAATGGAAGCTTAGGAAATTTCAAACGCTCTGTTTGTGTTCCGATGAGCATTACAGCGATAGCAAACAGACTCAAATGAACGACAAGAGCACCGATCAAATCCCACTTGGGATAAAAAACCGTAAACGCGATTCCGGCACCGAATCGCCAATCGCGGTAAGGAAGATTGATCCCATTGCCAATGAGTTCGAGGGCACCTAGTGCCACAAAGATCAAGCCGACAATGATCTCCATAATCAAGTAGCGTGGTGAGATCGGTAAGCGGCATGCTCGGCATCGTCCGCGCAGAAGGACCCACCCAAAGACTGGCGAGTTGTCGATCATATTCAGTGGTTTATCACAAAATGGACAATGCGAACCTCGCGAAACGATTGTCTTCTTTCGCGGTGTCCTGCTGGCGACGACGTTGATAAAGCTACCGATACTAGCGCCTAGATAAAAGAACCAAAAGACGAACCAGTATTCGACCGTTCGGCGGATAAACCAAATGGCAGACGAAATCTCTGGGTCTTTTGGACTAAACTTCCATTTCGATGTTGCGATTTTTTGCCTTATTTGAATCTGCGGCAGGATGACCGAATAGAGGATCCATCCGGCCAAAAGAGCTCCTAGCAGAAGCATCAATGGCCAATCTCGACGAAACGAGATGATGCTCTTGCGACGTTTGGGAAGACCGATCGGTTCATCGACAGAGTCTGGTTGCACCTGGGGCTCTTCCCCCGAAAGCCAGTCGCTCAAAACGCGCCTCGCTTACTTTGTATCTGCTGGAGAAGTTCCTTTAAGGGGTCTTTCGGGGCGGCTTGGGACGAACTGCGGTTGTAGTCACTCGGGGAGAGTCGGCGTACTGCACCAGGATTCTGAGAGTCGGCAGCCGCTCGGTAGACATCGATCACACTGTTGTCTTGAAGTTGATCCCCAGCCGGCAAAAGCAAGAAACCAATGCTGCGAGGCTGATAGTTCACATCCTCGATCACATTAGGACTCTTGCCAGTCGCATCGATCGCGATGGATTGAAGGAACTCTTCATAAACGCTCAGGTCGTAGAGCACCACGGGTGGAACAGGGACCTGGATCTCTCGTCGATCCCAATTACCAAATCCATCACGCCACTCGACGGTTTGAATGACCGTCGCTCCACTGTCGCGTTCGAGCTGCACGGTCTCCGAGCCACCCTGTGGGATTCTGAGTCTTTTTGCTGCCGCAGGATTTCGACGATCGGCCAAGAGAACCAACAGACCGTCGCTGTGGGTGTTGGCGATCCTAAGCGATACTGGAGGTAGAGTTGCATTGGGGATCACTTGCTCTGAAACCACGCGGTAGCCTGGTTGTGGAAGGGCAAAGGTTGGTTGCTGTGGCCACCAGACCTGCCAAGGCGAGTAGAGGATCGGTTGCAACCAAAGTCCATTGTTTGGAACACAAGTCAAACCGCAACCGGGCACCACGACACTCTCAAAGCAGTAGCCGCCGTTGAACTGCTGCAACCGCCAACATTGAGCGATCGAGTTATTGATCCCCATCAAACGAACTTGGGATCGATGGCCTCGTTGGGCCAAGACTCCATTGCCGAAATTTCCAGCTTGCGGGACATCGGCGCTGAGTGCGAGCCATTGATTACCGACCGACTGTTGGATCCGAACCATATCACCACCGACGGGGGTGATCATCCAAGCTCCTTGTGCGTCATCGGCTTGGGCACCGTTTGGAGCACCGGAAACCAATTGCAGTTGCCCCTGTCGGTTGGTGCGCATGAAGAGTCGGTTGCCTGCGTCTCCCGTCGACAGCAGAACGGTTTTACTGATGTCCGCCGCAACCGAATCATTCGGATTCCAAATGTCCTGAGGGATCTGTCCGGCCAGAACAGGATCGATGGCAAAGACAGCCATTTTGCTTCGAGCAAACTCGATTTGTCCGTCGCGCAAGGTCCCGATCTGCATGTTGCCCTGGTTGGAAGTGGGCCAAAGGATCACCCGCTGGGCTTGTCTCGATCCATACCCGACGAATTGGCCATCAGGTGTGTCGTAGCGACGTAGTCTAGAGTAAAGCGTCGTTTGACCTGTATGGTCTCGGACGACCAACTCCTGAGCGTTGATGCGCGCTTTTGAATCCGTCGCAGTCCCCGGAACCTTTAATGTGAAAAACTCTTGGGCCATCCCCACAGAGAAAATCGGGCAAAAGATCGCCAAGCAAACGAGCCAGTGAAATAAGTGAAGCAGTGTCTGTTGTTTTTGTATGATGTTCATCTCAAAACTGCCTGGCGGCTCTCGATATCAATAAGCTTATCAACCAACGCATGAATTCCCTCGGATTGTAGTTCAAGTTTAGCTCGATAGACGCTCAAGCGAGGATTTATTGGAAGCGAAAAAGGAAGCTCTCTAGTGCCATGCGTGCTCGGTCTTCTTGACTGTGGCTACCTTTGAGCTGTTTCTCGAGTTCAACCAACCAAACGAGTATCTCTTTGGCCCTGTTCCAACTGATCCTTTTGAGTCTGGTTTCTTCTTTCGCAAGATCGAATCGAAATCCAGCTTGGGAAAGAGCGTCATATAACGAAGAACCTTCGTTCCCGGTGCGTTTTTGTTGGTCGAACCAAGTTGCAGCAACTCCGTATCGCCGCAGACTCCAAGACATTTGAGCAGCGAGTCCTACGGCGGACTGACCTGACATGATCAGTTTATCAACCCCCTCGATCGCTTCAGCAATACGGCCTTCGGTCACAGCCTCGGTAAGTTTCCAAATCGTTTGCGTTCTCCAACCGCCAACAAGTTCGTCGATGCGTTCATCGGAGACTTTGCCCTTTGCATCAGCAAATAGAGCAAGTTTGGCTAGCTCACAATCGATCAAACCGCAGACATATCCGATGCGGTCGGCGATCAGTGCCGCCTGCTTGTCCGACAAGTCGATTTTGTGCTTATGGTTTCCCCAATGCCTGATCCAAGCCATAAGCTCATTTGGTTTGACTTCAGCCGTTCCGATCAAAAAACCTTTGCTCTGCGCAATTTTATAAAGCCGAGTGTTCGAAGGTAGGGTTTGCATGTCTAGCAAAAGGGTCGAACTAGGTGTGGATTGCTCGATCCACTGCTCGACCTTCTCACGATTCGAAGTCCCAGAGGAGATTGTTTTTTTTTCGTTTTCTTTCGGAGGCGAGACAAAAGAATCCGCTTTGCGAATGTACGCAACTTTGGGTCCCCCGGTATCGAAGAGGCTTTGGGTCGAGAGCTCGTCGTTGATGTCCCTCCACTGAGCGTCCTCGCCTTCGAATCGAGCGATGCTCATCGGGTCAGCGCCCCCAAGGTGCAGCGCATGCTCGATCGATTCACGCCGCAAAAAATCGTCTGGACCAATCGCGATCACGACCGCCGGAAGTTCCCTTCGGCCGCTGCTGGTCAAGAATTCAAAAGCGTGGGTGATCGCCTCGGACTTGGTTTTTGCAGTTGTTGTTTTGGCTACCACAGGTTGAGTTCGGAAAAATTTCAAGGGGAAGGGTTGCCGACCGGCTAACATTTTAGCAAATCCGACGCAGGGGTCGAATACGAGACGCAATGTCGTCCTGATGTCTGTGGGGTATCACAAGAACAAGTCGAGATTTGTAGGTGTTGTTCCTCAAGCTGCCAGAAGCTTGAGTAGCGTGTGGGGGGGCTCGAAGAATTGATTCTTCGGGCCCTTTTTTTGCCTCTCATCTTTTTGCCGTTTGCTTTATCCCTTGGATCGTCTCCGACACTGCGTTTTTCAGGTATTATCGGTGGGTAAGACCAGCACTTGGACTCAGGAGCGTCGAGTGCGATAGCTAGAAGTCGCAAGAATCGAACCTCGAGACCACCCGAAGAACCAACAAACCCATGGATGCTGCGAACTATTTTTCTCTGCCAAGACTTCAAGCACGGCCCGTCCAAGCCCATAAGGGGGATTTTGGACATGCGTTGCTGGTTGGTGGTGGGCCAGGAATGTCTGGTGCAATCACTTTAGCCGCGCTGGCCGCTCTTCGATGCGGTGCAGGCTTAACAACCGTAGCGGCCAGATCGCACACCCGACAAATCATTCAAACGAGAACTCCATGCGCGATGACCATGGCACTCGATGAGGTAAGCCAGGGGTACCTTGCTGAGTCGGCAGCCAAACAGATTTTGAAGAGACATTCCCCGGGTACGGTATTAGGAATCGGTCCTGGCTTGGGGCGTGAATCAAGCCAAGACCGAATGGTCGTCGAAGTATTTCATCGGTGGCCAGGTTCGGCAGTGATCGATGCCGACGCCCTGAATGCGATTTCCGAGGCAATTGTCGAATGGGAATCGATCCAAGGAGTCCGCGTGATGACCCCGCATCCGGGTGAATGGGCAAGGATCTCGAAGATCCAGCCAAACCAACCCCAAGAGCAACAAAAAGCGGCTAAAGAACTCGCCAAAAAAGCTCGCATGGTCATTGTCCTCAAGGGTCACCAAACGTTGGTAACCGACGGAGATCGCCATTATCGCAACACGACAGGGAACCCGAGCCTTGCCGTTGGCGGTAGCGGCGATGTCCTGACAGGAATCATCGTAGCGATGCTCTGCCAGGGGCTTGATCCCTTCGAGGCATCGGTTTTGTCGGTTTATCTTCATGGGCTTGCGGGCGATTTGGCTCATGCTCAACTCGGAACCCCGAGTACCCTGGGTACGGATCTGATCGATTTTCTTCCGGCTGCCTTTCGGCAATACCGCGACACCGTTCCCTGATCTCATGCCTGGATTTCTCAACTAAAAAAAGCGCACCCAGGGTGGCGCTACGCTCTACCCTGGGCTATCTCATTAAGCCCCGTTGGGGCAAGGCATCAGATGGCTTGTTGATTGAAATTCGATCGTTGATTGTTTCATCCCGCTAACGATACAACCTTGATCCGATGCGGACCATCGTCGATCCCTCTTGGATCGCGATTTGAAAATCGTCGCTCATCCCCATCGATAACTCAGGCAACCGAACCTGGTAAACGTCTTGCCAACGATCTCTCAACATTCGAATCGATTCGAACTCTCGATGCGTCAGATCGCTGTCCCCCAGCAACGAACTCATCCCCATCAGCCCACATAGATCCAGCCGCTCCTGCCATAACGGTGCAGCGATGTACTTTTCAAGAACCCCTTGGGCTTCGCTGGGACTTAAACCCGTTTTGGTCTGATCCTGCGTGATGTTCAACTCAAGCAGTACTCGGAGTTTCTTGCCGCCAAGATTCTTCTCGGGCACGGAGTCCTTGACCATCTGCTCGGCAAGCCTTAGCGAATCCAAAGCGTGCATCGTGTGAAGAAGCGGCACGGTTCGAGGTGACTTGTTTCGCTGCAGATGACCAATAAAGTGCCACCGGACCTGCGGATCCACATGAGCCGTTTTGTCCCAAAGTACCTGCGGACGGTTCTCTGCTAAATCCAGACACCCAAGCCGCACCAGGTCGTTGCAGGTCTGCTGGCTAACCGTCTTGGTAACAGCGACCAAAGTCACCTCGGCAGGTCCTCTACCCGCTTTTTTGCAGGCATCGGCCATCTCCTGACGCACCATTTGCAGGTTCTTTGCGAGCCTGTCGGCCTCCAAAGGTGCCTCGAATTCCGAATTTAACGCCGCCATAATTTACAAAAAACGTTTCCGCAATCAGATTGCAAATAGAACTCGTTTGTGTACAATCTCGTGACGATGAATGCACAAGACTCTCTAGAATTGCAACACAGACGAATTGGAACAGGGCCGATGGGATCTTGGAAGGATCGTTTAGGAATTTTCGCCTCAGTCGCTTGCGCTGTCCACTGCGCAGCTACCCCGATCCTCCTTGCGACCCTGCCGGCTCTGAAATTCACCGAGTGGATGGCCAGTCCTTGGTTCCATAAAGTCGCGGCAGGAATTTGCTGCAGTATTGTTGCGATGGCAATCTGGCCAGCGTTCCTTCGGTTTCGAGACTACCGTATCCTCTCTCTATCGAGCCTGGGACTCGGACTGATCCTCAGCGCCGCATTCTTCCTGCCCGACGAGTGCTGTAGCCAACAATCCGTCGGCTCGTGTGTGGTGGATCGTGAACACGACCACAAGCATGATCATGAGCACGCACATGAGCATGAACATACTCAAGTCGACGCGGCAAGCATGCAACTCGCAGGCTTCGGGTCGATTCAGCCTTGGATGACCCCCTTGGGTGGTGTCCTTCTAATCGCTGCTCACGGGTTGAATCTTCATCGACGACGCAAGTGCGAGTCGGTCCGATGCATGGGCACTTGCGAGGCCAACTCAAACTAAACGGCTTGGCTCTTTCGAGTCAGTTTAGAATACTCTTTCGGGCCGGGCATTGTTCCACCAGTGGCCGGTCGAATCGCTGCCTCGGACATAGATCCCCTTCTCGTTCCACTGCATCCCTGCCCTAACGCTTGCTGAACAGTACCTGAGTGTCAGACCGCATCGGCGTCTTGGGGAGAGATTTGCTTCGGATCCATGGAGCAACAGATCGCTGTGGATGGATACCTGCCCGGCCTTGAGCACGTCGTAAACAACCTCGCCATACTGCTCGGCATTATCGATCGATTGATTAAGCACATTGTGTTCGGCGCTGTCGCTTTCGCGGTACGTCATGTGACCGAAGTGATGCGATCCTGCGACAAATTTCATGCACGCGTTCTCTTGGTCGGCATCATCAACGGCTAGCCAAACCGTGGCCGCCTTGGACGGCGAAAGAGGCCAATAACTTGCGTCTTGGTGCCAAGCAACGGTTTTGCCATCATGGGGCATCTTGCAAAAAAAGTGGGATCCCCAAGCGATCACGTCTTGGCCCAAAAGATCAGACACATACGCGACGATCTTGGGCTCGGTGAGAATATCGTAAACAGGTCCGTACTTAAGGTGAGCCGAAGAAATCGAGTAACTATTACCCCCTTCGGCAACCACTCTTTCGAGGAGTTGGTCAAAGTACTCGCGGATCGACTCGATCTGGTCTTTGGAAAAGACATCCAAAGGGGCAATGTAGCCCTGTGTGTTGTAATGAGCGATCTGCTCCTTGGAAAGCGTTTTGGGTGAATCGTTTTCTACTTGATAAAATTTCAAGTCACGGCCTAGGGATTGAAGATCGTTGCCGTCTGGAATAATGCTGAATTTGCTCACGGTTTGGAATCCTTTTGAAAACGTCGCTCGTTCGATGTAGGAGGGGTTGGTTTGCAGAGGCTCAATTGCGAACCTCATGTGGGCTACAAGTCCTGGCGATAAAGTAGCCAACAACTTGCCGCAAGCATAACTGCTATAAAAATTCCGTTGCTCCAGATCGGTTGCCAAGGATCGGCGACCACCTGGGGCATATCCAAATCGGCGCGATCGATGGCGCTGATTTTGTTTTCCGGGTTTCGAAGGACATATTGGATCGTCTCTTGGATCGCTGAGGGCTTAGGGTTGACCAAGTAAAACGGATTGATGAAGTAATCGTAGAGGAACTCGGCAGTGGTTCTTGAAGGCCTAAAAGATTTTTCGGATCGAGTGAATTCTTTGTCCCACACATCGACTTGTTTGACATGGTGGGCCACCCACAAGCGTCCCTCTTGGTCGAAGGCCATCGAGGAGACACTGCCTTGCCCAACTAAATTCGGAGCGACCGGTTTGAGCGACTCCGGTTGATCACTGGGATTATCGATCACCCATAGTTTGCCCTGGGTATCGAGAATCGCCACTCGCCCGTCGGCAGCATTGGCCGTACGTTTAATGGTCTTGTCCCCGATGGTATCGAGCGATCCGACCACTTTCATCTCTTTGAGATCGACCAGTTTTGGAGTCCTCGAGTCAGGGCAAACGATGGCTGTATTGCCGCACACGACAAGACTCACGACGGTCTCCGTCGGGATGTCCAGTTCGACGCTCCCTTGCGTCTTGAACTTCTTGCCATCCAAATCGAATCGAACCAATTTACCTTTGGAAACCAGAGCGATCGATTCGGAGCCTGGGATCGCGCCAGCTGCGATTGGTCGACGATAGTCCCAATCGGCATCGGTGAGTTTCTTGTGCGCTTCGTTGGCTTGGGGGAGCTTAAAATCAAAGCCCAAGACTGAGACTTTTTGCTGTTCGGCTTTGCTTGCTGCCTCGCGGTCAAACCAGAAAAGACCATCGGGGGTCAGCGACAAGAAGGTGTCTTTCCAGGGGATAAGCTCGGTGGTTCCAGCGGGCAGTTCGGGAGCCGTATCGAGCCTCGAATCGTCCCAGAGCTTGCGATTCTTTTTCTTACCAGTCGGTTCCTCTTGCTGGGCTAGTTTTTCCTTGTCGCTTGCAAGTTCTGGTAAACGAACGACATCGAGCCTCGATGTGTCATTGCCTCCGAGTCCGAAGGGGACAAATCTCGATCGTCCCATGTAGAGCAAACCTTCCTTGGTATCCATCACTGGCCCGAGCACTCGCTGACCATTGACTTCCCCGAAGCCTACTTGCCAAGTATTCAAACTGTCGTTCCAAAACAGCAATCGACCTTGTTGGTTCGCGGTGATCGGCACATCTCCTACCGCAACGATCGATTGGATCGTCGGTGGGCCTTTCAAAAACCCTTCGGCAAACCCTCGAACCACTCCGATGGTAAAACAGATCCCCCAAAACAAAGCGGTTATAACGACGCAGATGATGGGGTTTTTCCAGATCAATCCTACCAACGCAGAAACGCTGTAGAAGATCATGAAGGAGAAAATAAACAGTGGGATGCACCAGAGTATTCCGCGATTCCAGATCCCAAGTTGCACTCCCGCGTAGATATACAGTCCTGCGAGAAACACTCCAACATTCATAGCAACGAAGATGCAACCACCGAGGTACTTGCTCAAAAATAGCAGGCTTCTCGAAAGCGGTTTGCTCAGTAGCAAATGGAGCGAACCGGTCTGAAACATATCAGGAACCATCGGAGCCGTAACAACAATCGCAACCATCATGGCGATTTGTCCCAATCCGAGCCACATGATGAAAGGAAAGAGTGTCGCTTCAATGAACGGTCGAATCTGCCTGAGCGTAAAGGGGAGCGGATCCATGAATCTCATTCCGGCGTAGGTGACCCAGGTGGCTTGTCCGGTAGCTGATCGTATCGAGCCTGGGAAGGCTAGATCGATCAGTCTGCGATTTAGCTTTTGGAGTTCGTCTGGTTTTTTTGATTTATCCTCGATGAGTTCCTTGAGCTCCTCGCGTCGTTCGGCTGTGGGCCAAGCTTCCTTGGTGTAGAGGTCCTCTTTGTCCAAGACTTCATTGAGCGATGAAACGAGTTGGCCAATGGGGATCCTCTTTTGAGTTCGCAGACGTTCTTGCAAGGTTGTCTGCATGGTCTCGTCGAGTTTCGAGTAGACCGCTTGATGGGCTCGGGAACCTCGGCCCGCAGAGGCCTGAGCGAGTTGATCGAGCATGGCTCTGGCGTTGTTTAAGTCCGAAGAGCTCACGCGATACGTCTCTTCCTCGGAGATCGATAGCGGAAACAAAAACGCAAGGATCAGCAGCCATCCGGCCATCAAGATCCAGAGAACTCTCGAACGAATCGATTCGATCAAACTATCGTACAGAACGGCAATGTATGGCTTCACGACTTGGCTGCTCCGACGATATTCATAAAGACTTGTTCGAGGCTCGGTCGAGCTCGTTCGAGGCGCAAGATGCTGATATTGGCATCGCGTAGCTGATCGACCAGGCGATCCACTCCCGCTTGATCAATGTTCTCGACTGCGATTCGACTAAGGCCTTCTTGGCCGAGTCGCCCAAGGTCGATCGATTCGATCAAGGCGTCAGCCGGAAGATTCTCGATTTCTCGAATGTGCCAGGGCGTTGCGATGACTTCCAAGCGTACGCTACCGGACTGATCGTTGGTGTGAGAACGGATTAGCTCGTCGATCGTACCGATGCCTCGGAGTTGTCCGAGGGCCATGATTGCGACGCGATCGCAGATGAGTTCGACTTCTTGAAGAATGTGGCTATTGAGAAAAACCGTCTTGCCGCGTTGTTTGAGTCTATCGAGCACATCGCGGATTTGGGATCGGCCCATGGGATCTAGACCGTCGGTGGGTTCATCGAGAATTAAGAGGTCTGGATCGTGCAGCATGGCTTGGGCGAGTCCGAGTCGCTGACGCATCCCTTTGGAGTATCGGCGGACAGCTTCGTTCTGGCGGCCTTTGAGGCTTACAAGATCAAAGAGTTCATCCTCGCGAGCGGCGATTTGTGAGTCGCTCATTTCGCTTAGGCGTCCGTAGAAGTACAGTGCGCTTCGTCCCGTATGGTGTCTTGGGAAGGCGAGGTTTTCGGGCAAGTATCCGATCTTGCGACGGGCTGCTTTGCTCCCTGCGGGTTCCTTGAGAACTTGCGCGACCCCTTTGGTCGGATGCAAGATCCCTAAAAGGACTTTGATCAGCGTGGTTTTTCCAGCACCGTTAGGGCCTAGGAGTCCAAAGACCTCTCCTCCTTTGACTTGCAAGGAGACATCTTTTAGGGCTGGGTGGACGCGAGGGAAAATCAACCCTTCGCGGTAGGTTTTCGAGAGATGCTGGACATCGATTGCGAGAGTCTCAGCCGAAATGCTTGCCATGGGTTGAAGGGATCTCTCAGGTTTTTGAAATTCCGGGGGATTTCACGATTGGCGGCAAATGTTCTTTGATGTTGGGCGTCCATGAAATTCGACGAAGCACCGTACATCTTGGGAAACCGCCGATTCGCATGAGGATTAGTTATCCCGTTTCTAAAGATCAAATTCAACCCTCAAAATCCTCGAACAAATTCGACGATGGTTGAATTTGTTGCTAAAATCAGGCCCGATGCGTGATGCATCATCCCACCCTAATTCCCCGTTTTACGCTCTAACCCCTTCTTTGCGAATCGCTATGCTCCAATCTCTCCGCTTCGTTTGGAATACCCCTTGGTCGGGCTTGGCATGCCAAGCTATCGCTTCGGTTTCCCTTGTTTTTTTGGGGACTTGCCCAGCAAACGCTGGCGATCCCGTTGAACTCTTTAATGGCAAAGACTTCTCCGGTTGGCACGGTCGCCCAACGGTCGATCCTCGGAAGTGGGAGACCACTCCGGACACAGATAAGGCCAAGTGGAATCAGGAGATTGCTGACCAATGGAAGGTAGAGGGGAATGAAATCGTCAACGATGGCAAGGGTGCTTACCTGACGACCAATGCAGAGTTTGGCGATTTCGACCTGACTTTGGATTTCAAAATTGTTAAGGATTGCGATTCAGGGATTTACTTGCGTGGCATTCCACAGGTTCAGATTTGGGATCCCGATGCTGAGAACAATCGCAAGAATGGAAACGAAAAGGGGAGTGGCGGTCTTTGGAACAACCCCGCCGGATGGGCTGGCAAGGATCCGTTGGTGCGAGCCGACAACCCGGTTGGCCAATGGAACACCATCAAGATGCGATTGGTTGGAGAACGCTGCTGGGTGTGGCTCAACGATAAAGCCGTCGTGGTCAACGCACGATTGCACGATTACTTTGCACCCGGCCAACCGCTGATCAAACGCGGACCGATACAGCTCCAAACCCACGGTGCCGAGATCCGATTCCGAAACATCAAGCTCAAGGAGTTCAGCGATCTGGAATCCAACGAAATCCTGAGCAAATCCGAGGCAGAAGAGATCGGCAAGAATTCCTCGAAGTTCAACGTCTTGTTCAACGGCAGTGATCTTGCGGGCTGGAAGGGTGCCACTGGGAATTACACGGTTTCAGAAGGTGCGATTCAGTGCATGCAAGGCAAAGGTGGAGTTCTCTACACCGAGAAAAGCTATGGTGACTTTGTCTTTCGATTCGATTTCCAGCTACCTCCTGCTGGCAACAATGGGATTGCGATCCGCTACCCTAGCGTCGAAGAAATCGAGCAGTTGCCCAAGGATCTTCGCCATGGCGATGCTGCTTATGTTGGCATGACCGAGTTGCAAGTACTCGATGACGGCCACCCGAACTACAAGACGATTGATCCACGGCAAGCTCACGGCAGCGCCTATGGGATGGCGGCGGCCAAGCGAGGGTATTTGCGTCCTACCGGCCAGTGGAACCATGAGATCATCACGGTCACGGGTTCGAAGATTCAAGTCGAACTCAACGGCACACGTATTCTCGATACCGATTTGGCCACCATCAGTGAGTACATGAGCAACACGCCACATCCGGGCAAGGATCGCGCCAGTGGCCACATCGGATTTGCAGGCCACTCCGATCCTGTGAAGTTTCGCAATATCGAAGTCGTCCCGATGGGCAATTAGTTTTTCATCGGCACGACCCACTTGAGTCTCGCTACGAAAGGTTTCGACTTGAATCGCAGATTGCTTGGCTATGGTTTGTCGGCTAGTTGTTTGGCTGGCATTTTTACAACTGCCGATTGTGGTTTTGTATTGGGTCAGGAGACCAAGGCAACTTCGGATGACAAGACACTCGTCATTCCAGAGTCGGTTGCCTCGACCCAGGAGCAGATGAAGCCCTATGCGGAGCTTGTCGAGCATTCGCCCGCGAAAATCGAGATGATTCCGATCCCCGGTGGGACTTTTCGCATGGGAAGTCCCGATGGCCAGGAAGGTCGCAAAGCGGACGAAGGCCCGGTTCACGAGGTCAAGATCAGTCCGTTTTGGATGGCCAAATGCGAGATCACCTGGGACGCATACGATGTGTGGATGTCCGATTTGGATGTCTTTTATCGTGAGGTCAACAAGGTCAAGGCGACCAAGCGCGATGAGCTTTCCGAAGAATTTCAAAAGAGCCAGCCGACGAAGCCTTACACGGACATGACCTTCGGGATGGGCAAGCATGGTTATCCAGCCATTTGCATGACGCAGCACGCTGCGAGAACCTATTGCAAATGGCTCTCTCGCAAGACCGGTCGCTACTATCGCCTGCCTACTGAGGCCGAGTGGGAGTACGCTTGCCGGGCTGGGACAACGGAACCTTATTCGTTTGGATCGGATCCATCCGAACTGGAGAACTACGCTTGGTTCGTCGACAATGCGGGAGAAGGCTACCACAAAGTCGGGCTCAAGAAGCCAAACCCTTGGGGACTTCATGACATGCATGGCAACGTAGCCGAGTGGGTATTGGATCAGCACATTCCCGAGGGCTACACGACGGATCTTCGCAGCGAGAACCCTTTGCTTGTACCCAAGACCTTGTATCCTCGCGTAGTGCGAGGTGGGGGTTGGAATCAAGATGCAGCGGCGCTTCGAAGCGGTGCCCGCGAAGGCTCGACCGAAGACTGGATTGCCCAAGACCCTCAGTCGCCTGTGAGCATCTGGTATTTGACCGACGCCTTGCATGTCGGATTTCGGATCGTTCGTCCGTTGAACGAACCGAGCGAAGAAGAAAAAAACACCTTCTGGGAGTACTCCGAGCCGATCCAAAAGGAACGGCCAGTGCCCCTCGAACGATAATGAATTACTGACGTTTTCCTTTCCTTTCGGAGCAATTCCATGAACCATGAATCCACCCCTGCTGTGAGCTCGGCATCCCGCAGAGACTTTATCAAGACCGGTACGAGTTTGGCTGCAGCAGCAGGCTTGACCTCGACACTTTCTCGGAGCGTCCATGCTGCCCAAGACAGCAAGATTCGGGTGGCTTTGATCGGCTGTGGAGGTCGCGGAACGGGTGCTGCAGAAAACGCTCTGCAAGTCGACAACGGCGAAATTCAACTCGTCGCGATGGCCGATGTTTTCGAGAACCGACTATCGAGTAGCTACTCAAGCCTCAAAGAGAAGTTCAAGGAAAAAGTCGACGTGCCCAAGGAGCGGCAGTTCGTTAGTTTCGATGGATACAAGCAAGCGATGGACACGCTCCGTCCGGGCGATGTGGCGATCTTGACCACTCCGCCGGCCTTCCGCTGGGTGATGTTCAAGTATGCCATCGAGAAGGGACTCAATGTGTTCATGGAAAAGCCTGTGACCGTTGATGGTCCTGGCAGCAAGAAGATGCTCGATTTGGGCAAACTTTCGGTCGAACGGAACCTCAAGGTGGGCGTGGGACTGATGTGTCGTCACTGCGTCGTGCGTCAGGAACTGCTCGACAGGATCCGAAATGGCGAGATTGGAGATCTGCTCATGCTCAGAGCTTATCGCATGGCCGGTCCGACTGGATCGGCTGCGGCGACCAAGATGCCTGAAGGGACCAAGAGCGAGTTGCTGTATCAAATCAGTCGATTCCATGGATTCCTATGGGCCAGCGGTGGTGCGGTGAGCGACTTTTTGATCCACAACATCGACGAGTGCTGCTGGATGAAAGAGGATTGGCCTGTCGAGGCTATCGCATCGGGCGGTCGGCATTATCGCAACGACTGCGTCGATCAAAACTTCGATTCCTATTCAATCGAGTACACCTTTGGCGATGGCACCAAGATGTTCGTCAATGGTCGAACGATTCCTGGATGCCACAACGAGTTTGCAAGTTACGCCCACGGCTCGGAGGGAAGTGCGGTGATCTCGGCTTCTGGACACTCGCCGGCCAAGTGCAAGATCTACAGTGGTCAGAAGATGACCCGCAACAACATCGTTTGGGAGGGACCCAAGTCCGAGCCGAATCCCTATCAACTCGAATGGAACGATTTGATCAATGCGATTCGCAAGGACCTGCCTTACAACGAGGTTGAACGAGGGGTGAAGGCAAGTGTTGTGACGAGCATGGGTCGGATGGCAGCCCACACCGGCGTAAAGGTCACTTATGATGAAATGCTCAACTGCCAGCATGAGTTTGCACCTGGACTAGAGACGATGACCTTCGATAGCCCTGCCCCAGTACGAGCAAACGCCCAGGGGCTCTACCCGGTTCCCCAGCCTGGGATCGTCACGACTCGGGAATACGGCGAGTCCTAGTCGATTTTCTAGGCGGATTGAACGTACCTTTACCGGGGCCTAAAAGGCCCCGGCAGAGGATGTCCCGGCCCTCTGTGCCTGACTGCAGTTTGTGTTGGCGACAGGCGTTGACTCTCTATTTAATCGCCAAAGAAGCCGATTTAGCAATGTTTTTCACCGGACGGCTCGCGCCGTTCGGCTCCTAGAGCAACACTTTTTGCTCGGTGGCAAGTACACTTGCGCGGTTGGACTTGTGGCTATTTTTCAATGGATTTACACTGCTTGTTTGTTATTTGTGTCCAATTTCCAGCCCGGTCTTGATCGAGGCTCTGAGGCCTCATGGCGAACTGCATGCACTGTTTTCGGATTGTCTTCTGGATCTGCCTATTGGCATTGCCAATCTGTGCCCAGCAGACCGAAGGCAATTCTACAGCCATAAGTCCACAAAGCTCTTCGGCTTCGGAAGTGCCGACGATCAGCGTAAGCAAAGAGACCAGCAGTCCGATTGGAACCAAGGGCAACAAACCTCCAGCATCGTTTTGGGAGGAGTTCCTCACCAATCCGTTGTGGTTGATGATGGCGATGCTATTGGTTTTTTACGTCGGTGTCGTGCTCCCTTCCCAGCGCTCGAATCGTCGGCAACAGCGTGAGCATGCGGACCTGATTTCCAATTTAAAGAAAAACGATCGTGTCGTGACCTCTTTTGGGGTTCATGGTGTGGTTGTAAGTACCCAGCCCGAATCGGGCACTGTTACGATCCGTTTGGATGAGAATTCCAACGCAAAAATGACCGTCAATCGCGACACGATACGCGTCGTCAAAAAGGACTAGGATAAGCCTATGCTCGAAATGATTCTTTGCCCGTTCTTTGCTTCACTAAACCTCGTGGATTCAGTGCACTTGCTGGGGACCGGGTTTGGGATTCTAGCCGATGCGGCTAGCAATGCCGCCGATGCAGCCAAAGCCGCAGAAGATACCGCTGCAAACACTTGGACAGGAATCCGAGATATTGGCCTGTTCCTCTTGGCCGTTATCGTTCCATTTGTCTTGGGCAAGTTCTTCTCGACTCGACTGAGGATGCCCAACCATGCGATGGCCTTTAGCTGGATCTTACTTGCGATGATCGCTACGGGAATCGTCATCGCCACCGGCCAACTGAAACTCGGTCCCGACATCAAAGGTGGCACGAATCTGATCTACCAAATCGATCAGTCCACGGTCGGAAACAACAACCAACCCGTCCTGGCCAAGGACTTCATTGCTCCGATTCTCAACCGGATCAATCCCTCGGGTATGAACGAGTCGATCGTGCGGCCTGCTGGCGACGACAAGATCGAAATCATCATCGCCGATGTCGATCCAGCGGAAATCGAAGAAGTCAAACGCAAGATCACCAACGCGGGGATTCTTCAATTCCGTATCGTGGCAAACCAAAACGACCATGACGAGCTGATCAAGGCAGCAAAGGCGCAGGCAGAAAATCCGAATATCGACATCCGACTCAGTCGCGAAGTCAAACTCCCAAACAAAACCTCTGGAGAGCTTGAAACCGTCGGTATTTGGCGTACGCTCGGCCGCGCAGCCGAGCAAGCCGGTGCGGGCGAAGTCCAAGGCTACGCACCCGAAGACACGATTCGCAACGCCCGCACCGGGGAGATTCTAAATCCGATCCTCACAGGGCGTCCTAGGGATTTTGAAACCTGGCTCGAAAGCCAGAAAATCAAAGATGTCGATGTGTTGCTATCCCTTCAGAAGAAAGGGATTCCCTACGTTGAAGTCAACGGATCGGATCTAGCCCGCGCGTCGGTGCAAATCTCAAAGAACGGCGGTTATCAAGTCGGATTCAATATGACAACCGCTGGTGCTGAGAAGATGCTCAAGATGACCATCGCCAACCAACCTGACGCGATTACCGGTTTCAAACGACGCATGGCCATCTTGCTCGACGGGATCGTGCTGTCAGCACCCAGCCTCAATAGTCCTATCCGAGCCGAAGGTCAAATCGAAGGCAACTTCAACCTCAAGGATGTGGAGTTCCTAGTTCAGATCCTCAATTCCGGATCGCTTCCCGGTGCTATCAGCAAGCAACCTATCAGCGAGAATGTCGTGGGTGCGAC
>JBJSXX010000109.1:0-43041 GCA_046086605.1 Pirellula sp. | reverse complement strand
ACGCCGCCGTCAGGCGGCGTGGCAGTGCGTCATTACTGTCGATTCGTTAAGTGAACTCGCACCAGCGGAGCCACCGATTCGATCGTGATCCCCTTACGACGACAGTATTTTCCTTCTAACCATTGACTTAGATTCTTTGCGCCCTTGCTCGCATTGCAGGCACAACAGCATCTTGCAATATTTTCGATCGTGACGATCGACGCGTCATTAACGATGTGTTCCCATGTTCCTAGCCTCGCCCGACTCTGCCCCCTGGGCACCGATTCCACCATGTCTATTCCGCAATACACGCATACGATGTCTCGTTGGAGAACTGCGTCTTCGATTTGCTTAGGGATTCCCCATCGATTCATGGGTTCGCTCGATTTTCTTGACGTAATAGCGACCAACCGGTCATAACCATGGTGTAACTAGCGATAGAACTTGGATCGAGACCGATACTGCAAATCGCACCAGCCAACACATTGACACCTGAAGAAGTCTTCTTGAAACAAGGTAAAGATACAGTTAGCACAGAGCCTTGAGGACTTCTCCCTTTCTCACAGAGTCCTTTGTGACACGGTGTTTTCAATATTTGAATCCCTTTCAAAACCGGTTGCTCGCGTATTTTTACGGGTAATCTCCTTGATTTCTCGTACTCAGCAACGCGGCACTCCTACTCTTACCCAAAACAATTCCTGTAGAGCCCTATTTTGACTCTTTGAAGGAGGCAAAAAACGACTCGTCAATGTCGTAAGACTTACGAGGAACTAGCCCTAGCTCAAGGTTTTCGAACATATCTACGAGTTTGTCACCATGAACTAGGTGCCAGGCACTCGGCAGCGCAGCGGTCGGAATGCTTGCATTTTCACCCGCACCAAACGCGTGTCTGTCCCCGTGTCGCTACGAAAGTTTGCTAGCAACGTGCAATTGTCATCGGTGCCAGGCACCCGCTTGACCTGCCCACTTAGGTGCCAGGCACTCGGCAGCGGAGCGATCGGAATATGCTTGCAATTTCACCCGCACCAAACGCGTGTCTGTCCCCGTGTCGCTTTTTGACAGCATTGACCTTTGTGACAGCATTGACGGGATTGACTGCGGACATTGTTGACGAGGTTGGCACCATGGAGTGGGTGATCTCATCGGAGAGCAGCCCGTCGGACGCCCTTCGCTGTCAACGACGTCAATCCGGTCAATCCTGTCCGCCGTCAACACAGTCAGTCTTGTCAACACCGTCAATGCCGTCAAATACACGCCGCCGTCAGGCGGCGTGGCAACGCGCTACCACGGGTGCCAGGCACCCGTGAGTTTGCTAGCGAGCAGTGTTGTCAATCCTTCTGCCATCATCGATACTATCGAGGATGACCAATCCAACTAACCAACAAAACAATCCCCTTCAAGCTTCGCTTCGAATCGATGTTATCTCGTTGTTCCCCGAGATCTTCTCGGGCTACCTGACCCAAAGCTTGCTAGCCAAAGCCATCGACAAAGGTCTTATCGAAATCTTCGTGCATAACCTGCGCGAATGGTCGGCCGATCCCAAACATCACAAAATTGACGATCGCCCCTATGGGGGCGGACCAGGGATGCTCATCTGTGTCGAACCGGTTGTCCACTGCGTTGAAGCAATCCGGGCGATGGACGAACGCCCCTGCGAATTGATTCTCTTGACCCCCCAAGGCCAAAGGCTCGATCAACGCTTGGTCGAAGACTTTGCCCCTAGAGGTCGACTGATTCTACTCTGCGGTCGTTACGAAGGTTTCGATCATCGCGTAGTTGAAATACTCAAACCCAAGGAACTGAGCGTCGGAGACTTTGTGCTCAATGGAGGAGAAGTTGCCGCCATGATCATGATCGATGCCTGCATCAGGCTTATTCCAGGAGTTCTTGGTGACGAGCAAAGTAGCTGGGACGACTCGTTCTCCCGAGGAAATAGACTTCTTGAGTTCCCTCAATACACCCGTCCACCGGAATTTCGAGGGGTTCGCGTTCCGGAGGTGCTCCTCAGTGGCGATCACGGAAAAATAGCAAGCTGGCGAACCGAGCAATCGAAACTGCGAACCAAAGAAATACGCTCCGATTTGCTAGATCCTTAAGCTACCCGTCTGCTTGGGTAAGTAGACTATTAGCAGTCGATTGCCCATCCATCTTGCAACGGGATCCTTGTCATGGCCCCTCATCCGGTCCTTTATCAACTCAATACGCGGGTTTACCTCAATGCGCTTTCGCAACAACTAGGTCGCCATGCTAAATTAGATGACATCCCCGATAAATTCTTAACACAGCTAGCCGACCACGGAATACAAATTGTTTGGTTGCTCAGTGTTTGGACTACAGGCCCTCGCTCCTTGCAGGAGTCTCGTAGAAACCCAGAATGGTTGGACGAATTCTCACGCGTCTTGGGTGATCTCCAGACGGAGGATATCGGCGGTTCTGGATTTGCAATCGCTGACTACCGAGTGTCTGAACAACTCGGTGGACCGAAGTCACTGGAGAAGCTTCGAAGCAGATTGTCCAAATTCGGTATCAAGTTGATGCTCGACTTTGTACCCAACCACATGGGACTTGATCACCCCTGGCTCAACTCTAATCCGGAATACTTAATCGAAGGAACCCAGGAACTGCTTGACGAGCAGCCAAAAAATTATTTTCACGACCAAGCAACCGGTCGAATCTTTGCCCACGGCAGGGACCCTTATTTTTCAGGTTGGTCTGACACTGTTCAACTCGATTATTCGAATCCGGGCCTACAAGAACAGATGCAAAAAATCCTCTTGGGAATCGCCGATCAATGCGATGCAGTGCGCTGCGATATGGCCATGCTGCTTACCCCAAGAGTCTTTGAACGAACCTGGGGTCGCTCGATGCAGGGCTTTTGGCAAACAGCGATCCACCGAGTGAAATCAAAACATCCCGGTTTCATGTTCATGGCCGAGGTGTACTGGGACATGGAGTGGGAGTTGCAAGAGGAGGGCTTTGACTACTGCTACGACAAACGTCTTTACGATCGCCTCAGAGATCGGGATTACCTGGGTGTGAGAAATCATCTAAGGGCCGATGTGTCTTATCAGTCTAAACTTGCGAGGTTCCTAGAGAACCATGACGAACCGCGTGCTGCTGGTACTTTTGCAGACTCACGGCACGTTCCGGCGGCCATAGCCAGTTATTTAACACCGGGCTTGAGGTTCTTTCATCACGGCCAGTGGACAGGCGCAAAAATCAAAGTTTCGCCTCACTTGGTGCGGGGACCCATCGAGCAAACGGACCTTGAAACCGAAGGGTTGTATTCGAAGATAACAAGCCTGCTAAAGGATCCGATTTTCCATCAAGGGCAATGGCAACTGCTCGATGTTCAAAGAGCTTGGGACGAGAATTGGAGTTCGGACTGTTTACTAGCTTGGGTGTGGCAAGAACAGGATATCGAGGGCAAACCAGGCCGAGTCGTCATGTGCATTGCCAACTTGGCCGAGCATGAGGCGCAAGGCAAGATCGAGATACCTCAGTGGCTTCATTCCTTCTCAGCTTGCCCTTGGAAAAACCTCTGGAGCCAGGAAACTTTTACAATGCCGACAGACCAATGGGAAAGTGGTTGGTGGACCTTGTACGCACAGGGCTCCCAAGTTTTTGTACTCCAGTGCTTGGGCGATTGACTCGTCAAATCGAAAAAGCTTGCGTTGGAGCAATCCCTCAAAACGCGGTTGGCAATAAGCTGAATGGCAAAAAGACGGTTGTTCGCAAGGAGAGTGGAATCAGGATCGTTGGGGTTTGGGCCGATTGACTGAAATGGGAGCTGATGCAGGCTTGTTTCGTCGGCAACGCTCGCTACAGTACCGAACCTGATCCCAATCCCTTTCCCACTTCTTTCGCCATGCAAAGAGTTTGCCACATGCTTCGCACTTCTTTTGCGGTAAGTGTGGTTTCTGGTGCGACAACTTTACTAACCTCCGATAAATATGGCTTCTGATACCCAAAGCCCCTCGGGACATTGTTCCGAAACGACAAGGGGCCCTCTAAAAGCCATCGGCGACTGGATGAAAAGCAGGGAACAATCCCCATTTGCTTGGCAAGAGCAAGCTTGGAAATCGCACTGGGCCGGACACCACGGATTGATTCTGGCTAGTACCGGTATGGGGAAAACCAAAGCCGCTTGGTTAGGACCCTTGGGTGACTGGCTACAAAACCCACTGGCCAAGGAGCACTGGCCTGATCGCAAAAGACAACCTGCCAGTCCACCGCTGCTTGCCCTGTGGATCACTCCCTTGAGAGCACTTGCCAACGATACTTGCCTTGCTCTTGACGAGTGCATTCGAGGATTGAAGGTCCCTTGGTCACTCGAGCAACGAACCGGAGACACCTCAAGCTCGGTAAAGCTGCGTCAGCGGCAATCGCCACCGACGGCGATGGTCATCACCCCAGAGAGCCTCACACTGATGCTCTCGTATCCTGAATCCTTACACACATTTAAACATCTTCGCACCGTCATCGTCGACGAATGGCATGAGCTTTTAGGCTCCAAACGGGGAATACAAACCGAACTCGCACTTGCGCGTCTTTCGCGTATCGCACCGAGTGTCCGTCGCTGGGGGGTTTCGGCCACGATCGGTAACATCGATCATGCGATGGCCTCCCTGATCGGTCAATCCTCCGGTGCACCTTGTTCGATCATTCAAAGCGATCAGCAACGATCGATGGACATCGAGTTGTTGATCCCAAAATCCATCGATCGATTTCCTTGGGCTGGACACATCGGTCTTGCAATGCTTCAGGAAGTGATCGAGCGAATCGAGTCAGCAAACTCGACGCTGGTCTTTACCAATACGCGGAACCAAACGGAGCTTTGGTATCAAGCGATTTTAAGGGCCAGACCCGATTGGGCAGGACGAATCGCGGTCCATCATGGATCGCTTGCACCTGAACTCAGAACTTGGGTCGAGCAAGCGGTCGCCGACGACAAACTCATTGCGGTCGTCTGCACAAGTAGTTTGGATCTAGGTGTGGACTTTGCACCTGTCGACCAAGTCATCCAGATCGGGTCTCCCAAGGGGACTGCGAGACTCGTTCAGAGAGCGGGTCGAAGCGGGCATTCTCCGGGTCGCGCAAGCAAATTGGCATTCGTCCCTGCCCATGCCTTCGAAATCATCGAGCTTGAAGCCGCCAGGGAGTCGATTCGCAACAAGCAAATCGAACGGCGTCGAGCAATCGATGCACCCTTGGATTGTCTGGTTCAACATGCTGTGACCGTCGCACTTGCAGAGCCCTATTCGAAGGCTTGTTTTCTCGAAGAAGTCCGATCGACGTACGCCTATCGAAACCTCGCAGACGAGCATCTCGATTGGGTTTTGGATTTCGTCACCACCGGGGGCTGCTTGCACGCCTACAAAGACTTTCATCGAGTGGCACTTGAGTTTGGTAAGTATATCGTGCGCGATGAAGGAATCGCTCGACGGCATCGGATGGCCATTGGAACGATCACCTCGGACATGATGATCCAGGTTCAGTATCTCAAGGGTGGCAAGATCGGGTTTGTTGAAGAGTCGTTTGCAGCCAAGCTCAAGGAGGGAGACAAATTCCTTTTGGGTGGAAAACTCCTTGAGATGGTCTGGATTCGCGAGGGAACTGTATGGGTGCGCAGGGCCAAGGGGAATGCGACAGCCGTGCCGCGCTGGCTCGGTGGGAATATGCCATTATCGAGCGAATTGGCTGCAGGTGTTCGCAGATGGATCGATGCGATCGCCAAGAAAATGCCGCTCCCGGAATCGCTCGAATCGTTATCCGAGCTGATGGAGCTTCAACGTCGATCGAGTCATATCCCAAGCTCCGAGGAGGTTCTTGTCGAACGCTTTCGAAGTCGCGAAGGGGATGCTCTGATGCTCTATGTCTTCGAAGGTCGATCGGTCAGTGAAGGGCTCGGGGCACTGCTTGCTTATCGTATTTCTAGAGAACGCCACAACACCATCTCGATCGCGGTCAATGATTATGGTTTGATGCTCTATGCTCCCGAATCGATCGGGATCGAAACCGATACACTTAGGCATTGGCTCAATCGAAAGGACTTGGAGCAAGACATCCTTTCGAGTCTCAACGCCACGGAGTTGACGCGCCGACGTTTCCGAGACATCGCAAGAATCGCTGGTTTAATCCATAGCGGCATGCCCGGTAAATCGAAGTCGATGAGGCAATTGCAGGCATCGACAAGCATGGTGTTCGATGCATTGAAACAGTACGACGAAGCGAACCTCCTGTTGTGGCAGGCAAGCGACGAGGTCTTGGCCGATCAACTCCAGATCGATCGACTCAAGGAAGCATTGCTTCGGATGGAGTCCAACCGTTGGGTAAACATGGAGCTAAAGCAGTGGACACCATTTTCATTTCCTTTGATGGTCGAGCGAATTCGGGATCGCATCGGAAATGAGTCCCTTGCAGATCGGATCCGAAAACTGCAAAATCAACTCGAGGAGACGACTCAAGCAAAACCCAAGAGGACAAGTCGTGATCATTGAGCACAAAGCTCACCGACTCGAACTGTTTCCAAGCGGTGCGATGGGCTGGGACAAGACACTGCTGGTGGCCGATTTGCACTTGGGCAAAGAGACCGTTTTTCAGAAATCAGGAATGGCGATTCCGTCTGGGGCAACACGTCGAACCCTAGAACGATTGCTTGAGCACCTTCAGGACGGCCGATTCGAAAGGCTCGTCGTGCTAGGGGATTTGCTCCATGCTCCTGCGGGTTGGACCGAGCAATTGGAGCAACTGCTAAGCGATGCCAAGTGTTCTTTACCCGATGTGCGTTGGGAACTCGTCGTAGGGAATCACGATCGGCGGTCCCATGAACGATTAAGAGGAATCGGCTGGCACGTGCAAAATCCACCTGTGCTTGATGGCAAGATGCTGTATTTGCACGAACCTCCGCAAGAATCGCCCCGCAAGAACGATGCCCAAGGTGCGGATTTGACTCTCTGTGGGCATTTGCACCCGAGTTATAAAGTTCCGATCGATGCGAATAGGTCGACAAAGGTGCCATGCTTCTGGATTCGTCCTGAATCGATTGTTTTACCAGCGTTTGGCGGTTGGGTTGGAACCCATGCGATCGAACCGTGTAAGTCCGATCGTATTGTGCTGTGCGTCGAGGGCCAACTCATCGAATGGAAGCTCTAGCATCCGCGATCTGTAAATACGGTTCGATGTGGACAAAGGCATCCGCGATTTTTAGATCCGAGTTGCGTAAAGAGCCTCGGACAGCCCCGCCGATGCGGTGTCCTTCGTCAACGGTGGCTGTCGGGTCGACTTCGATATGGATCTCGACAAAGAGGGTTGTACCACTTTTTCGGATACGGCATTTCTCGACCGCCATGACACCTGGGATCCTCGCAGCGATCGATCGGACTTGATCCTCGACTTCTTTGGGTGGTGCCGCATCGAGGATATCGCGCGCGGTGATGTAAAGAAGCCTCAGTCCGCTGTAGGCGATCACCATGCATGCGACGAGTGCAGCCCAATCGTCGGCTGGCTCGTAACCAGGGCCTCCGATCAGGGCAATCGAGATCCCTATAAAAGCGGCGATACTCGATATCGCATCGGCACGATGATGCCACGCGTCGGCCCGCAACGCGACGCTATCGGCTTTTTCTCCCACACGACTGGTCCATCGGGCCAGTGTTTCCTTTACGCCCACAACAAGTACCAGGATTAGAAGAGTCGACCAGTGAGGCAAATGATGAGGCGTTAGAATTTCCCGGATGGCTTGGATGGCGATGATCAAGGCCGCGACGAGGATCCCCAAAGCAGCGACCACACCAGCTAGGGCCTCCGCTTTTCCGTAACCATAGGGATGGCGATCGTTGGCCGGGGTGCCTGCGACCCTTAGGCCCCCCCAAACCACAAGACTCGATACGATATCGGCCGTCGACTCAATACCGTCTGCGATTAAAGCATACGAGTTTCCAAAGACTCCCGCGAGAATCTTCACACAGGCCAAACTAGCGTTGACAGCCACACCTACAAGCGGCACCGACGAAAGAGCAAGCGTTGAATCACTCATCGACGACTAGGCCTTGCGGCGATCCTCGGACTGATACAGCGCTAGGCTGCTTTCAAACAGTTCGCTAGATATTTGATAATTAGGCGCTTCGCTTCGGAATCGTTTGCAGTGTTCGGCAATCAACTGATAAAGGTAGCGGAACGCGTTCCTTGGGGTTCTGAGCGATTGCAATGCAGCGATTAATCGTGTTTCGGAAACGTCCGATCCAAAGAAGCTTTTTGGGGAAGGACTTGTGCCCGGGATCGAACAAGCCTTCATCCGAGAAGCGAGTAGATCGTAAAGGGCTTCGCCTGTCCAATCGAACGAAGCAACCACGTTCTGTTTATCCAAGCGAGCCCTCTCGTGGAACTCGCGAGTCTCGCGATCTGCGTAAGGCTGCAACTCGCTGGGTAGCAGCATTTTGATTCCAAAACTCTCATGCTTGAGCAATTTATTGTCCATCAATGGCCATACCAATTGCTTCATCCGTTCCGCTTGACCGTTGACCAAATCGGGCTCATCGACTCGGTCGATAATGACAATCAGCCCAGGGTATCCAAGGGTTCTTAGGATGAGCTGCAGTTTTTCCAAAAGTGCATAGCGGTCGTCGGATCGCTGAGCCGTCGGAGTGGGTTGTTCGTCGATCTCCTTTGGATTGAATGAAAGGAGCATCGGTCGCAATTGACTCTTTTCACGCTGGAGGACTCGCACATTCTTTCGAATTCTGGATGCAAGGCGATGGCGAGCAAACCAACGAAAGGCATACCAAGCCCAAGAGGCCAAAATGGCAACCGGAATCCAATAGAGGGACGTCAGGAGCGAAAGGGTTTCGGATTTGACCAAATAAACAAGTGCAGCGGCGAACAGTAAAGACAATGCAACGCCGACGACCAACGGATACCAGGTCGCAATGGATCGGAATCGGAGTCGATTCGACAGCCCTGCAAAACGGTCTTGGACATTGCTGGCCTTGGAGTGGTCGTAGATGGCAGTAAGAAGCATAAGATCGCGTCGTTGGCCGCGATCGAGTCGATCAATCTCCAAGGGAGTATCGACTCCACCTCCGAGGGCTGTCGTCGCGGTGGCCGCATGCTGGGGTTGAACGATGCGATCAACGAGCTGCGTAACAGCTTCCGAGAGAATAGCATCCATATGATCCCACAACCGCAGCGATCCGAGTACACGGTCCGGATTGCCTTGGGCTCGGCGTGGCAAATGCTCTTGGAGCGGCCCGAGGTAGGCATTGAAATCATCGTAACAGACCAAGAAAACCTTTTGGTCTGGATGATCGGCATTATGCCTTGCAATCTGATTGATCAGTTGCAGTCGCATGGCCGTTTTACCAGAGCCTTTGGCTCCAAAAACGATCGCCGTCGCAGGTTGCTTGGAGTCCCCGACTACTTTGCTCCATGAAGGATGAAAAGTACCGGCAATACAGAAGTCTCGGAAAACCGTGTCGGTCTGAGCGTCTTCATCGACAAAAGGATTACGAACCATTTGATGGTGGTTTAGGAACTCTTGCTCGGTCATGGAAGTAGGGATTCTCGAATTTAAAATGGATAAATCTCGGTGCTACTTCATCATCCTCAAAGAATTGTCCCTAAGCAATCCTAATGGAGGTCTTGAGTCGGAGAACTTTTGGTGAAACCAAGCAGAACCAAGGTTCCCAGTACAGCGCTGATGGCCGATCCCACGAGCGTGCCGATCTTGCCTGCTCCTTCGAGCACCGGATACTCCTCGACCGGAAAGGACAGGGCGTTTAGGAACAAGGCCATCGTAAAGCCGATTCCGCCAAGGCACGCGCCACCAAGAAAAATCGGCCAGTTGACGCCGTTTGGCAGTCGAGTCCAACCGAGTCTCACGGCAAGGAAGCAAAACAGGAGGATCCCCAGAGGCTTGCCCAGTGCAAGGCCGGTTGCCACCGCGATCGATACTCCGCTGGTGAGTGCAACCGGATCGAGTTCGACCCCAGCATTAGCCAAAGCGAAGATCGGCATGATGGCATAAGCAACCCAAGGGTGCAGTCCCATCTCGAGCCTGTGCAACGGAGAGTGGCTTTCGCGGGCAAGAAACTGGAGTTGTTCTAAATTGACTGGGACTTGTTCGTGATGAGACTCTTGATGGGATTCGGCTTCGTTGGCTTCTGTATCGCGATCTTGGCGAATCGAGTCCCAAAAATCCCCCATGACATCGAGGAAGGTTTTACGACCGATCCATGCGGTCGCAGGAGTCATGAGTCCCAAAGCGACTCCAGCGATCGTTGGATGAATACCGGCTTTGTAAAATCCGATCCAAATCGCGATGCCGACGATCACATAAATCGGTACTTCTCGAACTCCGATGCGATTCAGTAGCCAACACAGAGCAAAGCCCGCCAGGGCCATCATCAGATAGCCCCAAGCGATCGAATCGGTGAAGATAGTGGCGATGACCAAGACAGCCAGTATGTCATCGACGATGGCAAGGGTCAGAAGAAATATCTTCAGACCAAAGGGGATTCGACTCCCTAAGAGGGCAAGGATACCGACAACAAAAGCGATGTCGGTCGCCATTGGAATAGCCCATCCTCTTTGGCCCTCTTGACCGTATTGCAATACCAAGTAGATCAAGGCGGGAGTGACTACCCCACCGATGGCACCGATGATCGGCAAAAGCGCCTTGCGTGGATCCCGCAGTTCACCTGCGACCACTTCGCGCTTGACCTCGAGTCCGACGACGAAAAAGAAAATGGTCATCAGAACATCGTTGACGATCAGATGTCCGAGATGTCCATCGATTTTGAGTTTACCGAACTCGAAGGCCACGTGGGTGTGCCAAAACTTTTCGAAGGCTTCATCCCAAGGTGAGTTTGCGATGACCAGGGCGATCAGCGTGCAGAGCATCAAAACGACGCCACTGGTGGCTTCGATGTGCAGGAAGCGTTTGACTGGAACGAGCCACTGAGCCACTTTGGGGACAGGGATTTTGTCGGTGCTTTCGCGGGGGGGCTTGTGGGCCATGGGTAGCTAATTCTCTGTGGGTTGGCGGCGACTGGAATCGCCAGGAAAAATGACGCCCTGAAACCTGTTCCATCGGACTCTGGCATCCTATCGGATTTGAGAAAAACTGGAAGATTGTGCGGATTAAGTGGAGTTTTTTGGGATTGGGCAAAGGTGTCCAAGTGGCGTCAGTTTTTTTAACTTTCCTGTTTGCTCATACGGTCATTTCACTTAGCGTAACAAGTCAGTAACGGGCAAAGGAATATTTTTTGATAGATCGACTCGGCGTGCCTATGGTTGACAAACCCACGGAGCGGGCCCTGGAGCTTGGGAGTGCCAAAGAGGTCACTTTTCTTGCAATTCTTCTGCCCGATTGCAACCTCACACACCCCTGGGAGGGATTCGTTCGATGGCTAAACATAATTCTCGTAAATCTGATTCTTTCTCGACTCCAACACGTCCAGAGAAGCTTCCCACACCACTAGAGATGGTTGGTTTTTTGGATCGATCAGTCAAAGGACAACGGCGTTCCAAATTGAAACTTGCAACCGCCGCCTACAACCATTTCATCAGTCAATCCAACCGAGACTTTACCAAGCGAAAGAGAGCAAGCAAGCAGCATGTTCTCTTGCTTGGCCCTACGGGTTCGGGCAAAACCTACATGGTTGATCTGCTGGGACAGTATCTGCAAGTTCCAGTGAGTCACGCTTGCGCTGCGGCCTTGGTTGAATCGGGGTATCGTGGGCGACCTGTTGATGACATCATCAAGTCCTTGTTGGATCAGGCTAAGGGAAACGTTCAATTGGCCGAGAAGGGGATTGTTTTCATCGATGAAATTGACAAGATCCGCTGCGAGGATGCTGGTGGGCGAGATGTCAGCGGTGAAGGTGTACAAAATGCATTACTCACCTTGCTCGAAGGTCGCATTTGCGATTCGGTCGATGGCAAAGCGATTCCAGCGATCGACACGAGTCGAATCCTTTTTATCTGCGCCGGTGCATTTAGCAAACTGCCCGGGATCATCCATAAACGCCTTGGGCTCGATCGCAAATCGATTGGATTTGATCGTGAAACGTCCTCGAATCCATCGTCGAGCAGAAGGTTTTCACAGGACGCTCATCTGCTTAGTCAGGTCGATACCCTCGATCTGGTTGAATATGGAATGATTCCCGAATTCCTGGGCCGCTTTGCCCATATCGCGACGCTCGATCCATTGAGCGTCGAGGACATGCTGGAGATTATTCAGGATCCAGAAAGCAACTCCGAGTTGGCCAAGCGACAGGAGTTGGCCGCAATTCACGGAATCGACCTGCAATTCACCCATTCGGCGCTGAAGGCTATCGCCGAAAAAGCCTATCGTCTCGGAACCGGTGCTAGAGCACTAAACCGTTTGATCGCCGATAGCCTTTTGAGTGTCGAGCATCTTTGGCCAAATCTTGCCGACGAAGGGGTCACTAAGATCGTGATCTCCGAGGAATGTGTACTGAGAGATGCGCCAGCAAAACGGTCTCGGGTCAAGACCGATCGGCGGCGGATCGACAAACTCCTGCGAGCCAAATACTTAGACTCCGTTACTCAGGCATCGAGCAATAACAGGACGGTCTCTGGCAGTCGTAGTGCCTTCGAGACCCTGGAACGACCTGTCGACACGTTGGAGTGGACCGAACCCTACGTATGGGAATCATTTCGATCCATTTGTGGAGGACCGCTTGCCTATCCCAAGGCCTCTAAGGAAGCCAGAGACTTTTGGGACGCAATCGAAGCTCGTCATAACAAGCAACCGCACGACCTGCATCGGTTAGCTGAAGAACTTAGGATCCGTGAGTGCACAGTCCAGAGCTTTTTTCAAGCCTACAAGAGTTCGGGTTTAGCACGGGTAGACTTCAGCGGCATCCTGGCTTACTGCGATTTCCAAAGTGCATCGCAAAGGATCAAGGGGTCATCCCAAGGAAGTTCGCAAGATACCGTAGATGACGAGTTTATGCTCGATGACTTGCTAGATGAATGGGACGGCAAAGATCCGTTCTAGCGGTTTTGATTAGAAGTCCCACTGAGCGAATAAGTCATCCTTGAGCCAATGCTCAGGGACTCTTTGATGCTTTGCCGACGAACTGCGTTTATCGGGAGATTCGCCCTCGGCAGCAAGGAAGCTCATACAACCCTGGCAGCCACACCGATCCGGGCCTTGCTGGGCTAATCGAAACGCATTGGAGCGATATAGCACGCGGCTACCTTGAGCTTGATCTCGATCGAAAACGAAAGAGTCAAGTCTCGATGGCCCTCTGGGAGTTGATTCTTGATCATCGAACATCGGTACGGCTTCCCCCTCGCCATTTCCTCCTTCACCTCCACCGGAGCGGTTGATGAAGTTGATGACCGCCAGTACATCAAGGGGGCTTACGGATCGATCACCGTTGACATCCAGAAAGGGTGCAACGCGCTCCGGGCTACCTTCGAGGGAGCGCGAAGAGTTGAGATTGATATCGTTGATGAGGGTCAAGACATCCAATGGGCTTACAGCTTGATCCCCGGTGACATCTTCGGGGATCATTTCGTTTTGCCAGGGGCTTGGGGGCAGGTAGCCACCAAAGTCGATGTGGTTGAGTGTTGTCGACGAACCGTAATTGACCTGGATCACCCCATCGGTGGTGTTGGAGTTGATAAAGCCTGCGAGGTTGGAATTGACCAAGAGACGGTAGCTGCCTGAGGGTAGGTTCGATAGGAAGTAACTTCCATCACTTGCCGTGGTCGCTTGGGTTTGGGGCCCGTATCTGAGATGATCGAGCATTACAAAGGAGTTTTGGAATCCTCGTGCGACGATGGTCCGAATCGTCGCGGCTCCGGTGGCGACTTCCATGGTGATGCGTTGATCTCGAAGGAGTCCTTTGCGCTCGAATCGAGCTACAAGATTCCCATTGGCATCGAAAGCATCGAGCCGAACGTTCGCTCCATCGGACTGCGCAACAGCCTCGATGGAAACATACGACTGAGCTTGGTCGAACCTTGCACGCAGTTGGAGGTCTTCGTCATAGAACGAATCAACATAACGCCTCGCCCAAAATGAATAAGGCTTAAAGAATTTCGGACCGTTGAGGTTGTCCTTAGGATACACGCCGATGAGGGCTTGCGAATCGTTCCCGATCGTATCGATCAAGACTTGGTTGGGTAAAGTGCCGAGTTTTCCCGAGAGATTTCCGATGGCATAGTTGTCAGGATCGATGAACGTTTGCAGCACCAAAGGCTGATTGCTTGCGTTGACGATGGTGACCGTTGCGTTGGGAATACCGTTTTCGGAACTATCCCACTGGCCATTCTTGTTGGTGTCTCGCCAAACGAAACCTTGGACTCCTTGCCGGTCAGTTACGTCAGGTGCATTGCCGATGATCCCCGTAAAGATATTGCTGGTGATCCCGAGCCTAGTTTCAACGGCGCGGATTTCAATCGTCTTGCCAACTTGGAATGGCAAGATCGGGATCTGAAGGTTTAGATCGACCGTGTAAGCATTGGGTGATTGGATCGTAGTCCAATTGCCTGCATCGATTCGGTATTCGATCCGCCGAACCTTGTTCAGGGTAATGTCGTTCTGAGTGCCCGACGAGTTGCGATTCGGAAAGGTTTGAACCGAGGCTCGACCACTGAAGGAGTAGAAACTGAACTGGGGGTTAAACCGACCGGTACCTTCGAGCTTCAAAGGCACATCCAAGACATCGAAGATGCCATCGTTGTCGGAGTCCTGCCAGCCGATTTGTGCTAGTGTGGCGTCCGGGGAAATGATTTGATTAAAAGCAGTTGTCAGCGAGGAGCCCGAGGACATGATGCTCGCTTGCTGTTGAAAATTCGGAGTTGGGTTCAGATCGACAGCATTGGTGTTTTGGGCATTGTAATAGCCACGTCTGTCGTAATAGTTACCACCTCCGTTGTACTCATCGCGGGCCCAGAAGATATGCCCTGTTTCATGAGTATAGGTTGAATTCGGACGGCTCGATGGGATCACCTCGAACAATCCGCCTGCGAACGCAAATGCACGCGAGAACGATCCGCCCGGTGCGAAACTTCCATCCACATCCTTCATGGCGTTGACAACGAAGATGGTGAACGACCAATCGGTATCGAGTTTCGTTCGCTGGGCGTTGTTAAATGAACGGATATTGGTTTCGAAATTGGGGCTGTTGTTAAAGCCGACCCCCTGGAGGAATTGAGGCCCCCACTGAAGGTAACCCTCGGAGGTCATGTTGATCGGTTCGAACGTGATCGGCAGACGGTTGTCGACATAAGTTCGATCGATCACCCATTCGAGCGTGTGCAAGGAGCTCTTTTTCGCAAGGAGTTGGTTCCACCACTGAAGTCCCGTTTGAATGTTGCCCATGACGGCTTCGACATAAGCCGGGGTCCAATCCTCCGTGCTAACGGCACCTGTGCTTTCGAGAAAAACAGGTGTCACCGCGATTCTTCCGAGCATAAACTCGCCGGTGTCCTGCGACGTAGCGCCAAAGGGCAATGTCGCCATGACGCGACGATCTTCCAAGCATTCCAAGGCGAGTTTGCGTCGTGGGGGGGCTTTCGGGCGTTTTGGCTTTTCGGCTCGAATGCGTCGGATCATGGACGGTTGTTATCGACTCGGGTTGGTAGGCTAGCTGGACTTTCCGGAAAATAACGGCTCGGTCAGAGAACTTATCGGGCGAAGCTTTCTGGCTAGTTGCGGTAAAAGGTCATGCTTTTTAGATATCTTTCAGGGCCAGATAATTCCCGGACAAGGGACATTTTTCGATTCCGAGCCCAAATGGCTCAAAATCGGGCAGAAAAGCTAGCTAACCACCAACCAAGATCCGTCCGATCTGTCTGATCCCGCATCAAAAAAAATCGGCATTGCCTCAAACCCTCCAGATCCACTAAACTCCCGCCTCGATGCAGTTTTTCTAGTTCCACTAAGGAGGGTGGTCCATGGGGAAAGAATCCATTCGATTTTTGCATGCCGGTGACTTCCATTTGGAAAGACCGATGCAGGATCTGACCGACATTCCAGAACATCTCAAAGCTGCCTTGGTTGACGCACCATGGAAGGCTGCCGAGGCGGTCTTCGAATCCGCCATCGTAGAAAACGTCGACTTTGTCCTGCTGACAGGCGATCTTCTGAATCCAATCTCAACAGGCGCATCAGGTCCTGCATTCTTGCTCGATCAATTTGAACGCCTCGCTCAGCGAAATATCTTGGTCTACTGGGCAGGTGGCAGTGTCGACGAGCCAGATCGTTGGCCTGAAGCCGTATCGCTACCATCAAATGTCCATTACTTCTCCAAGAAAGAAGTCGAAAGCGTTGTATTTCGACGAAACGGTTCTGCGCTTGCGACCATTTTGGGACGTTCGAGCGATGGTCGAGAGTCGATCCGGTCGGCCGAATATCAGTGCGATGCCGATGGGACGTATGTGATCGCACTTGCTCATGGCAACGCGGATCGGGATTCACTCTTGAGTGAGCGGATTGATTTTTGGGCTCTTGGCAATGATCACAATCGCAAAACGCTCCATGGCGAAGCACCTCATATGCGCGTTTGCGGCACAACCCAAGGACGTGGGTTCAGCGAAGAGGGGGCTCATGGTTTTTGGACCGTTGAGGTCGATGGTACTCACGACGCACAAATCACCACAACCGATGTAGACCACTTCCGCTACATCACTCAGACGCTCGATGTCGAAGATCTTGCGATGGGCCGAGACATGCGAGAACTCATGAGCAAGCGGATCTCAAGGCTTCAGAGTGAACATGGAACGCGCCATTTGATTGTGCGCTGGCGAGTCGAATTGGATCTCGAGAACGCAGCGATGGTCGGCCCCGAGGCGATCGATGAGATCCTCGGCTGGCTGCGACGCGAGTACAGCCATGGTGCATGCAGTGTTTGGTCTACGGAAATCGAAATTCTTTCACCGAAATCGTATCCGGCCAAATGGCAAGAGGAGGACACGATTTTGGGTGACTTCCTGAGAACCTCTCAAGAGCACCGAAAGTCGCTGGGCCAGCATTTGAACCTGAAGCCTCTTTTGGAATCAGAAACGCTAGGCACAACCGCTTGGCAACAATTGCTGATCGATGACACCCCAAGTGTCACCGGCAGCGCACTGGATCGTGCAACGCTGCTGGGTGTGGACATGCTCAGAGGGCATAAAGTGGATTTGATCGCTCCTACGAGGAGATTCGGAGGGACCCGAGGATGAAAATTCGCGACGTACAAATCGATGGATTCGGAGTTTGGAGTGGCCTGAGTGTCGATTCGATGCCCGAAGGTATGACGGTCTTTTATGGACCGAACGAAGCGGGCAAAACGACGCTGATGAACTTTCTGCGAACGATGTTCTACGGGTTTACCACCGAGCGTCGGGCCAGGTATCTGCCCCCGGTACATGGTGGAAAACCCGGCGGTGCAATGCGAGTAACGGGGCCCGGTGGCGGCTATGAGATCGCGCGTCGCGCTACTCTCAACGATGCAAGCATCTTTGGTCAACTGACCGTCACGAGCTCCGATGGAATCACCCAAGGCCAACATCGCCTTACGTCGTTGCTTGGCAATGTCGATGAATCGATTTTTACAAACGTCTTTGCGATCGGGCTGCGAGAACTTCAAGAACTCAGCACCTTGGATGATACGGCCGCGGCCGACGAACTTTACAAACTATCGAGCGGCCTAGATCGCGTTTCCTTGGTCGATGTGATCCGTCAATTGCGTACAGCCCGCTCGACGATCGCTTCGAATTCGGATCAAAACGCCCAGCTTGAGTCGATGCTCGCGAAACGAGAGAAGCTCAGGGATGAGATCGAGCAGTTGACGTTGCGTGGCCGACGCTGGGGTGAACTCGCATCGGTGCGTCGCAATCAGCAAAATGAAATCGGCGAGCTCAAGCAGAGGATCGATCAATGGGAACTGGAATCCAGAACCGTTGAGACAGCGATCCAAATCCGTGACCCATGGCAACAACGAGATGCACTTCGCGAAAAACTCGCACAGCTGCACGCGCGAACCGATGTGCATGAGGAGTCCAAAACCAAGCTCCTGGAATTGCAATCGCAAATCGATCAAAAACGACAACAGATCCAGTCGGTTCTCCAGGAGCGGCAAACTCTGCGCAAGCGTGCGCTGGAGCTACCCCTGAATCGAAATATCCTCGGGCTCGCTAGCAAGATCGAATCGGCAAGCGAACAGGGCCCCTGGATCACTCAACTGCAAAAACAGATCCAACGACTCGAGTCTGAGTACAAACAAACCCAAGAGCAACTCGTCGAGGATGCTAAGCGACTCGGACTTAGCGACTCGGATCAAGAAGCCTTGCTCAATGACCGTCGTTTGTCGAGCTTGCCAGACCTGAGCCGACCGGCGATCAGCCAGCTTGCAGGCCCCGCGCGCGACGTGCGCATGCAGCAAATCAGGCTTAAGCAAGCCAAAGAGCGGGTCGAGAGCGAAAAGAAGGAAATCGAGCGATTGCAAAGCGAAATCTCTGGGTTTCTCGAAACGCGCGATTCGGACGACTTGCAGGCGTCCATTCAACAAGCCAGCGAACGCATCTCTTCGATCCGAAAGTTCCAACAGGTTGATGAGCGATTGCAAAAACTAGGCGTTCATCGAGATGAACTCGAAGGCGAAACAATCGATCTTGAAAGCGACGATGGATTCTCCTGGGAGCGAGTGATCATGCTTGCGATCCCATTCTTCATCGGTGCCTTCATGCTCATCTCGGGCTTGAATAACTTCTTTGGTTGGTACAACAACGCCAATTTACCTGCTACGGCTCGGGCGCTGCAGTTGCAGTCGACCGACACTCAAAACACCGGCGTTCTGATGACCGTGCTGGGCCTGATCATCCTCGTTGCGACTTATCTGTGGTGGAAGTCGATGGAAAAAGGGATGGAAGGAGAATTGACCGATGTTGAAACCCAGCTAGATACGCTAATTTCGCAGATCCGTAAGACCGAGCATGAAAAGCAAGAGCTCGTCGGATCCTTGCCCGAACCCAACGCTTCGGTGGAACAGCAACTGCGGCAAGCAGAGCATGAACTCAGTGAATGCGAATCCTATCTGCCGATCTACCATAATCAAGCGGCGGCTAAGGCTCGCTACAACACCGCTCGCAAACAAGCCTCAGACGCTGCAATTGGCCTCAAGTCCGCGAGGATCGCTTGGAAGAAAACCCTGCATCAACTCGGGCTTGCCGAATCCCTATCGCCCAAGAGCTTGCGAATACTGGCCGAAGGCTATGAATCGCTTCTGATCACACGGAAAAAACTAACGACCCAATCCGACGAACTTTCGCAGCGTCGTATCGAGCTAACCAGTAGCCTACAAAAGCTCGATGCCCTCCATACGCAGATGCAGGTCGCATTGGCATCACCACTAGGAGAGCCGCAAGCAGTCCGCAAGGAAATTGCCGGTTCGAAAGAAACCGTTAGAGATACCTTGAACTTTAAACCCTCGGACCTCTCGGTTGAAATTCCTCAGCAACGCCTCCAGCAGATGCTCACTGCTTTGGCCCAGCACAAGCAATACTTGGCACAGCGCAAGGATCTGAAACTGCAAGATGAAGAGTTGTCCAAGAAGCACAAAGGGTTCCGCCGCTCCGTCGAACGACTGATCAGTTCGCGTCAAAGCTATCTTGCCGAGATCGGAGTTGAATCGATCGAGCAACTCGAAGGGCTCTTGAGCCGTAAACAGCAACACCAACAACTCGAAATCCAAATCGCGGGACTCGATCAGCAAATCCGTACCACGCTCGGGAGCCATGTGTCCTACGATGCGATTCAGCGCATGCTTCAAAACACTCCCTCGCACGAACTTGAAAAACGCTGGGAGACACTCACCACACGGATCGCAGGAGCCGAAGAGCGGATCGGTCAATTGCAACTGCGGCAAGGTGAGATCAATCAAGAGATGAAAACACTTGCGGGTGACCGTCGTTTGGCCGAGGCTAAACTGGAACTTGCGAGCCTAGAGCGCCAAGTCGAACTATGCGCCGATCATTGGCGAACTCTCGGGTTTACCACCTGCATGCTCGAAAAGGTATGTGAGATTTACGAGAGCGAAAGGCAACCTGAAACACTGCGCGAGGCTTCGGCATTCCTTAAGCAATTGACCGAGGGCAAGTACGTGCGAGTCTGGACACCCTTGGGTAAGAATGCTCTACGGATCGATAATGACAAAGGGCAGAGCCTTCCGCTGGAGGTACTTAGCCGTGGGACTCGAGAAGCGGTTTTCATCGCATTGCGGTTATCGCTCGCAGCAGCTTATTCACGACGCGGGGCGACACTTCCGTTGGTTTTGGACGATGTCCTCGTGAATTTCGATACGATCCGAGCGACCAGTGCTGCCAAGGTCTTGCGAGATTTCGCAGCCCTGGGGCATCAGGTTGTCATGTTTACCTGCCATGAACATATCATGCGAATGTTTGATTCGATCGGTGTCCAAGTTCGAGTTCTACCTACGCAAGGACAACCTGGCGTCGCCGAGATCTATCGTCCAGATGCATCCGTTGTCAAAGTCGCTGAGAAGATTAGCGAGAAGGTCGATGAGAAGCTGATCGAACCACCGGCGTTGGTGATCGATGTGCCTGTGGTTACCGCTCAGGAACCCGAACCCATTGTCTTGCCACCAAGAACGCGAGTGCTCGCGCCGAAATCGGAACCAGAGACAACCGCGGCAATCAAACTCGTCACCGAGGAACCCAATGTTGAATCGTTACCACTGTGGTTTGAGCACGAGTGGATTGATTCAGAGGGTTTCCTAGGTCAAGAGCCCGCTGCCGCCCCGTTCGCATCGGCGGATTCGACCGACATCTCCGACACCATTTGGACTCAGTCAGAGAATCTACCTATGCCGATGCCAACAGACTCTGTAGGGCTTGATGGCTGGTGGGAAGACTACGCGGCTCAGAGCTAGGCTTCAGTCGTCGCCCCTTTATCATTTTGCGTCCGAATTTATCTTATGGTTAAGGATCTCATCGATCGGAAAAGAATCGATCTGATATTCCTTATATTTTGCTAACAAGTCATCGAGGGAGCATTTTTGTTCCGAAAACTCCCTTATCCATTCGAAAGGCTCGATCCGATCGTCTTGAGCATTTCGAACAAAGGGTGCTTGTCCCATCGGATTTTGGACAGCCCATCCACGCAAATACAGTGCGAGGATCGAAAGGGTTCCGACGATTTGAGAAGCAAGTGATCGTTTGGTTTCCCCATCGGTGATGTGGGGTAACACCGTGGCGCTGATCAGTTCACCGCTTTTTTCAGCGGTACTGAGTTTCCGTGCGGCTTGTTCAAGCGTTAGGCCTTTGAGATTCCCTCCAAGGTCATGGAGCATTTGGAAGTAATTGGGGATCAGGACACGTTCGACGGTATCTGTCCAACCGATGGCTTTTGGTGCGCTCACTTTGAGCGTCTTGGCCATGTGATCGATCATTTGTTTTTCCAGTCCATCGACATCACGGATCCAATCGATGGCTGGTGGATCGTTAGCCGATGCTCTTGGGCCATTGACTAGGTTTATCGCTGAAAGTCTTTCTTTGAGCGCAGGGTGCGAATCATAGATATCGCTTTTTGATTCCTCCATCGCTTGCTTGAGGGTTTCCTCGACAGCTTTTTTGATCAGCGGTGCGTTGGAGTATTCACGGAAGCCTTGTGCCATTGGTGGTCGGTAGCCACGTTCAAGGGCAGGGGAGTATTCGTTTTGCCAATAGCCATCGAAGGCCAATGCTTTGGAGTGTACGACCTTGAGCGCTTCACCGATAGCTTCAGGACCAACGAGTTTTGCCGCCAATGCGTCAGCGGTGAATTCTTGTTGCCGAGAGACTTTTTGGGTTAAACTCAAAAAGAGTTTTAAGTACCATTCGAAGGGAATGTGTAGGATCGAGGATCCGCTTGAGGCGAGGTTCACCACCGTTCGAACGATGGCCGAGCGGGTAACGTAGAGCCAGGGTCCAAGTTTGGTATCGCCTCCGTGGTAATGACCAAATTCATGAGCAAGGACTCCGCGAAGTTGTTGCGACGATAGAACTTGCATCAGCGGTATACCGATACCCATGATGCGGCGACTTCCGATCCCCATAATCCCGCCACGATTTGCTACCCACGCGTTCATTTCCGGAAGAGCATAGACCTCTGCCGGCATGCCTTGTTCGGTGCTATGCGCGATGCTTTGAAGTTGTTTGAAGAGTTCGGGCTGATCCTTTTCGGTCAAGCGAGGCCCCGGTGCGATAAAACGATCCCATCGCGGCATGACCGACCAGAGGATCATGCATCCTCCGATGAGCGAAAGAATCGCAAGCTTCAAAGGAATACGATTGGCGAAAACCACCATACCGATTGGTAGAAAGATCAGCGTGCCCGCTAGAGCCAAGGCCAACGCGTAAAAACAGACCATCAAAATAAGAGCAAGAACAATACGACCGGCGAAAGAAGGTTTATCGTGCATGGCGTGCTCGATGAAGAAAAGTACGCTAACTGAGTTTATGAACGGAACATCCATGATAGCACACATCAGGTCAAAGGTGTGCAAATCGCTCAGTCAACGCAAATTTGCTTAAACTAAGCTAGCCATGGTGGCAGAACACCCGCGGCAGGTAACTCGATCCATTGGGCTTTCTTGATCCCATCGATGGAAACCAGTTCCTCCAAGGCGGCTTGGGGTGGACGGGAATCCAAATTCAGCACGCCGATGGCCAGCCCCCCCTGTTGCTGCTGCACCCGACCAACGGACATTTGTCCGATATTGACCCCATGCTTGCCAAATACAGTTCCAACCTTACCAATGATCCCCGGCACATCGTAGTGGGTAAAGAACAACATATGCCCATCGAGATAGGCCTCCATCCGATACTCGTCGATCGAGATCAAACGGGGCATGCTGTTGCCAAAGACGGTCACACCAGCCCGAACGGTTTGCGATCCACCGGAAACCTCCGCTGTTACGGAGGAACTGAAGGCACCCAGGTCGCGATTGCGATGCTCGATCAGATCGATGCTGCGCTCTTTGAATAGCATCTCCGCATTGATGATATTGACCTCGTCGGCCATGGCTCGCTGCAATAGCCCTGCGCAGAAAGCCGATGTCAGTAACTTGGTGTCCTTGTCGGCCACCTCACCGCGGTAATGCAAACCGCAGGAGCTAACCGTGCCGCTGTGCCACTGTGCCATGAGCAATCCAAGACGGTAAGTGGCATCGAGGAATCCACGAAGCCCCTCGAGCGTCTTAGGATCCAGTGATGCGACATTGACTGCATGGCGGATCTCTCCTGTCTTAAAGAAATTCATCAAAAGCTGAATTCCCTCGATCGCAACTTGCGTTTGGGCTTCCTCTGTACTTGCACCCAAGTGCGGAGTGCAAACCACACCTGGCATTCCAAAAAGAGGACTGTTGGTACAAGGCTCTTCTTCGAATACATCGAGCGCGACCCCTGCGATGATTCCTCGCTTGAGCCCCTCGACAAGTGCTTCCTCTTGATAGATCCCTCCACGAGCGCAATTGATCAATCGTATACCCGGCTTAAGCAATTCGAGTTGTTTGAGTCCCACGAGGTACTTGGTCTCTTCGGTAAGAGGTGTGTGTACGGTCAAGTAATCGACCTTGGGCAACATCTCGGCAACCATTTGAACTTTCTCCATGTGCAATTTGACTGCTTGCTCATCGGATAAAAATGGATCGTAAGCGATCACCCGCATTCCGAAGGCCTGACCTCTCAAAGCGACCTCTCTGCCGATGCGGCCCAGACCGATCACACCGAGTACTTTGTCGGCAAGCTGGGCTCCCATAAACGATTTGCGATCCCATTTACCACTGCACAACGACTGGTAGGCAGGTGAGATCGAACGCGACAGGGCTAGCATCAATGCAAAGGCGTGTTCGGCAGTACTTAAGGTGTTTCCTGCAGGCGTATTCATCACCACGATCCCTTGTCGGGTCGCTGCCGTCTTATCGATGTTGTCGGTGCCGACCCCTGCTCGTACGATGGCCTTGAGTCGTCGATTCCCCTCGAGCGACTCGGCGGTGATCTTGACTCCACTGCGAACAATCGCTCCATCGAATTGAGCCAGGGATTCTTTGAGATCTGGGCCTTTGAGTCCATGCCTTTCTTGGTACTCAAAGTCCGACTCAGCGCGCAGCATCGCGAGACCTTCAGGTGCAATCGGATCCAAAACCAAAATGCGAGTCTTCATAGCGTTGTATTCTGAAACGTGAGCGGTCAGTAAAAGTCCTTGCGACTAAGCATGCTTGGATGCAAAGGAGTCCATGAGTTGGACGAGCGTTTGAACGCCTTCTAATGGCATGGCGTTGTAGATGCTTGCGCGTATCCCACCGACGCTGCGATGTCCCTTGAGGGAATCCAATCCGAGCGTCTTTGCCTCAGCCAAAAACGCATTCTCTAAAGAATCATTCGGGAGTTTATACGTTGCGTTCATCAGCGAACGGTCCTGAGGCCTCGCGTGACCGATGTACATCTTCGGGTGACGATCCATCGCCGCATACACCAAGCGAGCTTTCTCTTGATTGATCCGGTGCATGGCGTCCAGACCGCCGACGGTTTCTTCGAGCCACTGGGCAACGAGCCCCATCACATAAATACCGAACGTCGGCGGAGTGTTCCACATCGAGTCCTCTTGTGCATGGTTGCGGTAACTCAAGTATCCCGGCAAACTCTCGGCACTTCGCTCAAGCAAGTCCTTGCGAATAATGACGACCGTGACCCCCGCCGGTCCTGCATTCTTTTGTGCACAAGCATACACGATCCCATACTTGGATATATCCAGCGGCCTGTACATGAAGTCCGAGGAGCAATCGACCACCAGCGGACAAGCGACTTGCCAATCCTCCTGGAACTGAATCCCCTGAATCGTTTCATTGCTCGTCAGGTGCAAGTAGGCTGCGTCGGGTCGAATCGTGACCTCCGTCGGCTTGGGCAACTGAGAATAGTGGTGCGAGGCTCCGTCATAGATTACCTCGACAGGACCTTCCTTCTTGGCTTCACCCACGGCGTACTTGCCCCATGATCCGGTCACGATGTATTGAGCCGGTGTCGAGGAGCCCCGCAGTAAGTTCATCGGCACCATCGAGAACTGCAATCTTGCTCCACCTTGGAGAAACAACACTTCGTGCGTTTCGGGAATCTTCAGCAATCGAATCAGCCGCTGCTTGGTCTGCTCTTGGATCGCGATGAACTGTTTGCTTCGATGCGAAATTTCCAAAATCGAAGCTCCGCAACCCGGCAAGCAGAGCATTTGGTCACGGATCGTCTCCAAGACGCTCACGGGCAAGACAGCCGGTCCTGCGGAAAAATTGAATAAACGTTTTTCTGTCATTCTCAAAGCTTCAAAAGAGATTCGCATTCAGGGACTTCTTCGAGTCCGATGCGGACGGATTTTAAACCAATCCAAGCAGAACGAAAGGACTATTGCCCCGCAGCCTATTTGCCAATCTCTGACTTCAACCAATCAAGGGCCATTTGATGGCTCGTCAACTGGCCATCGAGTTGCATGGATCGAGCCTGAGTTAGTAGTTTGCCGAATACTGGGCCAGGCCTAAGACCGGCTTGGATCAAGTCGCTACCGTTGATCCAAGGGTCTGGATTCCACTCTTGGATTGGTTGAGAGAGACGCTGCTTGCAATTTTGAATCCCAACCGTTGGCCATTGGCGTAGAGCATTCAAACAGTCAGCAAGAAGAACCGATTCGTCGATCCATCCGCGCAGCAGTTTGGGTTGAACTTGCGACCAAGCCAGTTCATCGGATTTGGCAATCACCGATGAAGCTTCGATGCATGTGCAAGCCGACTCGCAGATTTCATTCGGTAGCTTCCAACGATGCTGGATGGTCTCGACAGTTTTCCTCCAAGCGGGATCATCGATCCGACTGAGATCCCTGGCATGCACGCCGGATTGCCCCCAAGGATGAACTGCAGCGGCCAGGACTAGCGGTAGAGGCAATGGTTCTTTGGGCAGCGCAGCGAACAGCTCGCGATCGTTTACGGGCAGGAGTTCGGCAGCGATATGTTTCAGAAGTCCACATGCATCGAGTTGACTCCAAGCCCATAAACGATTGGGGTGCTGGAGGATCTTTTCGAGTTCCATACCGATGCGCTCGCCGCTGACGAGATTGATTCCCTCGGAGGACTCTTGGATCGCACGGCATGTCGCCGGCTCGATGGCAAAACTGTACCTGGATGCAAAGCGAATCGCTCGCAGCATCCGGAGCTTGTCTTCGCGGATGCGAGCATAGGGGTCTCCAATGGCCCGAAGAACTTGGCTAGCAAGATCCTCTTGGCCACCTACATAATCGATCACTTGCTGTGCGATCGGATCATAGAATAGGCCGTTGATCGTAAAGTCGCGTCGCTGGGCGTCTTCTTCGGCCGTTGCGTATTCGACCCAATCAGGGCGTCGCCCATCGGAATAGGATCCGTCGGTCCGAAAGGTGGCCACCTCGACTTGGCAACGTTTTTTTGCGATCCGTCCGTGCACCAGTACCACGCCGAATGCTTCGCCTACGGCCCGCGTATGCTCAGGACCAAAAATCTCGCGAACTTGGTCTGGTGTCGCATTGGTGGCGACATCAAAATCTTTGGGTGTTAACCCCAGCAGCGCATCGCGGACACAACCTCCTGCGTAATAGGCAACATAGCCACGGTCGGCCAATCTGCGGACGATTTCGTGCGCGAATTGCCGATCGATCGAACTAGCCGGAAAAAGTGGTCCTTCAGATGCCATCGTGCTCGTTGTGTGTTCCGTTGCTTTGGACTTCACCCTATGATGATCGGTTGTGATTGATTTAAAGCCTTTGAAGAAAGTCCCTCATGAGCTCCGAAACGACGAATTCTAGCGAATCCGAGCCTCCGCAGCAGCCTCAACCGTCTACTGAAGATCCGTCAGGGCAGGGGGCATCACGGGATCAAGGTCGCCACGCTGTTGTCGGGATTCTCTACGAAGACCGACACTTTCTAGTCATTCGACGTTCGCAATTTGTTCGAGCTCCAGGGCTTATTTGTTTCCCAGGGGGTGGAATTGAACCAGGAGAAGACCTGCACACGGCCGTTAAGCGGGAGTTGATGGAAGAACTAAGCCTAGCGGTTCGCGTTTGCGGGCACCTGTGGACCAGCCATACCCGTTGGGGAACAAAACTAGAGTGGCTCGTTTGCCAGCGAGTTGCTGGACAAGAACCCATCGCCAATCCCCAAGAGGTCGAAGAGTGCTTGTGGATGAGTCCTCAAATGCTTCAAGATCGCCAAGACCTCCTCGGGAGCATGCCCGAGTTCTTAAACAGTTTCCTCGCCGGTCATTTTGATGAGCACTTCCAAAATCTTGGAAGACTTGAGGGTTAAAGGATGCAAATGCAAATCAGGGTCATCGATAGCCATACCGGGGGCGAACCAACTCGTACGATCGTCTCGGATGTACCTTTGGTAGGCTCGAGTGTTGCAGAACGACTCTCGGACATGCAAAAGCGCTTCGATGATTTGCGCAAGGCTCTGATTCACGAGCCTCGTGGATCGGAGGTGATGGTTGGAGCACTCCTGTTACCCCCGATAGACCCTCGAAACACCGCTGGGGTGATCTTCTTCAATAACGTCGGTTATCTTGGCATGTGCGGCCATGGCACGATCGGTGTCGTCGAGACCCTGCGTTGGTTGGGTAGGCTACAACCGGGCGTGCATGTCCTGGAGACTTGCGTCGGTGAGGTTCAGGTTCTGCTTCACGAAGACCGCCGCGTGACACTCGACAATGTTCCGAGTTATCGAATTGCCAAAGACCTTCCTGTGACTCTTTCATCGGGTGAAACTCTGCATGCCGATATCGCCTATGGTGGAAACCATTTTGCATTGGTAGACATCAGCCACACCGACTCGATGAGTCGCGGTGCAAATTTTCTAATTCAGCTCAGCACCGAAATCCTCGAACTGGTTCGGCACAGCTATCCCGATGTGGATCATGTCGAATTGTTTGACAGACCAAGTTCTCAAAAATGGGATTCTCGCTCCTTTGTACTATGCCCTGGAGGCCAGTACGACCGATCCCCCTGCGGTACCGGAACGAGTGCTAAGCTGGCTTGTTTGGCTGCTGACGAAAAACTCTCACCAGGGGAGATTTGGCACCAAGAAAGCTACATTGGAAGCGTATTCGAAGCTTCCTATCAATGGGTCGATCCATTGGCGAAATCGATTCGACCTTCGATCACTTCCAGAGCGTTCGTCAACGGCGATTTGCAAATCATTGTCGACCCCGAAGATCCATTCTGTTGGGGAATTCCAACCTCAGTTCGCTGAAGCGGTTTTCGGTTTCCTGGCTCCGAGGTATGATGATCGAAATTCCTATTGAACAATTGCGATGCTTAGTAGAAGGACCGATTCGATGGCCAAACGATGGATCTTTCGAGCCCACGATTCAGGTAGTTTTTTGGAGTTCGCAAGTGCGCTCAAGGTTGACCCAGTGGTGTCTCAGTTGCTCCTGTCGCGAGGGATATCGCACGTCGATGCGGCCAAACTTTTTTTGGAGTGCAAATTCTCCGATTTAAGAGATCCTCAGTATCTGCCTGGGATCGATGCGGCTGCAGAGAGGATCTTGCGAGCAGCCCGAGACCGCGAGCCGATCGTGATCTATGGCGACTACGATGCCGACGGAATGTGCGCCACGTCCATCCTCGAGTCTTTCCTTAAAATGCTCGGAGCCGATGTGACTTATTATGTCCCAAATCGGCTCGAAGATGCCTATGGCTTGAGCTGCGAATCGATCACCCGGCTCGCATCACTTGGACGCAAGCTTTTAGTAACGGTCGATTGCGGGATCGGATCGCATCGCGAAGCTCAGTTGTGTCGCGAGCTAGGGATGGACCTGATCATTACCGATCACCATGCATGCGGCGAAGTGCTTCCCGATGCGTTGTCGATCGTCCATCCAAACTTGCCCAACGCTCATTATCCTTTCCACGGATTATGCGGTGCCGGAGTGGCCTTCAAACTAGCTTGGCGAATGTGTCAGATCATGGCAGACAACCGCAGCAAAGTCGCTCTGGAACATCGCGATTTTCTGCTCATGGCAATGACGATTGCAGCCATCGGTACGGTGGCCGACGTGGTTCCGCTGATTGATGAAAATCGGATTCTGGTTCGAACCGCCCTGCAGTGGATGTCCAAACACGGACCGCTTGGTTTAAAGGAGCTTTTGAAGCTCACCAAGCTCGATGCCAAGCAAGCGATCAGTGCCGAGGATATCGCCTTTACCATCGCCCCTCGGCTCAATGCAGCCGGAAGGCTTGGGCAAGCCCAACTCGGAGTTGAACTCCTTACGACCAAGGATCCAGCGCGGGCCACTGCGTTAGCCCAGTACCTAGATCGCCTCAATGCCGATCGCGATTCGATCGAACGGAGCATCACTTTGGCCGCTAGCAAGCAGGCCAAAGAGCAACTCGAAGCTGCCGCGGAACCGGCTCTGGTTTTGCATTCGCCAGGTTGGCATTTGGGAGTCATCGGAATTGTTGCTGGTCGAATGGCCGAACGATTTCATCGACCGGTGGTGATCATTTCCTCGGACCCGATGGGACAAAAGGCGGCGACAGGCTCTGGAAGATCCGCTGGTGTGGTCGATTTGCATCGAGCCTTTGTTGCTTGCCGCCATCATTTAGAAAGCTGTGGGGGACATGCGGCTGCCGCAGGATTGCGGATCCAGGATCGCAAGATACCCGAGTTTCGCGAAGCTCTTTGCGATTATGTGCGAGTTGCAGTCGGGGAGCGAGATCCCGAGCAAACGTTGCTCGTCGATGCGGAGGCCACGTTCCAAGAGCTGAGTCTTCAGACCGTAACGATGATCGAGAGCATGGCACCCTTTGGTGCTGGAAATCCAAGACCAGTGTTTGTCGCTAGCAATGTCGAACTCCATGAACCGGCAAAGCTTTTTGGGCAAGGAGAAAGACACGTCGGAGTCCGATTCAAACAACATGGGCAGATACTGCGAGCCGTTGCGTTCTCTCAGCCCGAATGGGCTGACAAGATCAATGCGCACGAGGGTTGTTTCGATCTTGCGTTTAGACCCAACGTCAACGAGTTTAATGGCATGCGCAAGGTGGAATTGCAACTGGTCGATTGGCGAGCCAGCGGCTCGTCCGCTACTAAATCCTAATCGTGCATCGCTTTGGATTTCCTCGTACTCGAAAGCCTGCAAATGACAGAGCCAATCTTTGACCGCGAGTCATTAGAGGTGTTACAAACGATCTAATGGGCTTTCGATGCCGCTTGCAGCAGAGCGACTGATATGCGTGTAGATCATGGTCGTCCCTTGGAGAACAAATGGCGTTTCCTGACTCTGAAAAATCGATCGTCACCAAGGAAAAACTCTGCGACTACCTCCTTAATCCAGCGCATCCGGTTGGTGGAACGAAGGCGGCTTGGTTTGCTTCTGTCGGCTATACTCGTCAAAACTGGGAAGAACTTCGCGATGATCTTCTTACTATCGCCACTTCCTGTGAGAACTTCATTGCCAAACCTTCTCCGTACGGTGTAAAATACGAAACAGCAGGCGAGATTGGGACTGACAATCGTCGTCCCGGTGCGGTTGTTGCTGTTTGGATTGTAGAAGAGAATTCGCCACCTCGATTGGTTACCGCTTACCCTGGGGATACTTGATGATCGCTGAACACTCAATGGTTGTTTTGATATCGGATAAACCGATGTCTGGTCTGTTTGCGGGGGATGTTGGTGCTGTCGTTCATGCCTATGCAAATGGCTGTGCGTATGAGGTCGAGTTTGTTGATGGTGACGGATCGACTCTTGCGTGCATTACCCTCGATGCGAAAGACGTCAGATCGATGAATCGGGGCGACTTACTACATATTCGTCGACACACAGAGGGGACGAACAATCCGATGGACCGAAGCGGGGGATCGGCCGCTTCCTGATGGTAACTCTTTTTGGCCACCGCTCGGTCATCGGGGACGTTCGTAAATCCTGTGCGCTAAGTGAGTACCTTTCCGGATGAACATTCAAGACTATATCCTCCGCATGGACGATTTGGATTGGGGGAAACTGTTTAAAGATTGGAGATGGCTAATCCAGCCAGGAACAGAGATCCAACCATGGTTGATGAACACATTTGGCGACCTGTTCTGGATAGACGAGCGTGGTAATGTGAGTCTTCTCAACATCACCGAAGGCTCGAATGAGGTTTTGGCGGAGAGCGAAGATGATTTTCTCGCAATGATCGACGATGAAGAAAATGCATCCGACTGGCTCCTATTGAACCTCGTCGACGAACTTAGGGTGTCCAAAGTGAAGGCCAAACGAGGTCACTGTTTTGGATTTAAACTCCTCCCAATACTCGGTGGTGACTATATTGTCTCCAACATCTACAGCTCAAACATCGCGGAATACTGGGCATTCTGCGGTGATGTCCATGGGCAATTGGACGGCTTGCCCGATGGCGCGCCGATAGAAATAGAATTCAAGCGCCGTAAAGGAATTGATTGACGAACATCGGGTAAGGATGCCCGTTTCCGGGCACCCTCCCCACACCACCTAGCATGCGGGTCCGGCCGTGTTGGTTCAACGCACAGGAGTGCGGCGGCGGTTCCACGAAGATGAGCAGCCACTCATCGGCCTTGGCCGTCAACTACGTCAAATCGGTCAATCTTGTCCGCCGTCAACACAGTCAATCTTGTCAATACCGTCAATGACGTCCAATAGATGCCGCCGTCAGGCGGCGTAGCAACAACCTCGAAAAGCTACGTCCGCCGACGGCGGACGCGAGGTTTTTTGACTGCATTGACCTTAGTGACAGCATTGACGGGATTGACTGCGGACATCGTTGACGAGGTTGACATCATTGGTTGATTGAACTGATTGACCAGCGACTCATCGGCCTTGGCCGTCAACTACGTCAAATCGGTCAATCTTGTCCGCCGTCAACACAGTCAATCTTGTCAACACCGTCAATGATGTCCAATAGATGCCGCCGTCAGGCGGCTTGTCGCATACATGTTTGGGCCTTTTAAGACCCTGCGATGCGGTTGGGGCATACCAATGAACAGAATTGCTTTTCTAGATCGCTTCGATCACGAAAAACAGCCGATGCCTTCAATCAATTCGATTGACGGTGGCACCCAAGCAAATTATCAAGCGCAGCATCGAGCGTCGGGAATCGAAACCTGTAGCCTGCAGAAAGCAATGCCGACGGGATCGCGCGTGCACTCGATAGCAATAACGGTCCGGCCATCTCACCCAACCCCACCCTTAACGCAAAGGCCGGAGTCGGTATCCAACATGGACGATGAAGAACTTGTGCAAGCACTCGACTGAAATCTCGGTTGGGTAAACACTCAGGGGCGACAACATTCATCGGGCCGGTGCACCGATCGTTTAACGCCAAAAAAAGCAGAATGCTGGCCGCATCGTCAACATGAACCCAAGGCCAGTACTGCTTGCCAGATCCCACAGGACCACCGATCCCCATACGAAACGGTAAAAGCATCTTGCTCAGCGCACCGTAACGCGGATGCAGCACAATTCCAAATCTTGCTAGAACCACTCGACCAAAACTCTCATAGTTTCTAGCCATCGATTCCCACTGGCGAGCAACCTCGGCCAAGAAATCATCTTTGGTCGCGGAAGGATCCACCGAAGACGATTCATCGAGGATCTCGTCTTGGCGATCTGCGTAAATGCCAACCCCCGAGGCGCACACAAAGGATCTCGGTGGTCGCTTCAACTTACCAAGTCTCTCGACGATTCTGCGAGTCGACTCGATTCGCGAATCTCGAATCGCTTGCTTGTACTGTGTGCTCCATCGCCTGTCGGCGATTCCAACACCACCTAGGTGGATCCAAGCATCGAGGCCTTCGATTTCATCGAGGCTCTCTTCTTGAACTGTCTTCACTCCCCTGGGCCATCGAACTTGGTGCTGTTTACTCTCCGAACGAACCGAACGAATCACTTCGATCCCTAGAACACGAGCCAGTTCGATGGTTCTACGTCCAATCAACCCCGAACTTCCTGAGATACCGATTTTGATCGGCTTTTCTATGGGATTTTGTCCGAGTTGGCTGAGTTGATCTGCAAACTGCAGATCGTCCAAAGTGATTCGATGGCGGAATCGAAACATGGATTCGAGTTTGCCTTGCACCCAACCACCGAGGATATTTCCCAAGGGTGCCAGTGGGAGCCCAACGTCGATACGGTCGGTCAGCCGCGAACTGGCACCGCTTACCGCTTCAAAAAGATGTTGATGCTTCCAACGCGAGAAAGGCCCGGAACGCATCTGATCGACGAAAAGTTCGTTTGGACGGTACTCGGTATGCTCGGCGACCAAGTTCTGCGAGAAGGGGCCGACTTTGTTTTTGATCTTCACAATCGAACCGACATCGAGGGAATCTTTGCTCTCAAGAACAAAGGTTCTTTCCCAAGGTGGAATCAATCTATCAATCGCACCGGCTTGCTCATGGTAGCCAAATACCCTTTCGACCGGAAAAGGGAACTGGCTCGAGTGGTTAAAAAGCATGCAGGTCTTGCTATTAGACTTCCACCTCAGGGATAGGCGACAAGTCAGCCATATCGCGAAGTTTATCCAAGGCTCTCTTTTCGAGTTGGCGGATCCGTTCCTTGGAGACACCCAATCGGTCGGCTAATTTCTGAAGTGTTTGAACGTTTCGGTGTCCGCCGAGAGAGAACCGAGCTCGGATAATAAGCTTCTCTCTTCGGTCAAGCTTATCGAGCATGGTCGATAGGCGGCCACGAAGGGCTTCCCATCGGGCTTCGCTCATCCCCGAACTTCGATGCTCGTCACTGATATCGATCCCTGGATCATGGACGCTCAAGGTGACTCGCTGACGCTCCTTTTGCTTTTCCATGACTCGGCGATAGGAATTCCGACGAACCACTTGGGTTGCATAGGTGCTGAATCGGTAGCCGAGACCCACGTCGAACTTATCGACGGCTCGCATCAAGGCGATGATTCCATCACTGAGCAGATCATCAAAACCGTTGTGACCGTTAACAAACTTTTTGACAATCGAAATCACTAGACGCATGTTCGACTTGACGAGTCGATCGCGATACCAATCGGAGGCCTTAAGGAGAGCTTCGATACGCCTGAGAACCCAGCTATTTGCCAGTTGAAGTTTCGCCGAATCGGAAGATTCGTTCTCTTTGAGTTCCGCTCGGAGCTGGTTGGCTTTGTATCGCAAGAAATTCATGCGGCGGAAGGTCTCTACCTCCTCTGCTGGGGTCAGTAGTTTCGTTTCGCAGAGTCGTGCTAGGTGGGCAGGCAGGTCAGGAGTTTTGACGCGTTGAAGTTCCTCAGATGAGATCGGCAAGAGACGCTCGTCGGTAAAAAGCGACTGCTCGATGGATGTTTCCGAAAAATCGGCGTTGCCCATGAAATCAATTTCTTGGCTCAAATGGGTTTTGACCGCCACGGTGAGATCTTCTACGGATTTGATTTCCGGAGCAACCAACTGGCAGTAGTGAACGAACGAGTCTTCGAGACCCTTGCACTGGAAGGTTGGCGGTAGCCCAGTGGACTTTGATTTCTTGTCTTTCGTAGCAGTAGACTTCGCTTTAACCGTTTTCGTCTCTGCTTTGGCGACGACGAGCGTCACGGCGGGCTTTGCCGGAGATTTCTTCGCTGTAGTTTTCTTTACTGTGGATTTTTTTACTGTGGATTTCTTCGCCACCGGTTTGCTTAGCAATTTGACCATTTCAGAGCCTTTTTCGAGTTTCACACAGAGGGTTGAACGTTTTGCACTCTTTAGACAACCGAAAAATCGATCATCAAACAACGCAAATCGTTCAAATCGTTCATTCGTCCTGGTTATATCGTTCTTTTTGGCCAGGTGCAATATGCTCGGTCGGCTTTTTCCGAAATTAACCAAGATTCGGGAAAAAGCGTTTTATTTCCTGGTTTTTCTTGGCTGCAACTGGGTCTTTCGGGAAGTTTTGCACGATTGGCTTGATAATCCTGTTTTTCGCTCTACTATCGTTCCGTTCAGGCGGTTTGACGATTTGGACGATTCCCTTGAACGATTTTTTGGCGTATCATTTGAACGCGATGGTTTTTTTCCAAACATCTTGAGGGTGAGCTATCAAAAAGCCGACGGTTCGACGGTTGACAAGGTAGGAAAATAGAAGTGTTGAGTAGTGCTACAGCGGGATTTGGGAAGTTGAAAATTGGTTGCGGGTTTGTTTACAAAACCGACGCGGTTGCTCGGTCGGAGGGGGAACGGACGTCATGAAAGTTTCCGAACAACAACGATGAACTTGGAGAATAGCTTCAGTCCCAAACAGGTCGCCCAGGCCTTACAAGTCAGCGAATCCTCGGTCAAGCGATGGTGCGATCGGGGTGTCATACGTACCGACCGAACCCACGGTGGGCATCGCCGAATCCCCTTGGAATTCCTTATGGAGTTCCTCGAATCGACCAACCGTCGTATTGTCGATCCCTCAGCGATTGGCCTGAGCGATCACCGCCAACTCGAACGCGATGCGATTGAAGAACTCAGTACCCGGGCAGATCGGGTCGGCGAAGACCCTTCGATCGCTAACGCTCCTTTTCTGCAATCGCAATTCGAGCGAGCACTCCTTGCCGGTGATGAGTCGCAGTGCCGCAAAGTGATTAGCTCTTGGTACGCGATCCATGGCAACATGGCCAGCGTAGCCGACGATCTGATGGCTCCTACGTTCCGAGTCATCGGTGAAATGTGGGAATGCGGACGAGCCGACGTTTACCAAGAGCGTCGAGGTTGCGAGATCTGCATTCGACTCATCCATGAACTCAGACGCTTGATCTCTGACCCAACGCCCGAGGCCCCCTTGGCCATGGGCGGGACGTCCGAAGGGGATAACTACCAAGTAGCCAATCAACTCATCGAAATCATCTTCAGAGAGGCCGGTTGGCGAACAATCAGCCTCGGCTCCGGAGTCCCTTTCACTTCCATGTCCTCTGCGATTGCCAAGTACCGACCCAAAATCTTTTGGCTAAGCGTCTCGCATATCGAGTCGGATAAAGACTTCTTGGATCGCTTCGACCACTTCTCAAAAGAATTGCCGCAGGGAACGATGCTGGTTGTCGGTGGGAGATCCTTGAGCGATTCGCTTCGGAAGAAAATGCAGTTCTCCGCATTTTGCGATAGCATGCGTCAGCTATCGAATCTTGCACGCACGCTTATCAACTAGCGTCGCTCCTTAGCTCACTATCTTCGACGAACTTGACCGTACCTGCCAAGCGGCAGTGTCAACAGCGGTGCGTTGTTTTCCGACGATTGCAACTCCAACCGCGAAACCTCCAGCAACAACGCAAAGGTCGCCTTGGTGTCCCGATCCCGCTGATCGATGTAGTACCAATAACCCTCGTAGAAGACCGAAACATAAGCTTGTTCGGGACGTTTTTTCGACTTGGTGCAATGCACCCGAAATAGCCCGTCCATAACTTGCATCCAATCAAAAGCCGTTCCATCGGGATTGCAAGTCATCGGAACTTTACCTTCGCGGATATGCTCGCTCGGAATCTCGATCCCATGCGAGACAAAGAAAAGGACTTGCAACAACGATCGGGTTTCCAAATCCAGTACCGTGAGCTTGCTTGCCGACTCGGCACTCTCAAATGGAGCGAGTTCCTCCGAAGTGATCTTCAGCGAACTTACTTGTGGGTCGACATGGAAACATCGGCAAAATGTTTCCCAGGCAGGCTCATCCTTGGCCGCAGGGTCGATCGCAAGCATCGGTTGACTAGACGATTTGATCAACGAGTAGCCTTTCTCATCTTGGCGAACATCGAGTTCCATCTCGACGGCCTTGAGCACCATATCGGCTGCATTAGGCGGGTTCTCGAAAGGCCCACCGACGACCTGTTCCTCCGAATTGAAGTACAACTGTACGAGCTGCAAATCTTGCAACTCCTGAAGCGCTTGGATCCCTTCGAGAAACTGAGCGTACTCCGGAGCACACCTGGGCGTTGGACCACTTGCCGTCTCGGCATTGGAAACCCAATTGAGGTTTTCTAAGTAGAGTCGAAAGACCATTGAGATTGGCCAAGTAGTTCGCGAAAGATAAAAAGCTCCGTTTAGCGAAATCGGGGTAAAGAGCCTCTGCGTGTACTCCTCATCGTCCAAAGGAGTGTAGCTGAGCGTAGGACGAGAGGCCCGCGTCAAGGTCGCTTGCGGCAATGCCGCAGCGCGAAAACCATCGATTGCTCCAGGTACAAAAAACGGGATTGCTTGAAGTTCCGATGCCAACTCCTGTTGGTCAGCAATATTGGATATCGCAAGACTACTTGGCGTGTTGGTGTACCTCAAGCGAACAATGTTCAAAAGGAACTGCTCCTCAGAAGTCGTCTTGACGGCTTCGTTGTAGGCCAACCTCGTTTGAACCACCGAGCGGGGGCCAAATCCACACCCTAGAAATGTGGCCCCCAGAACCATAACAGCCCACACTAGCAAACCAGACCGGAAGCAAGCCGCACCGCTTCGTTTTGTTTCATTGGCTTTGCGGTCGATAAACTCGGTCATTGCATCCCCTTGCGTATCTTGGCAAATCGGCAATCTTGGCTCACTTCATGAGATAAGCTGTAGCAATTGCAAAGGCTTTTCGGTTTCGTTCTCCCTTCGCCGAAACCAAAAGCAAAAAAGCAGTCTATAGCTAGCAATTCACTCGGATTTCTTGCCCGGCACCGAAACGCACGACCATCGAGTTATAATTGGGTTCTATGAACAAGCTCTGTCCCAAAAAGTTCGTCGGTCTGTTCCTTCTGACGATAGGACTGCTAGCAAGCCACTTGAGTTCGGCACAAGAGGCCGAGCGGACTGCAAGCGATACAGATTTTTTCGAATCTCGCATCCGACCCATCTTTGTAGATCATTGCCAAAGCTGTCATTCGCTAGCAACGCAAAAGTCCAGCGGTGGACTGCTGCTGGATTCTCGCGAAGGCTGGCAAAAAGGGGGCGACTCTGGCACCGCGATTGTTCCAAGCAAGCCCTCTGAGAGCTTGCTGATTCAAGCCGTTCGACACTTGGACGGAACAAGTCCGATGCCACCTATCGAGAGTGGCAAAAAACTGTCGGAATCTCAAATCCGGGACCTTGAAACCTGGATTCTTCAAGGTGCATTCGATCCTCGCGATCAGGCTCCGCGACTCGGTGGCATGGATCCGCAGACCGCTCGCACTTGGTGGGCTTTTCAGCCCATCCAATCCATCGAGCCACCTCGAGTGATGCATCCGGAGTGGGTATGGAATCCGATCGATCGATTCATCGTTGCCAAACTGGAGGCCAATGAAATCGAGCCGGTTCCTCTTGCCAACAAGGAGACTTGGCTCAGGCGATTAACTCTCGATCTTACCGGATTGGTTCCGACTCCCGAGCAAATCGATGAATACATAGCTGAGGGTAACCAAGCATCCGAGTCAGCGATCGTTGATCGATTGCTCGCTTCGTATGAACATGCCGAGCGATATGGACGGCATTGGCTAGATGTTGCGAGGTATGCAGACACGGCTGGAGATGGAGCGGATTATCCGGTCCGAGAGGCTTACAAGTACCGTGACTGGGTGATCCGTTCGATCCATCGCAATAAGCCATGGGATCAGTTTATTCGCGAACAGATTGCAGGGGATCTGTATGCTCAAGATCTCGTAGCCGATGGCATCCCTGATGCGAAAGCCAATGGCTATGAGCAATACGCTGACTTGGTGACCGCAACGGGCTTCCTCGCGATTGGCAAACGCTATGGGTATGCACCGAATGCCGATTATGAGCACTTGGATTTTGCCGACGTGATCGATTCGCTTGGTCGATCCATCTTGGGGCTGTCGATCGGCTGTGCTCGGTGCCACGATCACAAATACGATCCCATCAGCATGCGAGACTATTATGGTCTGTATGGAATTTTGAAGAGCACTCGCTGGGCGTTTCCTGGTGGGGAGGAGCATAAGCGTCCTGCGAATTTTCCAGCTTTGGTACCACCGCAGCGAGTGGGTGAACTTGAGGAGCAAAGAGCTGCTCAACTGCAATCGATCGATGCATCGATTCAAACCGCTCAGCGACAACGAGCCAAGTTAGACCCCAGCTTCCATGCAGGTGGAGTCGATCTTGACCTTGAGTCTCAGGAGGTTGGCAAACCACCGACGAAGGCTTGGCTTTCGGCTGGCCCGAATCAGGTCACTGCCGAGTCTCAAAGTCCCTTTGATCATGTCTTTGGCAAGGGGAGTCGCGGGGTACGTATCGGCTCGGGAACTCCGTACGAAGGTGTACGTTATGTGTTTGGGCAAAAAGCGACTTTGACAGACAAACCACTGTATTTCACGGTCGATTTTCGAATCCCCAAGTTATCCGATAACCATCAAGAGCCTGAGGGATCCTGTCGGCTATATTTAGGTCGAGGGGTGATCGAGTCGACTGCGATCGAATGCAGCATTTCGAAAAACGAATTTGCGATCAAGGATGCTGGCCAATGGAAAGTCATCGGCAGCTTGGAGGGGGGCAAATGGTACCATTTGCAATTGAAACTCGATCCGATAGACATGACTTGGACTGGAGGAATCTCTAGCCAAGAGTTCCACGCGCAGATCCCTAAGGCAGCGTTGCCGACAAACTGGGATCGGATCGCCGACACCTTCATCTGCGATGGGTTTGGGCATGTATCTGGCGCCGTGGTGGCACGGGAACTGGATAACCTAGGTCTCGACACGGAGCCCTTTGCTCCGCTGGGGTCTGCGAGCTTTTTAAGACCAAACCAGACGCCTGCGAATCAGGAAGCCATTGTGGCCTTGGACAAACAGATTAAAGATCTTCAGACCCAGCGAACCAACATCGCGGCCGAGGTGCTTTATCCGGTCGCCTATGGCGTTAGCGAAGCGGCATCGGTGGACACACGGATCCAGTTGCGAGGTGAGCCGAGCAAGCTCGATCAAGAAGTCCCTCGGGGATACCTCTTGGTCCTTGGTGGTCATCGGGTCGATCCACAAGCTGGCCAAAGTGGTCGACGTCAGTTAGCGCAGTGGCTGACCGATCCGGGCAGCCCGCTTGCTGCGAGGGTGTTTGTCAATCGCTTGTGGTATTGGCACTTTGGTCGAGGATTGGTTTCGACCACGAGCGATTTTGGGTCGCGAGGCTCCGAACCCTCGCACCCGGAATTGCTTGAGTACCTCGCTGGCCGATTCATCGAGTCGGGGTGGGACGTGCGGGCTCTGCACCGGCTGATTGTCCTGTCGAGGACTTACCGTCTCGCGAATGATACGATGGACGCAAAACAGCATCCATGGGCCCAAAAGGCCATGGATCGAGATCCCGAGAACCGCTTGCTCTGGAGGCATGCCAAGCGTCCGATGGATGCGGAATCCCTGCGAGATTCGATCTTGAGTATCAGCGGTTTGCTCGATCGAAAGATTCCAAAGGAGCATCCGTTCCCACCTGTCGACTCGTGGGGTTTTACGATCCACAATCCATTCTATGGCGTCTATGATTCGAAGCATCGAAGCGTGTATTTGATGCAACAAAGAAATCGCAAGAACGCTTATTTGAGTCTTTTTGACGGTGCGGATCCCAACCTCAGTGTCGATGAGCGCAAACCGACGACGACACCGACCCAGTCGTTGTTCTTGATGAACTCACCCCTTGTGCATCTTGCCAGTGAGTCGCTTGCCAAACAGCTTACGGAATCGACCCAGGACCCATCGAATCGATTGAGGGAGCTTTACAGGAAGACACTCGGTCGATCCCCGAGCGATCAAGAGCAGAAAGACTGTATCGATTTTCTCAAAGCTTACTCCGATCAACAAGCCCGCGTTGCAACGGGCCAGGCGCAAGTCGCCTCGGGTGATACCGAGCTGAAGTCTTGGAGTGCGCTGTGCCGTGTGCTGATGACGAGCAACTCCTTTTTGTATATCGATTGATAGGAGCTGCTGATGCAAAACAACCGTCGCGATTGGATATTCGGTTCAGGCCGAGGACTTGCAGGGATTGCTTTTGCTGGTTTGTTGTCAGGGAGCGACCAAGCATTTTCATTCTCGCATGAGTCCTCTGATCCATTGGCTCCAAGAGTAGGTCATTATGCTCCCAAAGCCGATCGCATTGTGTTCATCTATTCGACCGGAGGAGTCTCCCATGTCGATACTTGGGATCACAAGCCAAAGCTCTATCAAGACCATGGCAATAAGGTAACAGCCTCGCGCTGGCTCAATAAACCAGGTGCATTTGAACGCTATTTGATCAAGCCGAAGTGGTCGTTCTCTCCGAATGGACAATGTGGGACTTGGGTTAGCGAGTTATTCCCGAAGCTTGCGACCTGTGTGGATGATTTATGCGTTCTCAATGCGATGGTATGCGATAGCGATGGGCACGACAAAGGGACACTCGCTGCACATACCGGATCGGCGCAATTTGCTCGACCTAGTCATGGGGCTTGGGTAAGCTACGGACTTGGTACGGTCAATCAAAACTTGCCGTCCTTTGTTGTCTTGGCACCCAATCCCCCTTACGCTGGTGCTCAGTGTTGGGGGAGCGATTTCTTGCCTGGATGCCATCAGGGAACCCATGTGATACCAGGCGATGAGCCGCTTGCACATTTGAAACCACGAGTCAGTAGCCTTGCTCAGCAGACAATGGAGCTTGAGCTGCTTGAGAAGTTCAATGCCAGGAGTGTTCGCAATAGTCCGTTGGATCCGGTGCTTGAGGCCAGGATGCGCAGTTTCCAGACTGCCTTTGGGATGCAGATGCAAGCCCCTGAGGCTTTCGATTTAACATCCGAGACGCAAGCTACATTGGATTTGTATGGTTTGGAGGCAGGGCAGACCAAAGGCTTTGGCTGGCAATGTTTGATTGCTAGGCGTTTGGCGGAGCGAGGGGTTCGATTCATCGAATTGATCGACACTGGATCCAATAGCGCCGAGAATTGGGATTCGCATGGAAACATGCAAGACCATGAGCGGCTTGCCAAGATGATCGATCGACCGATATGCGGGTTGCTCCAAGACTTAAAGGCTCGTGGCCTCCTTGAGCGAACGCTGGTGGTATGGACGACGGAGTTTGGTCGAACGCCGTTCCATCAGACGGCCGATCATCCGGGACGAGAGCATCACAACTTGGTTTTCTCCTCGTGGATGGCTGGTGGGGGAGTCAAAGGGGGGATTGTCCATGGGAAGTCCGACGAGTACGGAATCGAGCCTATGGAGGGGCAAGTTCACACCCATGATCTGCATGCGACGATGTTGCATTGTGTTGGATTGGATCATGAGAAATTGACTTATCGGCATGCCGGTCGCGACTATCGGCTTACGGATGTCGCGGGTCGAGTGGTGCAAGAAATTCTGATTTGATCATTTCGTTTCTTAGATGGGAAAGAAATCATGACCGATACACTTCACGAGGCGTTGTCGAAATTGCGAGCATCGTTAGCCGATCCTGGATCGCTCGATGAGCAGACGCTTGCCGAACTGGGTCAATTGGCCAACGACATCGAACAAGCTTTGGAACAGACCAAGCACGAGTCTAGGCAAGATACCGGTTTGGTTGAGCGATTGAAGGATTGGATCGAACAATTGGAATCCGAGCATCCCGAATGGACGCGGACTCTATCGATGGTTGCCGAACGGCTTGCCGACATGGGTATTTGATTTTTTTAGCCAAGCCAGTGAGTGCATCAACCATCAGAGGGGTGGCCAGTACCGAGTGCAATGTTAGCATTCGCGTTGCCTGATCCCGTTTTTCAACGAGCCGTAGGAGTACTAGAGATGATTTCACGAACACCAGACCAGCGCCGACACTACGATGCACGGCTGAAATGGGAGCTCGATGAGAACACTCGAATCCAAACAGCTTTTGAAGAAGGCGAAATCAAAGGCCGCGAAGAAGGCCGTGAGGAGGGCCGTGAGGAGGGCGAACTATTCGGCAAAATACGCATGTTGCAAAATTTGTTGAGTCTCCCTCAGTCGCCCGACGATGCGCTACGCTCCAGATCGAGGACCGAACTTGAGTCCTTGGTGACCGAGCTGCAATCGCAATTGCGAAAGCGAATGACATAGTTTCCATAGCTACAGCAACACCAGTCTCGGGGATTTGAGTTACACCGGCACAGA
>JBJSXX010000108.1:0-2747 GCA_046086605.1 Pirellula sp. | reverse complement strand
TCTTCAACATTCGCGCCGATCGATGTACCAGACCGAAGCCATTGCCGTGATAGTGTCCGCCCAACACCCGGCCGTTCATCGAGAACTTGACAGAGTTTCACAATCCTAACTGAAAAGCGAAACGTCCTTTCGACAATATCTCTCCGTCGCTCCTCGGCCACTTCTAACTTCTCCCTTCTGACTTCTCCCTTCTCCGACTTGGGGATTCCGGATGGACTCAGGGCAAGGCGGAAGCCGAGGTTGATGCCACGGACCGACGGGACACTCCCATCACGAAAGCCGGACCAGCAACCCGCGGCCACGTCGAACCAACAGCCGCCACGGAACGCGCGGAGCGAGCCCTTTGACGGCCCGACAGGATCCGTAAGTGGTCCTTTTGAGTACTTGCTGTCGTACCAGTCAGAACACCATTCCCACAACGCTTGCCAGCACTCTGTCTCCATCATCCAGAAACCTTGCGAATGGGTCACCTTCACGGAATCTTCATCGCTATCGCGTCCCATCTCTGAACTTATTAAAAGGGGACAGACCCCGTTTCTGTGAATAGATCTCGAACGCTTCGTCGAGGATCGGCCGTAGCTCAGGGAAGGTCAGGCAGCTACGAATGCCACGGCCTTCGTCCGATCTCAGAACATGCCGCCCATCCCACCCATTCCACCTCCAAAGCCATTGCCCATACCACCCATACCACCAATGCTCCGCATGCCACCGAAACCCGGTGCATCTCCACTCTCGATCTTACCGATCAACTCCGTGATCTGAGGATGAACCTTCCGCTTTTGATGAATGATCAAAACTGAATAAGCTTCTGATGGCATCCTCTTTTCCGTATCAGTAACTACTTTCAATGGCAAACTCAACGAGCGGCATAACTGAATCGTTCCTTTTGCACCCTCGACGGCCGTGTCGCTTTCGACCCACGAGTCTTTTTCTATAAGCTTCGGGAGAAGCTTGTGCAGATCCCGAGCCACGACCGTCGGCATCCTGTAGTACTTGGTCTCATATCCCTCAGGATCAACCTCGGGAGACATCCGCCGTTTCGAATTTTTGAGGGCTGAACGGTAGTTATCCAATAGCATCAAAACTTCATCGATAACCATTTCGCGCTGTGAGATCACCATGATACCAACCGAAGGAAAATCAATGATACCTGTTCCGCCAGCGGTCTCCCAACTGCCAGGATCTGCTTGACCTTCGATGGCTTGTTGTAGCTTGCCACAATCCGCGAGATTCTTGCACAAATCTCGCACATCGAATATCGCAAGCTTCCGCTCCTCTGCTGCTTCCTTGGCCTCGGTAATCCAAACCACTCCATCACGATAGAACCAACCGAGCTGATGCTGTGAAGTGATAAATTCCAGGATCGTTCCGAGATTTTGTTCACGAATATCCACAGAGATCGCAAGCCGCTCCGAGATTCGTGCATTCCGGAGCGCCACGCGGTCGAGTCGAATATGGATCTGGTGCTGGGCCGACATCGTTTGAACAGCTTGAACCAGCGGCACCCCTTTGAATTGCACAGAGGTCCTCGAGTCAAGTACTGCGCGGATGGCTTCATGCTCTTTGGACTCATCGATCCAAGTTCGCCGCGCTGGATGTCTAAGCCCTTCGAGAAATGCTGCAATTCTACGATGGGTTCGATCGACCTGGCGGATGAAAAGTACATCGCCTAATAGAACAGCAGTCGAAGTACCTCCGAGATGCAACCACGAGCTTGGGTCGATCGTCGAGGTTATCGCAGAGATCAGCTCTGCAGGTTTGTAATCCATATCAAGCAAATCGCCGATATTGTACTGAACATTTCGGACACTCGAATTCAGCGGCAAGAGCGTAATCATCCTGCCATCGGATGTCCAATCAACACCGAGTCTTTCAAGCCGATCGAGGAACTGATAAATGGGCACATCCTTCAGCGACTCTGTGACTAGCTCATTGGGTGAAACATCTTTCTCCTCAAGGCCTCTTTCATCGAGAACTACACTCAAGCCTGTCTGCGATTGAATCCATTCCGAAACCTCGGTCAGTGGTACATCTTGAAACGTATGAGTCACCTTCGATCGTAAAGCTTCAGGAACCCATCCCGTTGGGTCGATGTATTTGGGCTCCTGAGCGATCACAACCACTGCTTCTTGATCCTGAGCATTAGCAGGAATCAAGGTCGAGAACAAAAGTCCAATAAAAAGCCACCGAGACGAAACTAGCATAGCGTTTCCCCGTATTTAGGAGTTTGATCGTTATAGGTAAGGAAGCAAAGTTTAGCGATAAATCGCTAAAACAGTTTTCGAATGATTGACCTTTGGAAAAGCAAAGAGCGTGCCGGATTGCACCGAAAAATCCAACAATGTCTTTTGCTTGCCGATTCGATTATGAAATGGCGAGATGTCGGGCGAATTTACCAAGAAACTTCAGACGAACCTTTTTGAAATGCAGTTCAAAAATCAGCAAGAAGACTTGGTTAAGCAAAATGGAGCGTTGCAATTTGCAACATAGCCGATGGTAGCTTGTGCTGTTTTTTTCGGACAATCTGCTTATGAAGTGCTCATGCTCAGGGTCTGTCCCCCATTTACACAAGGGGACAGACCCTGCATTGAGGGCGAGGGGACAGACCCAGTGTTAAGGGCCAAGTAAATGCCAGCATTTTTTCGAGGGATCAAAAGCGGAATCGAGCATGATTCCACCCAACGAGGGGGCTCGCAAAGCGATTTTTACCAATCAGCACCCAATTTTTGCCGGCTCGGCGCAGACCG
>JBJSXX010000107.1:0-16495 GCA_046086605.1 Pirellula sp. | reverse complement strand
ACAACAAGTACATGCTTCAGATCCTGACGATCCATGAGGCCTATCCAGGCCACTACGTCCAACTCGATTACTCGAACCGTGTCCGGTCTCCGATTCGAAAGATCCTCTCGTCGGGTGTTTTTGCCGAAGGATGGGCGGTGTACACCGAGCAAATGATGCTCGATCAAGGCTATGGGCAAGGCGATCTAGCTTTGCGACTCCACCAATTGAAGTTCTATCTCAGAGCGGTGCTCAATGCGATTTTGGACTATTCGATGCATTGCACTGAAATGACCGACGAGCAGGCCATGGAGTTGCTTGTCGGAAGGGGTTATCAGACCGAAGGGGAGGCTTACGGCAAAGTCCAGCGTGCCAAGCAGAGTTCTTGCCAGTTGTCGACCTACTTCGTCGGTAGAACGGCGTTTTACAGGCTTCGTCAAAACGTTCAGAGGGCAAGGGGTGAGAATTTCAATTTGCAGGAATTCCACGAACAAGTCCTCAATTGCGGGACGATTCCGGTGAAGTATTTGCCGGAGCTTGTTCGATGATCCCCCTTGACTAAACAGCCCGGAAATCTAAACTTTCAGACTCTCTCAGGGGACTAGTTCGAAGTGACTAGTTACCCCAATCTATTGCGGTCGTGGCGAAACTGGCAGACGCGCTAGCTTGAGGGGCTAGTGGTAGAAATACCTTGGAGGTTCGAGCCCTCTCGACCGCACTGTCATCCAACACTCTTGGGAAACTCTTCTTCTCGCGTTGGCTCATTGAGCACGATGCAATCCAAATCACCCTTCATCGAGCCATCTCGTTTGAGATTCTTTCGATAGGGCGAGGTTCGTTGGCCGAAGCCTCGTACCAGTAGATGGCGTACTTGAGTTTTAACGAGCCGTTGGCATCGATGACTATCGCACTGGGCTCGCCTTGGGTAAACGACTTGTTCCCGAAGCTATTGGCGACCATCAATCCATAGTCGCGGTTGTGAAACCAACTCGGTTTGAAATTCGCTGGGTCGGGCATGAGAACCACGCCGATACGTTTTGTATCGGTGGTCTTGGAATAATCGACCCAAGCGGCCATTTTACCCCAGGTTGCTTTCGCCGTCGTCTTGCCATCGCTACTTAGAATCTGCCCGCCGTTTTTCTCGGTCATATTTGTTGCAACGCGGACACCCAGGCCCATCTCTTCTTGATCGCCAAGGATCAGAGGCTTGGCCCCTGCTTTGATGATCGCATTCCAAACTAGGCAATATCCAAGATCGATACGGCTCAGGCTGTACGACTGCTCGATCGTGCCGATAGTGGTTCCCTTTGAATCGATCAGAGCATCGTCGCTCGTAAATGCGATTCCATTTGCGCTGGCCGTCGGCGATTTTAAGAATCGCTGGTGCTCGATGCGTCCTTTGTTGCGCCAAAAGTCCTCGCCGTTGATGTCTCCAAAGGCAAGCCAGATTCCACCGTGCATGCTTGCGTGGTCGTCTGGATCGACTCCCGAGACGGGCGGGAAGTTGCGAGTTGCACGGAGGCCCGTTACCGTTGTGGCATCCGAGAAAAAAGGACGCAAGCACTGGTCGTTCTGATAGTGAAAAACTGCGATCGGCTGATCCCTTTCCTTGAGGATCAACCGACCCGGTTGCTGTTGGATCGACCAAGCGACAGAGATCGAGTTGCTAGCACCGGGGGCTTGTCCAAGTCCTTGCGTGATCGATCCCAATAAAGGCAGTGCAAGGGCGAATACAAACTGTGCATGGCTACAGACGGTGCGGTAAAAGTTGCTCATGAGCGTCTCCTTATTTTGATCATTAGTCTATCATACAACGCGTTCGTATGGATGCACTTTGCACGGGTGCGAAACAGAAGAGATAGGTTCACGCAGAGGTTTACCATGAGTCTTCCAAAGGTACGTTTGGCCTTACCAATTCTGATCGTTTCAATCTGGCTGGTACCAAGCACAGGGTTTTCACAAGAGCAATCATCGACGAGTTTGGTTCAGTCGCCAGGTTCTTGGCGATGGGTGCCCCAGCAAGCCGACTTCTTCTGGGGTTTCCATCATGTCGATCAGCAGATTCAAGCGACCCAAGACAGCGAGATTGCCGCAAAGATCGTAGAAACCGCTTTATGGAAGAAGTCCAACGAACTGTTTTTCAAGGAATGGAAGGATCGCAAAAGCGATTTGGCGATTTGGAAAGCCAGGTTGGATAATCCCGCTGCGAGGGAGATCCGAGCGTTTCTCTACGATGTGATTTCCCAAGATGTTTTTCTTTACGCCGACGAGAACTTGTCCCTCACCCTGGATCAATGGAATTCGATCGTGCCGGAGGTCGAGAGGCTATCAAGCCGGGAAACAGCAACCGAGGAGAAAGCCGATATCGTCGCTCGATGGGTCAATGAGATCGTTCCAAAAATCCAATTGCCTACGTTGATGCTTGGGGGAAGGTGCACCAACACCGATCGGGCACTGGCCAGGATCGACGAAATCGAAGGTGCGATTCGTTTGGGGATTAACTTTGTTCCCGATATCGCCAGCTTTTTCAATAACCTCCGGAGAGTCGAGGACAAGCGAGGCAATCGTCTCGAGTGGCGTATTACCGCAGATAGGATTCCTTGGAGCCAGATCCCCGAAACGGATCTTCTGGATCGAGAAACCCTTCAGGATCTGCGCAGTGCGTGCAAAGACAAGTCGTTGACGTTCTCGATTGGACTACTCGATGAGTACTTCTGTGTGGTGATCAGCGGAGACAAGGACTGGGAGTCGCGGTTTGGTAAAGACTCTCACATGGACGAGTTTCCTGAGATTCAATCGCTGGTATCGAATCATCTGAACAAACACGTTCGCGATAGAGGGTTAGATAGAGCACTCGTGACGAGCACTTATCATACCTCTGATCGTGTGGTGTCTGCTTTTCAGGTCTTTTTGCTGGACGGGTTTTTTCGCAAGATCGCACGAACAGCTTTGCTACCGATGATCGATCAGCAACCTGCACAGTCCGACACGGCTGCTTGGTTGGTATCGGTTCTGGATGACGCATCGTGGCTCGATGATCGTATTGGACAGCATGTGGTTCGCTATCGAGGGGCGACGCGGTTAGCTTGGTTGTCCGAACAGGGGCTTGAAAGTGTCCAAATCGATCGTACACCGATGCACCTGATGGATAGCACTCAGGTGCTCGAGGGGATCCGACGGATTGGAGATGATCCCTTGCTGGTGCTCAATCTGCGATTGGGTTCGCATCAAGAATACTTCCAAACAGCCCGAGCCATCGTCCGTAGGGTCAAAAGCAATTTCGAAGAGCTGATGCTCATCAAGGATCCTGAGGCTGATCTTGGGCCTTTAAGGCCCATTCATCAGCAGTTGCAAGCAATTTGGCCAATGGTTGTGACGATCACCGAGGAGTGGCAAAAGAGAATCCTACCGAACCTAAACGGCGAGCATTTGGTATTGGTTCAATCCGACGGGCTTGGCAATCCGTTGCCTTTACCCGAGGTCGCTTTGGTAAGTGGCATAAGCAATCCGGATGAGTTGGGTGCCGGGACAGCCTCGATCGTCAACGCGGTTGGTAGCCTGCTCGGTAGTCTGGGTGTTTCAACTCCGCTGTCTCCACATCTTCACCAGACCCAGCGGTGGAACTGGCTTGGGAATTCAAAGACGCAGTGGCAAGCGTTTGTAGAGGCGGATAAGCAACCTTTGGATCAAGCCCAGCGATTGCTTGGATTTGAGGAGACTAAGGGGCCGCTGGCCAGCGCGGCTCTGATCGATTTTGGGCGATTGTCCCGACTTGAGAATCTTTGGCTCGCAGGACTGCTGGATCAGGCCCCTGTCGATACCGAGGGGAACTTGAGTATCCCGGCTACGGCAAGTGGACGCCGCTTGTCAATCACGCCCGCTGAGGTCAAGGAGTTTCTTGCATGCATGGAAGCCTTGGGCCGGTTGACAAGCTTTTCGAAATCGGATGACCAAGGCAGGACACTCTCGCGATCTTGGTATGATTGGAAAGCCAGATAAACCTCGCGACACGGGCCGTAGGAACTCAGTATTGGATTAGTCCAATGAGCTTTCCCGGTACGCGTCGAACTTGGACGTGAGCGAGCACACCGCGATGGGCATGTTTGGACAGATTCGGAATTGAGTTCTGCTGGAATTCGCAAGGGAATCGACCAAGATAGCTCTGGTTTTCTGGCGGATAAAAGTCGCACAGGTGATGTTCGATTTCATCATAGAGCAGGTCGCCTTCGAGGACTCGGTAGAACAGCGACTCGGGCCGCACGATTTGTCCGGAGCAAATCTTTGTCGAGCGAATGTTCCCCTGCGGTGACTCATGGGCGCTTGAGGATTGCTCGTCTGCTTGTAACCAATGGGCATAAGCGGCGGCGTTTGGAATTGTTTTTTGAATGGCAAGAGGGGTGTCGGCCAGTTCGATGTAGGCCATCGGTGTGGGCGATAGTCGCATGCAGGCAAAGAGCGTCGCTTGGAAACTCGCTTCGGGAAATACTTTCTGGATGATCGATTCGATCATTTCAAAGGTCAGCCAGTTCTCGTTGGCCAGGGCGTCCCTTAAGGCGGGCCCGAGAAATGGTTCGTAGAAACCCAGTTCTGAAGCGACCGCATCCATGAGGGTTTCGATAGGATCATCGTCGTCGGATCGGTAAGCTAAATCGTCTGGGAACCGATGGGTGGTCATCCTATGAGCGATCTCGTGCCACTTGGTGAAGTAGCGTCGGGCGAATTTTTCACCCGATAGCTCTTCTCGGCAGTCGATCACGGCGATGAATTTATCTGGGTCGGATTCAACGGATGATCGACGTTGAATAAGCACACCAAAAACGGGCGTTTCAGGATCATCGAATTTGGCCCGTAAACCGGCAAAGACAAACTCACCCATGCCCCGAGCGTACTTATCGGTGAGTCGCTCGAAGTCGTCTTCGGTGAGTATCTCCTCGACGACCAAGGAGAGGTGGCGTTTAATGAGAATCTCAAGGGCATTGACATCGGAGATCGCTTCAGGGCCGATCCCACCGGCCTGAGCGACCCAGCCGTCTACCAATTGTTTGCAATGAACAACAATATCGACAGCGGGGTCTTTGGACTCAATACCAAGAGAGTTTGCTAGCTCATGAACCTCGGGCGAGGAGTTCGGACGGATCATTCCTTGTCCATGAAATCCTTGACGCCGTTGTAGAACTTCTTCCAATCGAATTTTTCGCCGAGATCCTTGGTGCGTCCTGCGCGATTGGCGACGATTTGTCGATACATGTTCAAAAGAGTCAGAGTCTTTCTAAATGAGAGTTGCTCTTTCTCCGCGAACTTGGCTAGAGAATTTGGAATCGGAACTTGGAAGCTAGGATCGCGGCTTTCTTTGCTCGCTTTTCCTGCCATGAGATAGTCCAACGATACACCGAAGACTTGTGCGATGTTGTACAGGTTCTCGGCGCTGACATTTCGTTTGCCACTCTCTAGTTCAGAGAGAAAGCTCTTGCTGAGTCCAGCTTTGCCACAAAGGATTTCTTGCGTCCAACCGAGTTCTTGACGCTTCTTACGGATTCGCTCACCAACTGTCATGATTATTCGCCAATTTAAAAAGGAATGAAAGGTTTTTACCAACCAAGATCGCTTGATTCTAAAGTGAAACTTCGCCGATTTCAATCGACCCAGCCTTTTTTCTCCTATTTAGCGAACCCTTAAGATTCTAAAAAACCAACGACTTTTCGGGGTTCGAGTGCAACCCCCCTAGTCTCCGGCCATGATTTTCTGCTAGTCAGGGTGTATCAGATTCTATTTTTATTGGAAAAACACGAGGAGATACTCATGAACAGCCCCGCTCGATCGACAACGATTCGATGGCTCCAGTCCATTGCTTACATGCTAGTGACCGCAACCTTGGCACCTCTTTTTCCAGCGACCCTCATGGGGCAGATGCGGCCCGATGAAGTGATCGCCCAGTCAAGCCAACTTCTAACCGAGACGATGTCCCAGCCGTTGGCTAAAGTCCCCCGTGCGATGATCGAAAATGCACACGGAGTAGCGATCATCCCAAACGTAGTTAAAGGTAGCTTTATCGTTGGTGCTCGGCACGGAAAAGGGGTCCTGTTTGTCCGTGAACCCAACGGAACTTGGCACGCTCCGGTCTTTATCACGCTCACTGGCGGCAATATCGGATGGCAAGTGGGGGTTCAGTCTTCTGACATCATTCTTGTGTTCAAAACAGATCGCAGCATTCAAGGTGTTCTCAATGGCAAATTGACTCTTGGGGCCGATGTGGCTGCTGCAGCAGGGCCAGTCGGACGCTCCGGCGGAGTCGGTACCGACGGCCAGTTGCAAGCCGAGATCTATACTTATTCCCGTAGTCGAGGGCTTTTCGCAGGTGTTTCGATCGATGGCTCGGCCTTGCAAGTCGATCGAATTGCCACGGGCGCCTATTACCAGATTTCCTCGATTAATCAGACGCCCGTTGTTCCGCCCGCAGCTCAGCAACTGACCGAAACGGTCGCCAAGTATGCCGAACAAATCGTGCAAGGCAACGCAACACCTGCATCTGCCAAGGCCGTAGGAGCCACGGAGTCCGAAGTCGTTCGTGGGCAGATCGTTCAACTCGCACCTGCGCTCTTCGACCTGCTCGATCCGCAGTGGAAAGAGTATCTCGGTCTACCGGCTTGGATGTTCCTAGGTGGGGCCGCTCCCAATCCAGAAGAAGTTAAGACGATTCTTGGTCGCTATGAATCGGTCAGCAAAGACCCACGCTTTGCAACCTTGGCCGCACGACCAGAATTCCAATCGGTACTGAGCTTGCTCAAGCACTACAACGAGACGCTAGCTCCCACGCGACAAGCCTTGCAATTGCCACCCCCTCCTCCAGGCGGCAATCAACCTGTTTTGCCAAACTAATCCCGTACTCGAAATGAATCTTTAGCACTCCGGGGCTTCGCGGGCTAGAAGGAGTGGCCCATCTTTTGGCCTGTAGCTAAGAGTTTGTAGTACCCCCCGGTCGAGGGGGGATTGGTGTTGACCTGTAAGTCGAGTTTTTTCTAAGCTTCGTAGCCAAGCAGATGGGACAAAGGGTGCCCCAGCTTTGGCGGATTGCCTCGAAATCACCTTGGGGAAGTTGATGCGAAAAAGACACACGCTAGCGGCTTGGTTTTGTCTGTTGCTACTGCTAGCGGCCTGTGATTGGCTTATGCAAGTCGGTTGCGCTCAGCCTCCGGCTCAGCAATCCGTCAACGAATCGAATCTGGTTCGCAAAGAAATTCCAGCCTCTCCAAATCAATGGCTAAGTCTGCGTCAAACCTTGGCATTGCATTACCCCAAGCAGGTTTTTGCGCATCCGGCAAAGCCCGAGGCGCTCATCTTGCAAGTTGGCAAAGAATCCTTGTTGGTGGAGTTTGATCCCCAGGGACGAATGCTGCGCATTGAAGGAGCTTCGAAAGAGGTTCAGGCCGTGTCGAGGCTATCGGTAGCTCATACGACGGAATCGCAAGTTTCGAAGGATCGGGCGTTTCGCTATCAGAAGCTCGGCAAACAAGGTCAGGTCGCGATGGCGGCCTTCTCTCAAAATCTCACGGGCTCTAAGGATAGTACCGCTGCCCCTACGGGAGTTCGTCTAGCCAGCGGCACTCAAGAGCCTGCGGGTGCTGCGCCATCGGAGGCGCCTCAGTCGCCTCCGGATCGATTGCCGTTGCCTCAGTTCGAAGGGGTTCAGATAGAAATGCTGCCTGAGCTCGATGCGGTGATTCTCAGAGGGCGAGATCAGCAATTGACAGATCTTTCAGAGATTATCAAACGGCTGGACGAAGCTAGCCGAGAGAGTAAGCCGACGATTGAGGTTGTTCCATTGCAGCATGTCAACTCGCAATCGATGTCCGAGTTGATCGAGGATGTTCAGGAGAAATTCATCGGTACGCGGCAAGGTCGCGTGACAGTATCCCCCTTGGTCTCGCCGAATGCTTTATTAGTCATCGGTTGGGGAGAGTCGATGGACTTGATGAAACAACTGATTCAACAGCTTGATCAGCCGACCAAAAATGAATCCACATTGGCTGTCATTCCTCTGAAACATGCGGCAGCATCCGACGTGCAAACTCAGCTTCAGTCTTTTTACAAAGGCAAAGAGGGGTTAGCACCTGTTGTGAATTCTTTTGCCGACAGCCGAAGCAATGCAATTATCGTCAACGGTTCCCCTCGTGACATCGCAGAGATCAAGAAACTACTTGAGCAGATCGATGTGCCTCGAAATGGGATGGTGCAAGCGGCGCGAGTCTTTCAGATTCGTCACAACTTGGCCGCCGACATCGCTGAGGCTTTGCAAGATGCGTTGGCAACAACCACTGCAGATCGCAATAAGACGTTGCAACTGGTCGATGAGAACGGAGAGCCGATTGTGACTGGCGGTGTTTTGGGGACGACTAAAATCACCGTCAACGATCGCAATAACACCATCATCGTTGCAAGCACTCCTGAGACTCTACCTCTGATCGAACAGTTCATACAGCAACTTGATACTCCCGGAGCAGTAGCGAAGATCAAGATATTCGCGATCAAGAATGGGGATGCCAGCAGTTTGGTCGAGACCCTACGTGCGTTGATCCCTTCGTCGAGTTCAACCGCAGGGGCAGCGCCTGGTCCTCAGTTGTCGAGCAATCCCGACGACAATTCTTTATTGCCATTACGATTTACCGTCGATACTCGCGGCAACAACATTATCGCGATCGGTTCGGAAGGGGATTTAAAGATTGTCGAGGCGTTGATCTTAAGGCTCGATGAAGGTGAGGCGTCGAAGCGTAAGAGCACGGTGTATCAATTGAAGAATTCGCCAGCGATCGATGTCGCTACGGCCATCAATCAATTTCTTCAGAGCAAACGCATTGTTGAGCTTGCCGCACCCGGGGTCAACAATCCCTTTGACCAACTAGAGCGCGAAGTCGTCGTGGCTCCCGAACCGGTTCAAAACAAACTCATCCTGAGTGCGACGCCTCGCTATTACGATGAGATCGCACAACTCATTCAAAGGCTCGATGAGCAACCTCCTCAGGTGATGATCCAAGTCATGATCGCTGAGATTCTGCTCGGTAACACGGATGAATTTGGCATCGAGATGGGGATCCAAGACTCAGTGCTCTTTGACCGTAGTCTGCTTGGCAACTTGGTAACAACCACCGCTACGACGAACACATCGACCCCAGCAGGGGTTGTCACCGAGACGACCCAAGATATTGTCGCTGCGGGCAATAATCCGGGTTTCAATTTCAACAATGGAGATCCTTTGGGCAATAGCGGTTCGTCTAAGGCGTTGCAGAACTCGAAGCTTGTCGGTGGCCAGGGCTTATCGAATTTTGCTGTAGGCCGCACCAACGACGAGCTTGGTTTCGGCGGATTGGTTTTGTCAGCAAGTAGCGAGAACGTTAGTTTCCTGCTCAGGGCATTGCAGGAAACTCGTCGGCTAGAGATTCTTTCCAGACCCCAAGTCCTAACCCTTGATAACCAACAAGCCTTCATCCAAGTCGGCCAACGAGTACCACGGATCGCTGCTACGAGCGTCAACCAATTCGGTGTTCAGAATCAATTGGCTTTGGAGAATGTCGGTTTGATCATCGGGGTCACACCTCGGATCAGCCCCGAGGGTAATGTGGTCATGGAGATCGATGCGGAAAAATCCAAACTGGGGCCCGAAGCCGAAGGAATTCCGATCTTTATCGCACAAGATGGCACCGTGGTACGATCTCCTCGAATCGATACGATTACCGCACAGGCAACCGTCAGCGCAGCCGATGGTGAAACCATTATTCTCGGTGGGCTCATCTCAAGAGCGACCAGGACACGGCACCGCCAAGTCCCCTGGCTTGGGGATATCCCGATCCTCAAGTATCTATTCAGCTACGATTATTTTGATGAAAACCGAACAGAACTGCTGATCATCATGACACCCCATGTCGTTCGCAACCCAGGCGATATGGAGCGACTCAAGCAAGCCGAATTTGCGAGGATGAGTTGGTGCGAAGCCGATATCTTTGCGATGCATGGCGATGTCTTTCCACGCACAGGCATGATTCAAGAGTGGCAGGAGGAGGACGACTCAGTCCCAGTGATTTATCCCGACGTTGATCCGCGTGGAAGCCTCCAACCAAACTCAAAAACCGAAAGCGTGCTTCGTCGCATGGCAGGGCCAGAGTATTTCCAAGGCCAGCCCATCCCCAACACGTCTGGCGCTTTGCTAAGCGGTCAAGAAACTCCGGTTTACACAAGCGACTTGCCATTTCCAGTCGTCACCTCTAGCCCGCAAAAAGAAAGTTCGAAGGAGCCTGCCAAAAAAGCTTCAGCAGGTCTGCTGCGAATGCCTCGTACCATAAAACCGGGGTATTGATGAGCAATCCTAAACACACACACCAAGTCAAAGAAGCTCCAATGAAGGCCCGTTTTCCTGCCCAAACCACAAGCAGCCTTCTCGGGGTTGTTTTTGCGACAACACTTCTCATCGGTTGTCAGTTTGCACCGAAAAACGTACCCAAAAGCTGGAACTGGAGCGAAGAGGAAAAGCCCGTCGTTCCTGACCGTATCCTTGCGATTTGGACCGATACGGTTTTGCGACAACCCAATCAACCCGGTGTGCGAGGCTTCGGTGGACGTGTGTTCTTCTATGAGAAGGATGAGAATGATCCGATCGAAGTCGACGGAAAGCTCGTCGTGTTTGTCTTCGATGCAGATGATCATGATCCAGAGAACCAAAAGCCTCTTCGCAAGTACGTGATCGAAGCCGATGATTTCGCAAAACACATGAGCAAGACATCCATCGGGCCAGCTTACAGCGTTTGGCTACCCTGGGGGGATGTCAAAGGCCCAACGATGAAGCTCAGTATCATCGCACGCTACGAGGGGCGTAAAGGTGGGACGACGATTTCGGACCCCACCATGAAATTGCTCCCTGGAGTCGAGGGCAAGACGCAAAAGGTAAGCGGTCCATCGAGCGGAGGGGGCGTCAAACGAGCGAGCTATGAAGATCCTGCGAAATCTGAGACTGCCGATGCAATGGAAAGTTCGCCGAAAAGGAATACCAGTGAACCAAATAGGCTGCCTGATTCCCCTCGCGCTCCGCAGACGATCGAACTTCCACCGTCATTTCAACGTCATTTCCAACGTCCGGAAATGCCTTTAAATAACCAACCAACAAACGCAGTGATACCTGAGATCACTCGCTCTCAGGTAACGACCGAAGTGATCGATGCACGAAGTCAGAATTTAGGCACATTCAAAAAGGCTTATTCAGAGACCACTCAAGCACCACGACCACTCAGGAGATCACCCACGAGTCGGATCGAGTCTTTACGAAGTGGTAAATCGATTAGCAAAAAACCGGACGAACATGCGACGTTCCCAGAACAATCCTCAAAAGATATCGACAAGGTAGAAACCTCTCTATCTGGGTCTAAGGATGATTCGGGACGTTGATCTTAGATGATTTAATCAGTGAATTTTTTTCACCGGACGGCTTGCGCCGTTCCGCCTCTACATCAAAGCCCTTCGTCATCAAGTCCGTGTTAGGCTCACTGCTTTCCGAGTTCGGCTTGTAGAAGTTCGATCGCTTTGGATAGTTGAAGATCGTTTTTGAGTTGCTCGTCTTGTGGGTCTTCGTTTGTTGATAGGGGGCTTTGAGGTTGGGTGCCATTTCTCAGAGGATCCCCGCGTCTTCGCATCCTCTGGGTAGCTTGTTCGAGTTGCTCTTCTGTTAGCGTTACCTCGGCACCTGGGCTTGGTAACACCCCCCATTGGTCTGCGTCGGTATCTTTTGGACGCTTGTGAATTCGTTGACCGCTAGGTGGAAAATAGTAAGCGGTAGTAAATCGGATAGCTGCTGTTCCACCTTCGACGGGTATAACGCTCTGGACATTCCCTTTGCCGAATGAGCGTTGTCCGACGACGATCGCACGCTTACGGTCTTTAAGGCATGCGGCGACGACCTCGCTTGCGCTTGCGGAGTTCTGATTGACGATCAGTGCGATCGGTGCATTCATTGGAATAACTGTTCCGGGCATTGCATCGAGAGACTCCAAAGTGACTTTTCCACGACCTTGAGTCGATACGATCGGTCCATCCTCAAGAAACAGGTCGCAGATTTCGACGGCCGATTGCAGCAATCCCCCCCCGTTGTCTCGAAGGTCGAGGATGACTGCATCGATTTTACCCTTCAAGGACTCCAATGCTCTTTCAATTTCCTGAGCAGTTTTTTCTCCGAAGATGTTTGCGTGCAGGTACGCAATCCTGGGCTCGACCTGCAGTTGAAAATCCCAACTGCCATCGGCTCTGCGTCGATCGCCTGTGACACTTTCGACGTCGATGAACTCTCTGGTTGCAGAGATCTCTAGCGGCATTCCTGATCTCTCGATCCCCAATCGGACTTGCGTGCCGACAGATCCAGAGATCTTTTTAGAAACCTCGGCAGTCTCCATGTTTCGGATATCAACGCCGTCAATCTCGAGGATCAAGTCCCCGGGTAACAGGCCAGCTCGGTATGCAGGGGAGTTAAAGAGCGTGGCGATAACGGTAATCGCGGGACGACTAGGTGGACCCTCTACCTGCACTCCGAGTCCTGCAAAGCGTTGTTCAAAGACTGAATTGAAACGTTGGAGTTTTTCTTCCGAGACGTAGGACGAATAGGGGTCCAGCGACTCAAGCATTCCTTCGAATGCGGCGTTCTTCAAGTCCGCCTTAGAAACAGGATCGACGTAAGTCTCACCGATGGTAGCAAGGGCATAGGCCACATCGCGAACCGGTCGATAGCGAGCGGCGTTGATGTAGCATGCGGTGCATACCAGCAGTCCGATAATCAAGTGTTTAAGGCTTTTTTCGCTCATTTTGAATCGTTGTTTTCGTCTCCATCGCCGATCGGTTTTGTGTTACTATGCTCAGCATGAATTCAAGTGACCCAATCGATCGAGATGCCATTGTATCGGAATATTTCGAGCGATTGCCCTATGCTCCCTATCCGGTTCAAGAAGATGCGCTGATCGCTTGGTTTTCCTCGGATCAAGGAGTTTTGGTGTGTGCGCCCACCGGAACCGGTAAGACGCTCATTGCCGAGGGGGCGATTTACGAAGCCCTTCGGACCGGTCGAAAATGTTTCTATACAACACCGCTTATCGCACTGACGGATCAAAAACTCCAAGAGTTGCAAGCTTCTGCGGTGCGTTGGGGGTATCCGGCAAGTTCTATCGGATTGGTGACTGGGAATCGCAAAGTCAATCCAAATGCCCCGGTGCTCGTCGTCGTCGCTGAGATTCTCCTGAATCGACTCCTGCATCACGATCAAGCTTGGGTCGAGGGAGTCGATTCGGTGATCATGGACGAATTTCATAGCTTCAACGATCCAGAGCGCGGAATCGTATGGGAACTGAGTATCGGGATGTTGCCCAAGCATGTGCGACTGATGCTCTTGTCTGCAACGATTGGCAATAGTGTCGAATTTTGTTCGTGGCTCAATCGAGCCCATGGACGCAATTTGGAGCTCGTGCAAGGAACCGAGCGCAAAGTTCCATTGCAATTCGAATGGGTCGAAGATCTTTATCTCGATGAACAACTAGAAAAGATTGCCGAGGGTGATGAGACTCGTCGCCGAACACCCGGACTTGTCTTCTGTTTTAACCGAGATCAGTGTTGGCAAGTCGCCGAGTTGCTCAAGGGTAGGCGATTGATTGACAAGGAGCGTCAAGCGATCATCACCAAGAGGCTAGAGGGCATCCCACTTAGTGAAGGAGCCGGCCCGAAGATCAAGCAGATCTTGATTCGAGGCGTAGGGATCCATCATGCAGGGATCATGCCCAAGTACCGACGCTTGGTCGAGCAGCTCTTCCAAGAGAAACTCTTGAGTGTGTGCGTGTGCACCGAGACGCTTTCAGCAGGTATCAATTTGCCCGCCAGGAGTGTGATTCTTCCCAGCTTGGTCAAAGGCCCGTTTGGAAAAAAGAAGCTTATCGATTCGGCCTCGGCACAGCAAATCTTTGGTCGTGCCGGCAGACCACAGTATGACCGAGAGGGGTTTGTCTATGCGATTGCGCATGAGGACGATGTCAAGTATTATCGATGGAAGCTGCAGTATGATCAGATTCCTGAAGACACCAAAGACCCGAATTTGATTCGGGCAAAAAAGCAATTGAAGAAAAAGATGCCCACGCATCGGCAAGGTGAAACTTACTGGAATAAAGAGCAATTCCAAAAACTGGTGATCGCACCTGCGGCGAATCTTGCGAGCCGAGGACCGCTCCCTTGGCGACTCCTAGCAACAATGCTCCTCGAAGATCCCCAGGTCCAACCCCTTAGGAACTTGGTCGGAAGACGATTGCTCGCTCCGATCGACTTGGCCAAAGGTCAGAAGGATCTCAACGCCATGCTCGTAACTCTATGGACGGCAGGCTTTTTAGATCTGATCCCTAAGCCGACGGTAGCAACCGAGCCACCGAAAGTTGTTCCTGGCAAGGGTAAGCAATCCTTCGAGAAAGAATTTTTTGCCGGTTGGCTTAAATCCGCCTTGCCCGAATCTGCCCAATCCGATGCTCAAAGCGATTCGGACGATGACGATCAAGAGGGCTCTATTGAGACCATCGACGATGCCGCAACGCGAGGATACGACCTGGAGAATTATCGTCCGGAGCGAATCGAAGCCCGACCGAGGCTTGAATTGCTTTGCGAACTGCGGAGCGTCAATCCGATCTATGGCTTGTACTTGATCCAGCAGATGCAGTTTGCCGACCCCATCGAGCGAATTCAGGCGCTCGAAAGCGTATTGGAATTGCCCGCGAATATCAGCAAACTCGTGCCGGTTCCTGGCCCTGATCAGTTACCCTTTGGCCCGCTTGCTCAGCAGTATCTGCACCCACGGTTGCTCGAACTCGGGTTGGCAGGCGTTCAAGAGCTTACAGGCCAATCGCCTGAGGAAGAGGATTCCGAAGAGGCCCAAGAGGTAGCTACTCCGAGGCGGTCGGGCTGGCAGGATCGACCTGCCCCTAAGCCCTTGGCCCTGGGCGAAAAACTCAGACGCATGTTCGATTACGATTTCCCCGGCGTACACGACGTGTACACCCGAAGCGTCTGGGTCGTAGGAGAACTCTTGTCGTTCGAATGCGATTTCAATAAGTACATCGCCACTCGTGGATTGCAGAAACACGAAGGGATGCTATTTCGACACGTTTTGAGATTTCTCCTTTTGGTCAACGAGATCAGTTGTATCGCTCCCGAAGATTCGACTCCCGAGGATTGGGAACAGCCATTCGATCAGTTAGCTGAGAGGCTCATGGAGTGCTGTCGCAAGGTTGATCCCGAGAGCACCGATGAATTAGTCCAAGATCTTACGGATCGGCAGAATCGGATCGTGCATGGCCGTACAAATGCGAGCGAGTCCTAAAGATGGGGGTTGATCCTACAGCGCTTTCGGTCGGTGCTTGGTTGCTTTTAGCGCTGGCTGCATTTGGGATAGGGATCACCAAGAGCGGATTCTCTGGGGTTAGTTTGGTCCATGTCTTGATCTTCGCTTACGTATTTGGAGCCAAGGCATCGACTGGGATTGTTCTACCGATGCTTATCGCTGGCGACACGATCGCCATGCTCATGTTTGGACAGCATGCAGATTGGAGTTACGTCCGGAGGATGTTACCACCGGCAATCGTTGGGGTCTTGGGGGCTTGGTTGCTCATGGATGTCATGAGCGAGGTTTACTATCGACCGACAATCGGTTGTATCATCCTTGGATTAGCCGTCTTGCAGATCCTGCGAATGTTTCGAGAGCAGTGGTTTATCCATGTTCCTCATAGCCGCTGGTTTGCTTGGACGATGGGGATTCTTGTCGGAGTAACCACGATGCTTGCCAACGCCGCCGGACCTGTCTTCGGACTTTTTTTGCTTGCAATCGGCTTGCCGAAGAAGGAGTTTGTAGGGACCGCAGCTTGGTTTTTTCTATTGCTCAACGTGATCAAGATCCCATTTAGCTGGAATCTTGGCCTGATTCGAATTGATACATTGGCGTTGAATTTGCTGTTGTTGCCGGGTATTTGCCTTGGTCTTGTCGCCGGAACGGCTTTAGCCAATCGAATTCGGCAAAGAGACTTCGAGGCCGCGATCATCGTGCTTGCAGCACTCGCAGGATTGAATCTCTTGCTGTTCTAAAGATAAAAATAGGGCCCCTTGAACCTATTCCGCGAAGTCTTGGACGCCATCTCGAATACCGCCCAGAGTATACCAGAGCCTTGGTTCGAGCGAGTAGGACATAAGTCGAACGGAATTGTCCACATAGGACATATGCACGCCCGTTCCATGTCTGCTATGGAATTTCGCCGCATGGCCAACGGCAGGACTGCTTCTCCAACCCGCACCTGATGGATCTGCAATCATGTACCTTGTGAACTGTCCACTATTGGAAACCCACCAAAAGGAGGAGTATAGCGAGCCCAGGCTGACAGGGGCGCGGTAACCACCGGTGACCTCTCCAAAAAAGAACGTATTCGATGCACCGTCCTTGATTTCAGCAATCGTTGTCTTGCTTCTGACATAG